>NZ_JAGPYD010000007.1:0-399443 GCF_018070255.1 Streptomyces sp. RK62 | reverse complement strand
CGTCCCGGGCCCCCCCGCTGCGGGGGGAAGCGCCTGAGCGATCTGTTACGACGGGGGAATCGCGTCAGGCACTGCGGGGGGTGGCTGAGATGGTCCTTGCTGCCGGGGTCTCCGGCTCCACGAGACGGTGGTCCCGCTGGTCCAGGTTGACGAAGATCATTCCGTACCGGATGGCGCACCGCACGGGCTGCGGCGCCCCCCGAGGCCGCCGCAGACACCGGTAGGCCCGCACGTCCTCGTCCTCGTCGCGCGTGACGACCACCGGTTCGCCGAAGACGGTCACCATCAGGGAGTCACCGGGGTGGGGGATCGCGGTGACCAGGTCGATGAAGTGCCACCCTGAGCGGTAGGCGGTCGCCATCTCCCTGCGGAAAGACCGGTCGTCGGGTGGGGTGGTCATGCCGACTCCTGCACACTGCCGCCATTCACACCGATGGCCGGCCAGGAGCTGTCCCCGGCGATCACGACAGTCGGGGCCGCACTGGGCCAGCTGCTGTCCGCCCGCGAGTCGCTCTTCGCTTCCGAAAGGCCACTCAGGGCTCCGACGGCCACAACGGCGGAGAAGGCGGCGACAAGAATCGAGCGAAGCATTTTGTTCCGCATAGTCGGCTTCGTCCTCACTTGAAGGTCCCCTCTTCCCCCGTCGAGTAAGACGATGGCTCATTCGGGCACTTCATGGCCACACGATCGGTGCATCATGTTCCTGCATGTTCAGGACCATGGGGGGTGGAGATTTGGCAACGAATCAGACTAAAGCGACACATCCCCATGCGATGACCGAGATGTGCGCTCAAGGCAGCCGTCTCTATGCGAACGCGCTGCGTGCAGGGCGTATCGCCCGCGAGGACGTGGAGTCCGCGCCCTGTCTGATGGAGTTCGCACTGCTGTATCCGGACCCCGACGACGCGAACTGGCTGATCCCCCTTCCGGCCTCCGTGGCTCTCGCGCAACGGCTCAATCCCATCGAACGGGAGATCGCCGAGCGCCGCCGGCTCTCGGTCGAGCTGACCGAGTCCCTCCAGCCCTTCATGGACCTGAGCACCCAGGTCACCGGAAGCACCCACTCGATCACCGTCCTGGAGGGCGGGGAGCGGATCAACGCCGCCCTCAACCTGGCCACCGCCCAGTGCCAGACGGAGATGCTGACCATCCAGCCCAGCACCCGTATCTCGGAGAGCAGCCTCCTGCAGGGCCTGGAGCGCGACCGGCCGCTCATCGAGCGCGGTGTGCGCATCCGGACCCTCTACCAGCACACCGTGCGCTACAACCCCGGCAAGCTGGCGTACGTCGCCCAGCTCTCGGACGGCAAGGTCGAGTACCGCACGATCGACGAACTCGTCGAACGCCTCATCATCTGCGACGAGTCGGTCGCCTTCATCCCCACCCGCGACGACCAGCAGGTGGCCCTGGAGCTACGGCACCCCGGGCTGATCCGCTACCTCATCAAGGTCTTCGAGTTCATGTGGAGCCGCGCGGTCCCGCTGAGCGAGCACGCCCCCTACGAGACCGCCCCCGACGGCATCACCGACATCCAGCACACCATCGCCAAGCTCCTGGTGGAGGGCCATGTCGACGAGGCCATCGCGCGCCGGCTCGGGATGAACGTCCGCACCTGCCGGGCCCACATCGCCAAGCTGGCCACCGCCCTCGGCAGCGGCAGCCGCGCCCAACTCGGCTATCTCATCGCCCAGTCCGGCATCCTGAACGAGGATCACCGGCCCGGAGGCAGCTGAGCCGCGTCCCGCCCGGCCGGCACCCCGAACGGCTGCGGGGCGGGGATCTGCGCCGCGCGCGCCGCCCGGTCGAGGCCGACCTGCGCGATCCGCACGCCCAGCTGTGTACGGCTCGCCGCGCCCAGCGTCTCCGACAGCCGCGCGATGTGCGCCCGGCAGGTGCGCACGCTGATGCCCAGCCGCTCCGCGATGACCGCGTCCTGATGCCCCTCGGCGAGCAGCGCGGCGATGGACTGCTCCCGGTGCGAGATGCCCTCGAAGCCGGTGTCGGGGATCGGGGCGGTCAGCGGGATCGCCAGCCGCCACAGCCGGTCGAACGCCGTCACCAGGTAGTTGACGAGGGCCGGGTGCCGCAGCTCAAGCGCCATCGTGCGGTCGGTGTTCGCCGGGATGAAGGCCACCGTGCGGTCGAAGAGGATCAGCCGGTCGATGACCTCGTCCAGGGTGCGGGCCTCCACCGCGTCGCCCATCAGCTCCAGGTAGTTGAGCAGCCCCTGCCCGTGCCGGGCCACATGCGTGTACAGGTCGCGCATCCGCACGCCCCGGCCGCGCAGCGCCATCGCCCGGTGCAGACCCTCCGTCAGCTCGTGCTCGGGCCGGATGCCGCCGGGCTGCACGGTCAGCACCTCACGGGTGCAGGCCTGCGTGGCCTCGTCCAGCGCGGCCTGGATCCGCGCGTCACCGTCGAGGATGCGCAGGGCGGTGCCCTCGACGCCGGACGCCTGGCTGGGGAGCGGGGCGAGTCCGGCGTACCGCTCGAAGGCCGCGACCGCCGAGCCCATCCGCAGCTGGGCCGTGCTGACCTCGTCGTACATCCCGCGCAGCAGCCGGGTCATGACCTCCTGCGGGGAGGTCGGCACCAGCCAGTCCATGTCGTCGGGGTCCGGGTGCAGCAGCGCCAGCTCCAGCAGGCAGGGCACCGGTCCGGCGTCCCGGCGGGACACCCGGCCGCGGCGGACGGCCCGGGAGTACACGCGGTCCCCGGCCTCGCACAGGCGGTCGGCGCCATGGGGATGCTCCTGCTCCCCGTGCCCGGCCATCGCTCCATCCACCCCCGGTCTCGCCTCGCGCGCCGGTACCGCGCCCGGCCCTGCGGGCCTGAGGTTCGCTCGCGCTTCCGCAGCGCAACTATGCGCGGACGGGCCGTGGTCCGCAACACGGCTCCCGGCGCGCGCCGGGCCGCAACATCCTGTTACATCCTGGTATTTCCGTCCCTCAGGGGCGCCGGTCTGCAACAAGCTGATGGAGTGTTTCCAGCCGTGTAGGCACGCACAGGCCGATTTCCGCCCATGGGGTGCGCCGAGGGGTCCGGACAACGCGGGAGCCGCCGGGGCACGATGCCCCGGCGGCTCCCCTGGCTCGTCCGTCGACGGCTACTTGGTGAGGCCCGCCTGCTGGCACGCGGCCTTGTACTTGGCCGTGCAGATCTCGGACAGCTTGTAGATGCCGTCGGCCAGGACCGTCTTGTCGATGTTCGACTTGGTCAGGGCGGACACCGGGACCAGCAGCGCCGGGATGTCCTGGTGGGTGGGGCTGTCGACCTGGTCCTGGGTGAGGGAGTCGAACTGGATGTCCTTGCCCTGGACCTTGGCGACGGCCATCTCGGCGGCGCTCTCGGCCTCGTGCGGGTAGGACTTGTACACGCTCATGTACTGCTCGCCGGACAGGATGCGCTGCACGGCGTCCAGTTCGGCGTCCTGCCCGGTGATGGGCGGCAGCTGGGTCACGCCCGCGGCCTCCAGGGCCTTGATGACGCCGGAGGCCATGCCGTCGTTCGCGGAGTAGACGCCCTTGATGTTGCCGACGCCGATCTCGTTGAGCGCCTCGGTCATGTTGGCCTGGGCGTTCTCCGGCTTCCAGTCCTTGGTGTCGTACGACTTGGCTATGTCCACCGTGCCCTTGAGCTCGGAGAGCGCGCCCGACTTGAACTGCTTGGCGTTCGGGTCGGTGAGCGAGCCGTTCATCATCACGATCTTGTCGGACGAGTCGACGTCGCCCATCGCCTCCAGCAGCGAGCGGGCCTGCACCTCGCCGACCAGCTCGTTGTCGAAGGAGACGTAGGCGTCGATCGGGCCCTCGGCGAGACGGTCGTAGGCGATGACCGGGATACCGGCGTCCTTGGCCTTCTCGACACCGCCCGCGATGGCGTGGGCGTCCACGGCGTCCAGCAGGATGACGTCGACCTGGTCGTCGACCATCTGCTGGAGCTGCTCCTCCTGCTTCTTCGCGTCCGCGTCGGCGTTGCGGTAGACGACCTTGCCCTGCCGGCTGGTGAGGCTCTCCACCTTCTTCTTGATGATGGGGTAGTCGAACTTGTCGTACCGGGTGTTCGCGGTCTCCGGCAGCAGCAGGCCCACGGTGACGTCGTTGCCCTTGGTCGGGCTCGCCTCACTGCTGTCGCCCGTTACCCCCAGCCCCCCGCACGCGCCCAGCGCGAGGGTCATCGTGGAAGCGGCGGCCACGGCGGTGGCGGTACGGCGCAGAGAGCGCAAGGGACGCATAGAGAAGCTCACTTCTGGTGCCTTCGGGACACGGGCGCTCCATTGCGCCCCAATGTCTGAAAAGACAACGCGCCGACGCCCCCCAGCGTCAAGCGGAACCACTTAACGAGTGCGCAACACTACGCTCCGTCGATCATGTAAAGACATTGCGGAACTTCGCGATTCACCTGTTACACCCCCTCCACCGGATCCCACACGGCCGGCAAGCGGAGGCGGTAGCGGAATCCGTACAACCAACCCCGTTCGTGATGAGTCCTGTTCAGGACGGCTCGCACCGCCGTCCCGTACTCGACCAGAGGATCGAATGAACCCAGCCAGACGCGCGACCGCCGCCGCGGCGACGACGGTCGCGCTCGCCACCGCGGGCACCCTGCTCACCACGGCCACCCCGGCGTCGGCCGCGGTGACCTGCACCTCGCCGGTCTTCAAACGGCAGTTCTTCGCGAACACGTCCTTCTCCGGGACCGCGAAGAAGACGGACTGCGACAGCGCGATCGACCAGAGCTGGACCGGCGCCCCCATCACCGGCCTGCCCAAGGACAACTTCGGCGTCCGCTGGAGCGTCACCCGCGACTTCGGCTCCGGCGGCCCCTTCACCCTCACCGCCTCCGCCCTCGACGGCATCCGTGTCTACGTCGACGGCACCCGCAAGATCGACCTGTGGAAGAACACCTCCACCACGGTCACCAAGACCCTGAACCTCACCATCCCCTCCGGCACACACACCCTGCGCGTCGACTACGTCAACTGGACCGGCAGCGCCAAGGTGAAGTTCACCTACACCCCCCGCACCACCGCCTCGGTGGACAAGACGAAACCCCTCGCCCCCACCGGCGCGAAAGCCGTCTACGACACCACCACCGGCAAGACGAAACTCACCTGGACCGCCAGCAAGGAGATGGACCTCTCCGGCTACCGCGTCTACCGCCGCCTGAAGGGCGCCTCGTTCGCCGCCACGCCCCTCGCGACGACCACCTCCACCTCGTACACGGACACGACCCTCCCGAAGACGGGCGCGACCTACTACTACGAGGTCCGCGCCAGGGACAAGGCGGGCAACGAGAGCACGGGCTCGACGGACCAGCCGGTGACGACCGTGGACCTGACGGCGCCGGCCGCGCCCACCGGGCTGACCACCTCGTCCGAGGAAAATGGCCTGCTGGTCGCCTGGAAGGCCGTCGACGGCGCCACGTCGTACCGCCTCTACCGGGCCGCGACCGCGGACGGCACGTACACGCGGGTCGCCACCACCTCCAAGGCCTCCTCCGTCGACACGACCGCCGTCGAGGGCACCACGTACCACTACCGGGTCACGTCGCTGGACGCCGCCGGCAACGAGTCGGCGCGCTCCGCCCCCGTCAGCGGCAAACGCCGCGACATGACGCCGCCCTCCCTCGTCACCGGGGTCACGGTCGCGCCGACCGACTACGGCTTCGAGGTGCGCTGGGACGCCAACCCGACGCCCGACCTGCGCAGCTACGTCGTACGCCGCGGCGAGCTGTGGGGCGACGAGGAGGAGCAGGTCTGCTCCCTCTACCCGGGCTACTACGTGTCGGCCGACACGACGTCGTACGCCTACACCACGCTCCCGGACGGCGAGGAGTCCTGCTTCATCGTCGACGCCGTGGACGACGCCGGGAACTCCGCCTTCCAGTGGACCGGCGACGCCCAGATCGTGGTGGCGACGGAACGGGACACCACCCCGTCCGTCGAGACGCCCGAGGGCTCCCCGCTCACGCTGGAGGCCACCGGCGCCGAGGGCGACGAGGGCAACCGGCTCACCTGGTACGGCCTCGGCGAGGACTCCCCCGAGCAGGCGGCCGGCTACCGCGTCTACCGCTGGAACCCCGCCGCCTCGGCCTACGAGCGCATCGCCGAGGCCGACCCGGGCGCCGTGGACTACTTCGACACCGGCGCCGCGCGCGGCACCACGTCCTACTACTGGGTCACCGCCGTCGCCGCCGACGGCACGGAGTCCCTCCCCACGGGCGACTACGCCATCACGGCCCCCGCCCAGTGACCGCGCGAGAACGGACCGAACGGATCCCATGAACCCAGCCAGACGCGCGACGGCGGTGACTGCCAACGCCGTCGTGCTCTCGTACGTCACCGTCACCGAGCCCGTCACCGGGCCTCCCGACGAGTGACGCCGTAGCACACACGAAAAGGGACCCGGAGAAGATCTCCGGGCCCCTCTTCCGTTTTCGTGGCTGTGCGTGGCCGGGCTAGTCCTTCGCGCGTTTCGGGCGCCAGACAACCAGGGCGCTGGTCTGCTGGACCTCCTGGTACGGGACCAGGTCGCGGCGGTACGACGCGTGCACCGCCGCCTCGCGCTGGCGCATCGTCGCCGCCGCGCCGTCCAGGGCCGACTGCAGTTCGGCGACGCGGGTCTGGAGCGCGGCGACCTGGTTCTCCAGTTCGATGATGCGCTTGATGCCGGCCAGGTTGATGCCCTCGTCCTGCGACAACTGCTGCACCTGGCGGAGCAGTTCGATGTCGCGGGCCGAGTAGCGCCGGCCCCGCCCGGGCGTGCGGTCCGGGGAGACCAGGCCGAGGCGGTCGTACTGACGGAGGGTCTGCGGGTGCAGGCCGGACAGCTGGGCCGCCACCGAGATGACGTAGACCGGGGTCTCCTCGGTCAGTTCATACGGGTTGCGCCGACGACCGTCCATCTGTCTCATGCTCCCTTCGCGGCCTGGAACAGCTCCGCCCGCGGGTCCTCGCCCGCGGTCGCCTCGCGATACGCCTCCAGCGCTTCACGAGCCTTCCCCGTCACGTCCTTCGGGACACTCACCTCGACGGTGATCAGCAGGTCCCCGCGGGTGCCGTCCTTGCGGACCGCGCCCTTGCCCCGCGCCCGCATGGTGCGCCCGTTGGGCGTGCCCGGCGGCAGCTTCAGGGTCACGGCGGGTCCGCCCAGGGTCGGGACCCTGACCTCCCCGCCGAGGGCCGCCTCCGCGAACGTCACGGGGACGGTCACCGTCAGGTTGTCGTCCTTGCGCCCGAAGACCGGGTGCGGGTCGACATGGACGGTGACGTACAGGTCACCGGCGGGGCCGCCCCGCTCGCCGGGCGCGCCCTTGCCGCGCAGCCGGATGCGCTGCCCGTCGGACACCCCGGCGGGGATGCGGACCTGCATCGTCCGGGACGACTTGGCCCGGCCGCTGCCCTTGCACTCCGCGCACGGGTGCTCGGCGATCAGACCCCGGCCCTTGCAGTCCGGGCACGGGTCGGTCAGCGAGAAGCCGCCGCCCGAGCCGCGGGCGACCTGGCCGGTGCCGACACAGGTCGGGCACACACGCGGGGTGCCGTTCTTGTCGCCGGTGCCGGCGCACGCCTTGCACGGCGACTGGGAGGACATCCGCAACGGGACCGTCGCACCCTCGATCGCCTCGGTGAAGCTGAGGCTGACCTCGGTGTCGATGTCCTGGCCGCGCCGGGGCTGGGTACGGGTCGTCCCCGGCCCGCCCCGGTTGAACAGGCCGCCGAAGACATCGCCCAGCCCGCCGCCGAAGCCGCCGGCTCCGGCCTGGCCGCCGCCCTGGGCGCCCCCGAAGAGGTCGCTCAGGTCGAAGTTGAACGAGCCGCCCGCGCCGCCCGGGCCCGGGCGGAAGCCGCCGTTGCCGAACAGGGCGCGGGCCTCGTCGTACTCCTTGCGCTTCTTGGGGTCGCCGAGGATGTCGTTGGCCTCGGAGATCTCCTTGAAACGCTCCTCGGCCTTGGCGTTGCCCTTGTTGGCGTCCGGGTGGAACTCGCGGGCGAGCTTCCGGTACGCCTTCTTGATCTCGGCCTCGGTGGCGTCCTTGGGGACGCCGAGGACCTTGTAGTAGTCCTTCTCGATGAAGTCCTTGGTGCTCATCCTCGACGTCCCTCCTTCCTCATCGGTTCAACGTCAGCCCTCGTCCGGGCCACCGCTCTCCTTGTCGTCGGCCGCCTCGGCGGACTCCTCCTTGACGGTCTGCGCGCCCGGCTGGGGCTCGGCGACGGCCACCCGCGCGGGGCGGATGGTGCGTTCGCCGATGCGATACCCCGGCTGGAGGATCGCGACGCAGGTCGTCTCGGTGACGTCCGGCGCGTAGCTGTGCATCAGCGCCTCGTGGATCGTCGGGTCGAAGGGCTCGCCCTCCTTGCCGAACTGCTGGAGGCCCATCTTCGCCGCGACGGTCTCCAGCGACTCCGCGACGGACTTGAATCCGCCGACGAGCTCGCCGTGTTCCCGCGCGCGGCCGATGTCGTCGAGCACGGGCAGGAGCTCGGTCAGGAGGTTCGCGACGGCGATCTCCTTGACCGTGATCCGGTCCCGCTCCACGCGGCGGCGGTAGTTCTGGTACTCGGCCTGGAGCCGCTGGAGGTCCGCGGTGCGCTCGCCGAGCGCGGTGCGCACCTGGTCCAGCTGGGCCACCAGGCCCGGGTCTGCGTGTCCGTCCCCGGCCGGGGCCGGCCCCTCCTGGGGGGCGGCCTTCGGCTCGGCGTCGTCAGGGGTGGCGCCGGAGGGGACGTCGGGCTTCTCGTCGAAGCCCGGGGTCTCCTCCGTCATTACGCGGCACCGTCCTTACGCTCGTCGTCCACGATCTCGGCGTCCACCACGTCGTCGTCGGCGGCCTTGGCGCCACCGGCCTCGGCACCCTCGGCGCCGGCACCGGCGGCCTGGGCGTCGGCGTACATGGCCTGGCCGACCTTCTGGGAGACCGCGGCGACCTTCTCGGTGGCCGTGCGGATCTCCGCGGTGTCCTCGCCCTTGAGCGCGGCCTTCAGCTCCTCGACAGCGGACTCGACCTCGGTCTTGACCTCGGCCGGGACCTTGTCCTCGTTGTCCTTGAGGAACTTCTCCGTCTGGTAGACGAGCTGCTCGCCCTGGTTGCGCGCCTCGGCGGCCTCGCGGCGGGCGTGGTCCTCCTCCGCGTACTTCTCGGCCTCTTCGCGCATCCGGTTGACCTCGTCCTTCGGCAGCGAGGAGCCGCCGGTGACGGTCATCTTCTGCTCCTTGCCCGTGCCCAGGTCCTTGGCGGTCACGTGCATGATGCCGTTGGCGTCGATGTCGAAGGACACCTCGATCTGCGGGACGCCACGCGGCGCCGGCGGCAGACCGGTCAGCTCGAACATCCCGAGCTTCTTGTTGTACGCCGCGATCTCGCGCTCGCCCTGGTAGACCTGGATCTGCACGGACGGCTGGTTGTCCTCGGCCGTCGTGAAGATCTCGGACCGCTTGGTCGGGATCGTGGTGTTGCGCTCGATGAGCTTGGTCATGATGCCGCCCTTGGTCTCGATACCGAGGGACAGCGGGGTCACGTCGAGGAGCAGGACGTCCTTGACCTCACCCTTGAGGACACCGGCCTGGAGCGAGGCGCCGATGGCGACGACCTCGTCCGGGTTCACACCCTTGTTGGCCTCCTTGCCGCCGGTCAGCTCCCTCACGAGCTCGGCGACGGCGGGCATACGGGTGGAGCCACCGACGAGGACGACGTGGTCGATCTCGTTGATGGAGACGCCGGCGTCCTTCATGACGTTGAAGAACGGGGTCTTGCAGCGCTCCAGCAGGTCGGCCGTCAGCTGCTGGAACTGAGCCCGGGTGAGCTTCTCGTCCAGGTGCAGCGGGCCTTCGGCGGAGGCGGTGATGTAGGGCAGGTTGATCGAGGTCTCGGTGGACGAGGACAGCTCGATCTTCGCCTTCTCCGCAGCCTCACGCAGACGCTGCAGAGCCATCTTGTCCTTGGACAGGTCCACGCCGTGACCGGACTGGAACTGCTTCACCAGGTAGTCGACGACACGCTGGTCCCAGTCGTCACCACCGAGGTGGTTGTCACCGTTGGTGGCCTTCACCTCGACGACGCCGTCGCCGATCTCCAGGAGGGACACGTCGAAGGTGCCGCCACCGAGGTCGAAGACGAGGATCGTCTGGTCGTCCTTGTCGAGGCCGTACGCCAGCGCGGCCGCGGTGGGCTCGTTGACGATGCGCAGGACGTTCAGACCGGCGATCTCGCCGGCCTCCTTCGTCGCCTGGCGCTCGGAGTCGTTGAAGTAGGCGGGGACGGTGATGACCGCGTCCGTGACCTTCTCGCCCAGGTACGACTCGGCGTCGCGCTTCAGCTTCTGGAGGATGAAGGCGGAGATCTGCTGCGGGTTGAAGGGCTTCCCGTCGAGCTCCATCTTCCAGTCGGTGCCCATGTGACGCTTCACGGAACGGATGGTCCGGTCCACGTTGGTCACCGCCTGACGCTTGGCGACCTCGCCGACGAGCACCTCGCCGTTCTTGGCGAAGGCGACGACGGACGGCGTGGTCCTGGCGCCCTCGGCGTTGGTGATGACGGTGGGCTCGCCGCCCTCCAGAACGCTGACGACGGAGTTAGTCGTGCCCAGGTCGATGCCGACCGCACGTGCCATGGTTGATTCCTCCAGCTGACTTGAGTGGAACGGACTCAAGTGTGCATGACGGCTCGCGACGGGTCAACAGAGCTGAGTCGACCTCACTCAAGTCTTATCCGTTCCTTACACGCAACTGCGCGCCTACCTGCGAGGATGCCATACGCCGGGATGCACGGACGGAGTCCTGCACCGGCACGCGAGGTTGACGCCTGGGGCCGTAGGGCTTGATGTGCAGCAGCGCGAGGACGACGAGGGCGGACCCCGCCCCGACCCACCACGCGGCCGTCGCGCCGAGCCGCCCCAGATGCACCAGGACGCCGACGACCACCCCGGGCAGCGCGACGGCGCCCAGCAGGACGGTCGTGCCCTGCGGGGTCAGCCCGGCCCGGCGCAGCCGGTGGGCCAGATGGTCCGGCGCGCCCCGCAGCAGCGGCCGTCCGGCCAGCCGGCGGGAGACGGCGACCAGGACCAGATCGGTGACGGCGAGCGCGGAGAGCCCGTAGAGGACCCCGGCGCTGGCGGCCGGGTCGTGCCCGGCGCGGGTGATCACCGCCGACGACGCCAGTACGAACCCGACGAAGAGCGAGCCGGTCGCGCCGAGCCCGACCCGCGCGGGATGCCAGTTCGGCAGCAGGAAGCCGGTCAGGGCGGCGGCCAGCACGCTCAGCAGCACCGCCAGCTCGTCCATCACCTCGGCCGCCGCGCAGACGCCCACCCCGAAGGCGGTGAGCACCCCGACGGTGCCGGCGAGCGCGTCGGCGTGGTCCAGCGCCTTGAAGCCGACGGCGACCAGGACGATCCAGGCGACGGCCGGCACCCCCAGCCAGAACCCCGTGTCCCCGTACGGCACCACGCAGGCCGCCGCGACGGCCGTACCGCCGACGAGGAACCGCGCCTTCACCCGCCGTACGTCGGCGACGAGCCCGAGCAGGGCGACGGCGCCCGCGGCGACCAGCAGCCGCATGGTCTCGGAGCCCAGCCGGGCGTAGCCGGTCCACTCCCCGGCGGCGGCGACCAGGCAGGTCACCAAGGCGACCGCCACTCCGCCGAGCAGAGGCAATGGGCGCTGTCGGCGCCGGTCGAGAATGCCGAACCGCAGAGCGGGCAGACGGAGCAGCGCCGCCAGCAGGGCGGTGACCAGGAGCGCGGTGGTGGCGGCGGTGATCCCGTAGAGCACGGAGTTAGATTAGTGCCGTATATACCATTTCGGGATGAATAACACGATCGGTTCATGATCGGATCGCAATCGGTTCCCGATCGGGAACCGATCGGTTCTTAAGGCAAGCCTCAGCGATCCAGATCACCCCGCCCCTGGCTACAGTGCGGCGGAGGATGCGGGTAGTCTCAGAGGACTGCATAAGTTACCGCTTAGTAATGTAGCCAGTAATGTCGAGGGACCCCCTCGAACCACCCCTCGCAGGCCCGAGGAGCCCCGAAATGCAACTCGCCGCGATCATCGTGTCGCTGGTGCTGACCGTGGTCGGCGTTGCGCTGCTCGCACGCGCCATCGGCCAGTTCGTCCGGTACTTCAAGCTCGGCCAGCCGGTCCCGGCCGGCAGCCGCACCGACAACCCCTACGCGCGCAGCGTCACGCTCGTGAAGGAGTTCCTCGGCCACACCCGGATGAACCGCTGGGGCATCGTCGGCGTCGCCCACTGGTTCGTGGCGGTCGGCTTCCTGACGCTCCCGCCGACCCTCGCCCAGGCGTTCGGGCAGCTCTTCCAGGCCGACTGGACGCTGCCGGTCATCGGCACGTTCCTGCCGTTCGAGATGTACATCGAGTTCATCGGCCTGATGACGATCCTCGGCATCGCCGTGCTCATCGTGATCCGGCTGCTGAGCCTGCCGTCCCGCCCCGGCCGCAAGTCCCGCTTCGCCGGCTCCAAGGCGGGCCAGGCGTACTTCGTCGAGTACGTCATCCTCACCATCGGCCTCGCGATCTACGTCCTGCGGGGCCTCGAGGGCGCGCTGCACCACGTCGACAGCTACGAGCCGGCGTACTTCGCGTCGTACCCGCTGGTGCTGGCCTTCAAGGGGCTGAGCGTCACCACGCTGCAGAACCTCGTCTACTTCGTCGCGATGATCAAGATCGGCACGTCCTTCGTGTGGATGATCGTCGTCTCGCTGAACACCAACATGGGTGTCGCCTGGCACCGCTTCCTGGCGTTCCCGAACATCTGGTTCAAGCGCAACGCCACCGGTGAGACCGCGCTCGGCGCCCTGCCCGCGATGACCTCCGGCGGCAAGCCGATCGACTTCGGCGACCCCGGCGAGGACGACGTCTTCGGCGTCTCCCAGGTCGAGCAGTTCTCCTGGAAGGGCCTGCTGGACTTCTCCACCTGCACCGAGTGCGGCCGCTGCCAGTCGCAGTGCCCCGCCTGGAACACCGGCAAGCCGCTCTCCCCGAAGCTCCTCATCATGTCGCTGCGCGACCACGCGCACGCCAAGGCGCCCTACCTGCTCGCGGGTGGCGGCAAGACCATGGAGGGCGAGGAGAAGGCGTCCGAGGAGCAGCTGAAGGACGTCCCCGCCGCCGCCCTCGCGGAGGCCGAGCGCCCGCTGATCGGCACCGCCGAGGAGAACGGCGTCATCGACCCGGACGTCCTGTGGTCCTGCACCACCTGCGGCGCCTGTGTCGAGCAGTGCCCGGTCGACATCGAGCACATCGACCACATCGTCGACATGCGCCGCTACCAGGTGATGATCGAGTCGGCGTTCCCGTCCGAGGCGGGCACGATGCTCAAGAACCTGGAGAAGAAGGGCAACCCCTGGGGCCTGGCGAAGAAGCAGCGCCTGGAGTGGCTCAAGGAGGTCGACTTCGAGGTCCCGGTCGTCGGCAAGGACATCGAGGACCTCACCGAGGTCGAGTACCTGTACTGGGTCGGCTGCGCCGGCGCCCTGGAGGACCGGGCCAAGAAGACCACCAAGGCCTTCGCCGAGCTGCTGCACATCGCGGGCGTCAAGTTCGCGATCATGGGCGGCGACGAGAAGTGCACCGGTGACTCCGCCCGCCGCCTCGGCAACGAGCCCCTGTTCCAGGAGCTCGGCATGGAGAACGTCATGGCCCTGAACATGGCGTTCGGCGAGGAGATGGACGACGAGGGCAAGGTGACGCCCGAGTCGAAGAAGCCGAAGTCGGCGAAGAAGATCGTCGCCACCTGCCCGCACTGCCTCAACACGATCGGCAACGAGTACCCGCAGATCGGCGGCGACTACGAGGTCATCCACCACACCCAGCTGCTCCAGCACCTGGTGGACGAGGGCAAGCTGATCCCGGTCACCCCGGTCGAGGGCATCATCACCTACCACGACCCGTGCTACCTGGGCCGGCACAACAAGATCTACACGCCGCCGCGCGAGATCATCGCCAGCGTCCCGGGTCTGCGGAACGAGGAGATGCACCGGCACAAGGAGCGCGGCTTCTGCTGCGGCGCCGGTGGTGCCCGGATGTGGATGGAGGAGCGGATCGGCAAGCGCATCAACAACGAGCGCGTCGACGAGGCCCTCTCCACCAACCCGGACATCGTCTCCACCGCCTGCCCGTTCTGCCTCGTCATGCTGACCGACTCGGTCAACGGCAAGAAGAACGAGGGCAAGGCCAAGGAGTCCATCCAGGTCGTCGACGTCGCCCAGCTGCTGCTGGAGTCGGTCAAGACGCCGGTCACGGACGACGAGCCGCCCGCGGGCGAGGCCGGAGCCGAGAACGAGCCGGAGCCGGCCCCGGCGAAGTAGCCGCGAGCTCAGGCACACGACGAAGCCCCCTGGACCCGTACGGGACAGGGGGCTTCGTCGTGGGGCAGGCTGGAGGAGGGCACCCGTTCGAAAGGAACCGTCGCGTGATCATCTTCGGCACCAAGGGCTACCTCTACCAGCTCGCCATACTGACGCTGGTGTGCGGCCAGTGCGGCAACCCCTCGGCCCATGCGCTGAGGAAGCGGATCACGAAGTTCACGCTGTTCTTCGTGCCGCTCTTCCCCGTCTCCACCCGGTACGCGACACAGTGCACGTTCTGCGGCGCGGAGCAGAAGGTCACCCAGGAGCAGGCCGACCAGCTTTTGGTGCAGGCCACCCCCGGGGGCCCCGGTCAGCAGGCGTACGGCGAGCCGCGGCAGCCGTACCGGCCCTGACGAAGCCCGGCGGACCGGGTTCCGGGACCCCCGGCGGAGGCCTACCCCTTCGGGGGCTGCTTCTGGGCGCCCACCGCGTCGGCGGCGTGCCGGGGGCCGGGCCGGGACGAGAACTGCCCGATCAGCTCGCGGAAGCACACCAGGGCGGTGATCGGCGGGATCCCCACGACCACCATCGCCAGCAGCGAGTGCGCCGACTGCCCGATGCACAGCGCCACGGCGGTGCCGGAGGCGATCAGCATGACGGCCCAGGACTTGCGGGCGGTCCGGCGCTGGACCGACGCCCGCAGGATGGACAGCCCCGCCAGCAGCCACGGGCCGTAGACCGTCAGCGGCCACCAGTGGGCCAGCTTGGGCGCCACCACGAGCAGCGCGATCGTCCGGAGCTGGTCGTACGAGTACGAGATGGACCAGGTGAGCATCGTCACCGCGCACAGGGTGATGAGGGTGACCAGGATCGAGACGGTGAGGACCTTCGGGTTCTTGGTGAGCGAGTGCGCTCCGGGCTGCGGCCGCTTGCGGTGCACCGGGCGGGGCGCGGGGCGGCGGTCGGCCTCCTGACGGGGCGGGGACGGGTCCGGGGCGCGGGCGGCGCCGAGCATCTGCGCCAGCTCCTCGTCCAGGTCCCAGGCCTCCGGCGACATGCTTCCGTCCGACGGCTGCCAGAGGTTCTGCATATCGAGCTGCTGGGTGTAATGAGGCTGCTCACCCACCGGCTCATAGTCGGTCCTCATTTCCTACGACCCCTCCCCTTCGCGCACCGCTCGCAGATATTCACGCTCCATCCGGCCGATGGTTCTCAGGAAGTCGTCGAGCAGATCAGAGCAATAGGTGATGCTCTCCGCAGTGATCTGATCAGCTGCCTGACGCGTCCGAAGCGCGCACTCCTCAGCTGCGTGTTTCTCCTGCCAAGTCACGCCCACCTAACGAGCGCCGTCCAGGGCAGGACATCTGGCATTCGGGGGAATATGCGTCAACGGTGATGATATGGAATATCCCATGACCGCCGCCGCCCGATGAAATTCGGAATATCGGAGACGGCACTTTTGCTTTGCGGATCATGGCCGAATTCCACACACGGTCCGCCGTGTGGGATCAGGCCCGTCCGGCGGTGGAGGCGAAGCCCAGCCAGGTGTGGCGGTTCCCCCACCAGCACCAGCCGACCTTCGGGGCGTCCTTGCGCTCACGGCCGTCCCGGCCGGTGCCGTTGCTGATCCAGATCGCCGGGGTGCGGGCGTCGAAGGTCCCGTCGGCCTTGCGCAGCCGGGAGGCGATCGTCATGAAGCAGCGGCCGCGCTCCAGGGCCGCCGGCTGCTGCAGCACCCAGTGCAGGCCCTCGGTGAGGGTCAGCGGCGTACGGCCCCGCCCGGTGAGTTCGGGCAGCGCCTCCTCGGGGCTCCAGTTGGCCAGATCGTCCCCCCGGTCCACACCGGTGACGAGGTAGAAAGGACCCTCCTCGGGCCGCTCGGGGAGTTCGACGCCGACGGGGGCGAAGTCGTCGACGTCGGGCATGTCGACGACCACGAAGCCGGGCTTGTCGCGCCGGCGCAGCAGGGGCGCGAGCGCGGAGGCCGGGACGTGGTCCGGGTGCACGGCGAGCAGGGCGCCGGGGTGGGCGTCCCCGGCCCGCCCGGCGAAGGCGCGCAGGGAATCGGCCGGGGTCTTGGCGAGGTCGTGCACGCCCAGCTCGATCAGGCGCTCCGCCTGCGCGGCGAGCGGCGGCAGGGCGGTGACGGCGGCGGTGGACGAGGTCTCGGGCACGGCTCTCCTCAAGGTGGTCACGGGTGGACCCCGGACCAACGAAACGCTTCGCACGGGCGTTCCCGCGCGGACGGCACGCGGCGCGACTCGGGCGTATTCAAGCCACATCCGTCCATCCCGCCACCGCGTCCGGACCCAGGGCTGTCGCCGCCTCTCGAACGCGTGCATCATTACCCAGTTGTTGTCCCTGGTAATGACGAGGTGAGCGGTGCGCGCGCGACGAAGCGGGTGGGGTACGGCGGCCGTGACCGGCACCCTCGCCACCCTCACGGCCCTGTCCCTGACGGCCTGCGGCCCCACCGCCCACGACGACGCGAAGGCCGAGCCCAGCCCGCTGCGGGTCGCCGACGCCCCCGCCAAGCTCCCCGTCCCGCGAGGAGACGGCAGCAAGGTCCCGGACGACTTCAACGGGGACGGGCACCGCGACCTCGTCCTGAACGACCTGGTGAAGGCGCAGGCGCACACCGACGACGCCGGCATCGGGATCGTCTACGGCAGCGCCCGCGGACTCGCGCCCGGCGCCCGGCAGTTGCTCGAACCCCGGCGGAACGCGGCCGCCACCGACGGGCAGCAGCCGGCCGTCTTCGACGCGGAGGCGACCTGCGACCTCGACGACGACGGCTTCACCGACCTCGTGGTCTCCACCGACCCGCCGTTCGACGGCCAGGGCCGGCCGCCGGTCCCGCTGCAGATCCTCTTCGGCTCGCCCGGCGGCCTGACCGGCAAGGGCGTCAAACTGACCGTCCCCGACAAGGCCCGTATCGGCAACGACTGGCCCGACCAGCCCGTGTGCGGGGACTTCGACGGCGACGACGCCCAGGACCTCGTCGTGCACGCCTCGGGCGGCCGGCTCAGCTTCCTGCGGGGCCCGTTCGACCGCGACGGCGCCCCCCGCGCGGCCGGCGCGCCCCTGCCCTCGCCCGGCAACCTCCCCACGGGACCGGCCGCCGACGTCGACGGCGACGGCTACGACGACCTGATCGTGCGTACGGCGGAGGGCTCCGGCAAGTCCGCGGTGGTCCTCGGCGGTCCCGACGGCCCGAACCGCACGGGCGTCACCCTGCCCGCCGGGATCGACCTCGCCCTCGGCGCCTTCGGGCGGGGCAAGGCCCTGGACGCGGCGGTCGGCGCGATGGGAGGAACGTCTCTGCGCTACGACCTCCCGGCCGTCGCCGCCCGCGCGTCGCTGGGCACGTCCGGCTCGATGCTGGACGCGGCCGACTTCGACGGCGACGGACTGAGCGAACTGCTGTCCAGCGGCTCGCAGTTGCGCGTCTTCCCGGGCCGCTCCGGCGGACTCCGCACGGCCGGCATGGTCACCGTCAAGCCGCCGGCCCGCGGCACCACGCGCGTCCTGGCCACCGGCGACTTCGACGGCGACGACCGGGCGGACCTGGTCGTACGGACGTATGTCGGCGAGACCAAGGACACGGTGGCCGTGTATCCGGGCCGCCCGGCGAAGGACGGCCTGCTGGCGGCCGAGCCGACGGTGACGTTCTCCAGCTCGGAGTTCCTGGTGCCCTGAGCGGTGCCGGTGCCCTGAGCGGTGCCGGTGACCTAAGCGGTGCCTGTACCGGTGCCCTGCGCCTGCTTCTCCGTGCTCCCCAGCAGCCGTGTCATGGCCTCGGCGGCCCGTACGGCCGCGTCCCCGCAGCAGTTGTTGAACAGCACGTGCAGGGCCTCCACGCGGCCGGACAGCGCCTCCAGCCGGGGCAGCCACTCGCGGAGCTCGTCCTCGTCGTAGCAGTGCCGGAAGCGTTCCTCCTTGCTGCCGGTCCCCCAGTGCGCGCTGCGGCCGTGGAACCGTACGACCGACAGCTTGGGCGAGGTGACCGGGGCGACCGGCGGCACGGACGCGGGCAGCGTCTGCGTCATGTCCACGGCGACCGCCGCCATCCCGTGCCGGGTGAGCAACGCCCGCGTGGCGTCCGCCTGTTCGCCTCGCCACCACGCCGGATGCCGGAACTCCACGCTCACCGGCCACCCCCGCGTCCGCCGCGCGGTCTGCTCCAGGAACGTCTCCGCGCGCGCCCCGGGCCGGAACCACGGGGGGAACTGGAACAGCACCGCGCCCAGCCGCCCGGCCCGCCGCAGCGGCGCGATCCCGGCCGTGAACCGCGCCCACACCTCATCCAGGATGCGCGGGTCCCGTGCGTCGGCCGGCCAGCCGCGCGGCATCAGGGCGGGCCGGGTCGGATGCCCGGTCAGCAGCGAGAAGGCCTTCACGTCGAACACGAAGCCGTCCGGCGTCCGCTCCGCCCACAGGGCGCTGTTCCGCTCCCCGGGCAGCGCGTAGTACGTGGCGTCGACCTCGACCACCGGGAAGCGCTCGGCGTAGTGCCGCAACCGCCCCTCGGCGTCCCGCCGCCCCACCGGGTACCAGCCGCTGCCGACCAGCGCCCGGTCCGTCCACGAACACGTGCCCACCAGGATGTCACCCATGGGACGGCGGTTACCCGAACGCCCGGCGGCCAGACGTGCGGGCCATCCGTCTGCGGATGTGACCTCCGGGGCCCGCGCGTAGTCTGGTCCGCGTACATCCGACGCGCCCCAGGCGCGAACTCGCAGGTCAGGTGTGCCCCCACCCGTTGTTGTGGCCAAGGCGCGCCCGGACGAGCGGAGGACCAACGATGGGTACAGTCACCACCGACGACGGCACCACGATCTTCTACAAGGACTGGGGTCCACGTGACGGGGAGCCGATCGTCTTCCACCACGGCTGGCCGTTGAGCGCCGACGACTGGGACAACCAGATGCTGTTCTTCCTGTCGCACGGCTACCGGGTCATCGCACACGACCGGCGCGGCCACGGACGGTCGACGCAGACCTCCGAAGGCCACGACATGGACACGTACGCGGCCGACGTCGCCGCCCTCACCGACGCGCTCGACCTGCGCGACGCGGTCCACATCGGGCACTCCACGGGCGGCGGCGAGGTCGCGCGCTACGTCGCCCGCGCCAAGCCCGGCAGGGTCTCCAAGGCCGTGCTGGCGGGCGCCGTACCGCCGATCATGGTCAAGTCGGAGAGCAACCCCGGCGGCACCCCGATCGAGGTGTTCGACGGGTTCCGCGAGGGTCTCGCCGCCAACCGGGCGCAGCTCTACATCGACGTTCCGGCGGGGCCGTTCTACGGCTTCAACCGTCCCGGCGCCGAGGTCTCGCAGGGACTGATCGACAACTGGTGGCGGCAGGGCATGATGGGCGCCGCCAACGCCCACTACGAATGCATCAAGGCGTTCTCCGAGACGGACTTCACCGAGGACCTGAAGCGGATCGACGTCCCGGTGCTGGTCATGCACGGCAGCGACGACCAGATCGTGCCGTACGAGGACTCGGCCCCCCTGTCGGCCAAGCTCCTGAAGAACGCGACGCTCAAGACGTACGAGGGCTATCCGCACGGGATGCTGACGACGCACCCGGACGTCCTCAACCCGGACATCCTGGAGTTCATCCGGTCCTGACGCCGACGGCTTCCGGGGCGGGTCACCGCACCGGGAAGCCGCAGGTGTAGCCCTGTGCCGCGAGCCACGGCAGGACGCGGCGCAGGGCTTCGACGGTCTGGGAGCGGTCGCCGCCGGCGTCGTGGAACAGCAGCGTCGGCCCGTTGGCCAGCTCGCGCTGCACGGTGGCGACGATGGCGTCCGCGCCCGGCCGTTCGAAGTCCTTGGTGTCGACGTTCCAGCCCAGCGGCCGCATACCGCGCGAGGCGGCGAGCTTGCGGCTGTACGGGGTGAACGCCCCGCCCGGCGCCCGGTAGTACATGGGCCGTACGCCCCCGGACGCCTCGGTGATCATGCGCTCGGCGTCCAGGATCTGCTGCGACTGGTAGGTCTGGGAGTTCTTGTCCATGGCGGTGTCGTGGGACACCGAGTGGTCGCACAGCCGGTGCCCCTCGGCGACGACCTTCTTCACGAGGTCCGGGTACGCCTTGGCCTGGGTGCCGACCATGCAGAACGTGGCCTTCACCCCGTGCTCGCGGAGCACGTCGAGGACCTGCGGGGTCCAGTTGGGGTCGGGGCCGTCGTCGATGGTGATGTTGACGCCGCGTGCCCCTTTTTCAGAGGCGTGCGCGATGGTCACGGCGACCGGCTCGACGGCACGTTCCGCCGCCGCAGGCGCCTTGGGGGCCGCCCCGCCCGTGGCCCCTGCCTGCGCGGTCCACACCGAGGCCCCCGTGGCCAGGATCGTCACGCCCAGCGCCGCCCCGATCAGCTTGCCGTACCAGCCCCGCCCGCCCCCGTGCCGTGCCATGTCCGCCCCACTCTCCCGCAGTTCCTCGCCGATGCCCGGTCACTGACGACCACATGGCATGACGAGGGCCGGCGGCACGGGGATCCGTCCGTTACCGATCACGGACAATCCCGGAGGAGTTCGGGGACAACTCGGCGGGGCGCAGGGCCCGGCGCCGTCGTACGGGGGCTCAGGCGGCCGTGGGGAGCGGGGCGCGGAGCGTGGGGTGCGTCAGGCGGCGCGCCGGCGTCGCGCGCCCCGGTTCTGCTGGGCGCCCCGGTTGTTCTGGGCACCGCGGTTGTTCTGGCCGCCGCGGCTGCTCTGGACGCTCTGGCTGTTCTGGGCGGTCTGGGCGGCGATCAGCTCGTCCTCCCGGTCGTCCTCGTCCTCCTCGGTCCAGACACCTTCGTCGTCCCCGAAGTCGGGGGCCTGGAAGGGCGTCGTGGTGGGAGGCGGAGAGGCCGCGCCGGCCGCGCGGGGCTGCCCTTCGAGGGCGGAGAACAGCGAAGTGGTCGATTCGATGGGAGTTCTGCCTTTCGTGCAGGTCCCACGACGGGACCTGGGGTGCCTCACCGGGCACCGGCGGCTACTAGAGCTTGGTCATCTTGGCGTACGGGCTCACGATCCGCATCTGGGAGGAGCCGAAATCCACAAGAGCCGCGACCCCGTCCTCGATGCCGACCACACGGCCGAGGCCGTACACATCATGGGTGACCTGATCGCCCATGGCGAAGTGTTTTGGAGCCGGCACGACCGGGGCCTTGAAGGGGCTGGTGGGCAGATGACGCTTCGGCGCCGGAGGCTTTGTCATGGCTCAGTATGCGCCTTCGGGCGCCCGGCCCGCTGTGGCCCCGGGCACAAGAAAGCCACAGATGGTGTCACGTACGCCCCTGACCTGCGGTTTCACAAATCCATATCGTCGGCCGGATCAGGACGCACGGGCGGTGATCATGGGGTTTCCGAACACGTCGTACACCGCCACACGACCCTGCTCCGCACCCTTCCACGCGGCGAACGCCTCGGCGACCGCGCCGGCGGTCGCGAGGGGGTCCCGTACCGGGGCCGGCGCCTGTACGGCTGAGGATGACGCTCTCCCCGTCCCCCGCACGGATGATCCGCCGAACGAGTCCGACGGCCTCCTTCTGCCGGGCGTCCCCGTGCCGCCGGACCCAGTCGCGCAGCTCCTCGGCGTTCTTCCGTGACTGCGTCCGGGAGGCAGGGTAACTCCCGTGTCGCAGCCGGTAGTTGACCCTTCCGCCGCCTACGGGGCACGCCGAGGGCATATCCCCCCAAGAAGGGAGCAAGAGGACGACTAGGCTTGTCCGGCATGGAGCCGCCCGAGGGACCCGAGTCCGGTGGGAAGAAGGCGTACTACGTCACCACCCCCATCTACTACGTCAACGACGCCCCGCACCTGGGCCACGCCTACACGACGCTCGCCGCCGACGTCCTCGCGCGCTGGCACCGGCAGCGCGGGGAGAAGGTCTGGTTCCTCACCGGCACGGACGAGCACGGCCAGAAGATCCTGCGCACCGCGACCGCGCACGGGGTCTCCCCGCAGGAGTGGTGCGACCGGCTCGTCGAGGAGGCGTGGCAGCCCCTGTGGCGGCACCTGGAGATCGCGCACGACGACTTCATCCGCACCACGCAGCGCCGGCACACCGACCGCGTCCAGGAGTTCGTCCAGGACCTGTACGACAACGGCGAGATCTACAAGGCGGACTACGAGGGCCCGTACTGCGTCCACTGCGAGGAGTTCAAGATCCCCGCCGAACTCCTCGACGGAGAGGGCGAGTACGCGGGCCAGAAGCTCTGCCCGATCCACCGCAAGCCGGTGGAGCTCCTCCAGGAGGAGAACTACTTCTTCAGGCTGAGCGACTACCCCGAGCGGCTGCTCGCCCACTACGAGGCCCACCCGGAGTTCATCCAGCCCGAGTCCGCGCGCAACGAGGTCGTGAATTTCGTCCGGCAGGGCCTCCAGGACCTCTCCATCTCCCGCTCGACGTTCTCCTGGGGCGTCCCGGTGCCGTGGGACGACCGGCACGTCATCTACGTATGGGTCGACGCGCTCCTCAACTACGCGACGGCGGCCGGCTACAACGAGAACCCGGCCAAGTTCGCGACGACGTTCCCGGCGGACGTCCATCTGGTCGGCAAGGACATCCTGCGCTTCCACGCGGTCATCTGGCCCGCGATGCTCATGGCCAACGGCCTGCCGCTGCCCGGCCGGATCGTCGCCAACGGCTGGCTGCTGGTGGGCGGCGAGAAGATGAGCAAGTCCAACCTCACCGGCATCAAGCCGCAGGACCTGACCTCGCACTTCGGCGTGGACGCGTACCGCTGGTACTTCCTGCGCGCGATCGCCTTCGGCCAGGACGGCGCGTTCTCCTGGGAGGACTTCTCCGCCCGCTACACCAGCGAGCTGGCCAACGACTACGGCAACCTGGCCTCGCGCGTGACGGCCATGATCGGCCGCTACTTCGACGGCGAGCTGCCCGCCTCCCCCGCCGAAGGCGACGCCGAGCAGGCGATCCGCACCGGCCTGACCAGGACGGTCGCGCAGGCCGACCGCAGGATCGGCGAGGACCTGGATTTCCAGGGCGGCATCGCCGCGATCTTCGACTTCGTCCGGCAGGTCAACGGCTACCTCACCGAGCAGGAGCCGTGGAAGGTGGCCAAGGACGACAGCCCGGCGGGCCGGGCCCGGCTCGCGACGATCCTCTGCACCGCCGCGGAGTCGCTCCGCGCGCTCGCGGTCCTGCTGCACCCGGTGATGCCGGAGACGTCGCGGCGGCTGTGGACCTCCCTGGGCGCGGAACCCGCCCTGGGCCCGCTCGCGGACCAGCGGATCCAGGCGGCCGGGGACTGGGGAAGCCTGCCGGCCGGGACGCGGGTGGTGAAGGGAACGGCGCTGTTCCCTCGGCTGGAGGAGGCGGAGCCGGGGGCCTGAGCCGGGCCGCACAGCCCCGCTTTCTCGCCGACGACAGCACCCGGCTCGTCGACCTGTGGGCCAGCGCCCGCGGCGAGCCCGCCGGCTCCGCCGCGGTGGCCGGGCTGAAGGCGGACGTGGCGAGCGACGCGGGCAGTGGGGCGGCGGATGCGCGGAAGGCGCTGAAGTGCACCAGGCGTCCGGCGGAGTGCGGGTAGCAGGATGGGCGGGGCGGCCGGCCGGGGCCCGATGTCCGAGCCGGCTGCCATGATCCCCGTATGCCGCTGATACCGGGATACGAGTACGGCCCCCTGGCCGACGGGCACGCCTACCTGGACGATCCCCTCTTCTGGCCGGTGCACCTCGGCAGTTGCCTGCGGGGCGAGGCCGCCGAGGAGGCCGCGTTCGGTGCCGACTGGGACGCGGCCATGGAGCTGTACCGCACCCTGTCCGCCGACCACGAGTGGCCCGTGTTCAGCGTGCCGTTGCGCTCGGGCCACATCCTGTACGTCGTCTACCGCAACCTCGACGGGGAGTGGGGCGTGGACTATCTGGTCCATCATCCGTCCTGGCCGAGCGCCGAGACGCTCGCCGTGGACGACGGTCACTTCATGGGGCCGGGGATGGCCTGGCACGAACTCGCGGGCGTGGCCGGTCAGTCGGTGTCGACGGGCGTCACCGATGCCGATGCCCGGCTGCTGCTTCTCTTTCCCACCCTCGGCGACGCGGGCCTGCCCGATGACGCGGCTTCCCCGCTCACGGCCGCGCTCGACGCGCTGACCACGATCGAGGAGCCCGCCGAAGTGGCGCGCATGCTGCTGGAGCACCAGGGGCAGTGGGGGCCCGCCCACTGGCGCCGCAGGGACGGTGTCTCGATCAACGACGGCGGGCACTCCTACCGCAACCCGGGCAACCCCTTCGCACTGCCGGAAGGGCGGTTGCGGGAGATCGGGGCGGCGCTGGACGGGGAGGGGCCGGCGCCGGGCGGGGCCGGGGACACCGGCACCGCGTGAAAGCGGCGATTGCGGCGATCGGGCGCGACGGAGCAGCGTCAGGGGGCAGGATTCCCGGGGGTTCGGCGACCGTCAGGGGGACCGCTCATGCCGTACGGCTCCGTGGAATGGCCCGCGCGCAGTCTGCTGGGGGTGCTGTCGCCGCGGGCGCGGCAGGAAGTGCTCGGGCTGGGCGTGCGGAAAGGGTTCGAGGCCGGGGAGGTGCTGCTGCGCGAGGGGGCGACCGACCGGCATGTGCTGGTGCTGCTCTCCGGCTTCGCCAAGGTGACGGCACGGGTGGAGAACGGCGAGACCTCGCTCCTCGCGGTCCGCGTCGGCGGTGACACCGTCGGCGAGATGGCGGCCGTCGACGGCTCGGCGCCGCGCTCGGCGACCGTGACGGCCTGCGGCCCGATGACGGCCCGGGTCCTGCAGCCCGGCACGCTGCACGAGCTGCTGATGCGGCGGCCCGAGGTGTCCGTGGCGCTGACCAGGATCATCGCCGACCGGCTCCGCTGGGCGAACCGGCGCCGTCTGGACTTCCGCGGCTACCCGGCGAAGGTCCGACTGGCCCGCCTCCTGGTGGAGCTGGCCACCGCCTACGGGCACCCGGTGGACGGCGGTGTCGTCGTCGGCTGCCGGCTGACCCAGCCGGAGCTCGCCGCGCTCACCGGCGCCGCCGAGACCACCATCCACAAGGGCCTCAGGGAACTGCGGCTGAGCGGGCTGCTGGAGACCGGCTACGGCACCACGACCATCCGTGACCTGCCCCGACTGACGGAGCTGGCGGACCTGCCCCACGAGTGAGACCCGGCGGGTCAGGTCAGCAGCGGGCGGGCCGTCACCAGCAGCCCGGCGCTCACGCCCATCACCGCCGTGCACACCACCGCCACCGTCAGACACCGGTACTTGCGCACGGCCACCCCGGCGAGGAACCGGATCGTGCAGGACAGCTCCTGGCGCAGCCGCTCCTCCTCGCCCCCGGCGCCGGCCGGCGGCAGAAGATCGGGACCGGCCGCCAGATGCGCGAAGCTGTAGCGGTTGACGCCGTGGGGCCGCAGCACCCGGGGCCGCAGCGTGGCCGCCAGTGATCCGGCGCCGCCCAGGAGCGCGCAGACGAACAGGGCCAGCAGACTTCCGGCCACTACGCCCCGTGGACCGCCGTTCTGCGCGGTGTGCAGGGCCTGTCCGCTCCATGATCCCGCCGTGCCGACCATCGCGGCCTGGGCGGCGGCCAGGATCCCGGCCTTCATGTCGGCGTGCTGGTGCGTGGCCTGCAGGGCGTCGAACATCGCCTGCTCGGGACGGCTCTGCGGTTCGGCGCCGATGGGCGGCATACGCGTTCCTCCTGCGGTGGGCGGTGCGGTCGGAACATCAGTAGGCACCGGGGCCGTGGCACGGCACCTCGCATTAATGCGGGATCTCCTATGACCGGATATCGCCCTCGCCGGACATGTACCAGCCCGTAACTTCTGTCACCCGCAGTATGTTTCCGCCCCTTCCGCATCCCGTAGTTCGACGGGGTCTCCCCCCTCATGAGGCGTGTACGACTGGCGTGCCGGCGTCCGCCCGTGGGGGGAAGCGGACGCCGGCGTGTCCGGTGCGCGCCCTGGACGCACGGGCACGGAGCGCGACTCCAAGCAATGAGCGGAGATTTCGATCATGGAAACGTTCGGTCGCAGACTGCTGCTGGCGGTCGACGCCAAGGGATACGGCGGTGTCGACGTACTGACGCAGCGCCAGTTCCAGGAGGCGATCCAGCGACTGCTCGCCGAGGCCGCCGAGGCCGCCGGCCTGGAGCGGGAGCGGTGGGACACCCAGGAGGGCGGTGACTCGGTGCTCGCGGTCCTGCCGGACGGGGCCTCGGAGCCGGCCCTCGTCGATCCCTTCATGCGGCGGCTCGACGCCGGGCTGCGGGCCTTCAACCACGGGCGGCTGCCCGAGGCGTGGCTGCGGCTGCGGGCCGCCGTGCACTTCGGTACGGCGTCGCCGGCGCCGACCGGGTTCGTGGGCCGGGCGCCGGTCGAGATCGGGCGCATCCTGGACAGCGCTCCGCTGCGGTCGGCCCTGGCCGCGGTGCCGGACGCCTGTCTGGCCGTGGCGGTCTCCGCGACCGTCTTCAACGACGTGGTCCGGGAGGCGTACACGACCTTCCGTGCGCAGGAGTTCCGCGAGGTGCGGATCGCCGAGAAGGAGTACGCGGGGCGGGCCTGGATCTGGGTGCCGGGAGCCGACCTCCAGGCGCTCGACCTGGGCGGCGGCGGGGACGCGGCCGCCGGGAGCGGACGTACGTCCGGCGACGGGGGTGGTGAAGCCGTCGGCGCGCGCCCCCCGAGTGCGCCAACTGCACCGAACACCACGGTGGTTACCGTCAACACCGGAACCATCCACGCGCAACGTGCCGTCTTCGGGATCCACAACTGAGTCCGCTGGAACCGAGTGACGGCTGAGGATGGACGAGCAAGCAAGCGCACAGACCGGCCGGGACGACGCCCCGGACGCCCCGGATCCGGCGGAGTCGGAGCGACAGGCTCCGCAGCCCGGAACCGGGCCCACCACTTCCGAGACCGAGACCGGGTCCACCGGACCGGCCCCCGGAACCGCACCCGCCGAACCGCCCCGGACGCCCGAGGACTCCGACGAGACCCCCGCCCGTGACAGCGACGGCGACAGTGCCGGCGCCGGTGACACCCCCGAGCGGACGACGACCGAGGAAGCCGCCGACGACAAGGCCCGCGCCGACTCGGCGAACCAGGTCCACCACAACAACGTCAACCAGTACTTCCTCGGCGCCCTGGACGCGCCGGAGATGCACTTCGGCATCGGCGCCGCCGACTCCGCCCACGCCCGGCGCCGTGCCGTCGGCCGCCTCGACGCCGGCGAGGCGGACGCCGTCCTCGCGTCGTACGTCGAACCCGACTGCTTCGAGGAGGCCGTGACCGCGCTGCAGCGCGACGGTGCCGTCGTCCTCGTCGGCCCGTCCGGCACCGGCAAGCGCGCCGGGGCCGTGGCGCTCGTCGCCACCGTCGCCGAGGGCAGCGACTACGTCGTCCTGTCGCCGGGCCGCAGCCTGGAGGAACTCGCCAACGGGCGCGTCGAGTTCACCAAGGGCGTCGGCTATGTGCTGCTCGACCGGATGCACGAGGGCACCACCGCCACCGCCGACTTCGACTGGCGGCGGGTCCGCGACACCGTGCGCGAGCACGGGGCGCACCTGGTGGTGACCACCGTCCACGAGCCGCAGGGCCGGGCCCCCGAGGCCGTACGCCATGTGCCCTGGCGGGCGCCGGACCCGGCGGCCGTGCTGCGGGTGCGGCTCACCCGGGCGCGGTGCGCGCCGGAGACCGTCGAGCGGGCCGTGGCGCTGCTGCCCGAGGGCTGCCGGACCGCGGAGGTCGTCGCGGCGGCCGAGCGGATCGGCGCGGGCGCCGAGGCCGACGTGGTCTGGAAGGAGTACGGCTCCAACGCGGCGGCACCCGTGCGGGAGTGGTTCGCCGAGGAGCGCACCCCGCAGGAGTGGGCCGAGGTCACCACGCTCGCGTTCGTCACCGGTGCGGGCTTCCGCGACTTCGAGACCTGCCAGCAGCGACTGGAACGGCATGTGGCGCGCGCCTTCGCCGAACCGACCGAGGAGGAGGCCGCCGAGGCCGCCCGGCGTGCCGCCGACCGACGCCTCGCGCTGGCCCGCAACGCCCTGGTCACCGTCGAGGAGCGCGAGAACGGCGCCCTCACCCGGACCGCGCTGGTCTTCGCCCACCAGCAGTACCGGGCGTGGGTGCTGCGCGAGCTGTGGACCATGCGCTCGACCGTGTACTGGGACGGTGTGCGGGACTGGCTGACCGAACTGCTCGGCGACGGCCGGGCCGACCTGGAGCTGCAGCTCTCCATCGCCCAGGGGCTGGCCCTGCTCACCCCCTCCGCCTTCGAGGAGGTCGTCCAGAACTATCTGCACCCCTGGGCGTCCGGTGCGGCGGGCCCCGCCGGGCAGTCCACCGCCACGCTGGTGCTGCACTGCATGTGCCTCGACGAGAGCCTCGCCGCCGTGGCACTCGGCGTGGCCCGTGACTGGGCCCGCTCCTACGACCCGGTGGTGCGCTCCACGGCCACCGCCGCGTTCAGCGGCCAGCTCGGCGTACGGTTCCCGACCGACGCCGTGCACACCCTGCTGCGACTGACCGGGCGGGGCGCCGGGGCCGCCTTCGCGCTGGCCGGGCTGGTCGCCGTACTGGCCGAATGCCGGCAGGACACCGGCGCGGTGTTCCGCCCGCTCGCCTACCGGCTGCGCGCCCAGCGCGATCTGCCGGCGGGCCGCTCCAAGGAGGGCGTCCTCGACGCCGCGCTGACCGTCCTGCGGGCACGCGACGCGCGCACGGGCCGCCCCGTCTGCGCCGACGTCCTGGTGCACAGCCCCGCGCAGACCGAGAAGGTCGGCGAGCTGTGGGCCGGTGTCCTCGGCAACCTGCCCCGCCGGCGGCGGGCGCTGGACGGCCTGTACGCCACGGTGGCCGCCCTGCCCTCCGCCTGCGAGAACCCCGACCCCGCCGCCGTCCGCCTGGGTACGGCCGTCGGCACCGCCCTGCGCCCCCAAGAAGGACCCGCGCTGCGGGCCGGCCTCGAAGCGGCCGTCCGCCGCGCCGAACGGGCCGGACCGGCGCCCACCCATCTGATCCACCTCTTCCTTGACGCCGTACTGAGCACGGAGGAATGACAGGTATGGCCGAGAATTACCCGCTCGTCGAGCAGCGGGAGTACACCCGCGCCGGAAAACGCGGAGGCTTCCTGAGCCGGCGCGTGTCCCGCACCGACGACGAACTGCCCACCGTCGCCGCGCACCATGTCCGCGTCTTCCGGGTCGGCGAGGAGTACGTCGAGGACCACGGGCAGCTGCGGTCCGACGACCGCACGGTGGTCGACGCCAGTTCCGTCACCGTCGTCGACCGGCGGGTCGAGAAACCCGTCGTGGTGGAGACCAGCATCCCGTCCGGCGAGGTCGGCGACTTCACCGTACGGACGACCTTCTACTGCACGGTCGTCGACGCCTGCGCGGTCGTACGCGACGGCGTCACGGACATCGAGGCGCTGCTCCTGGGCCATCTGCGCTCGGTGCCCGGGTTCACCGAGGACGGCAGCGACCGGCCCGTCGTCGACTCGCTCGCCGTCCGCGACCGTATCGACGCCCGGCTCACCGCGTACCAGGAGATGCGCCCGGCCGTGCTGTCCGGGATGCGCGTCCGGCACGGAGCGGTCGAGGTCCTCACCCCCGCGGAGCTCGCCGAGGCCCTCGCGAAGGAGGAGGAGAGCCGCCGCGTTCTGGACTGGACCCGCGAGCGGGAGGAACGGGAGCAGGAGGCCAACCTGCGCCGGGCCCTGCTGGAGACCGAGCTGGAGATCCGGCGCGAGGAACTGCGCAACATGAGCGCCGTGAGCAGGGAACGCAACCGGCAGGAGGAGGAGCGGCTGCGCAACCGCTACCAGCGCGACGAGGACGCCGTCCAGCAGGAGCACGAACTCGAACGGCAGCGCGTGCGCAACCGCGCCACCCGCGCCGAACTCATCGACGACCTGCAGATCGTCGGCACCGACCCCAGCGCCGCCGACTTCCTGGCCATGCGCTCCGGCGACATCTCCTCCGACGACCTCGCCCAGCGGCTGGACGGCAGGCGCCGGGCCGACCACGAGGCCGCGCTGCAGCGGCTCTCCGTCGACCGGGAGGACGAGCGCTGGAAGCTCGAACGCGACGACCGCCGGTACGAGCTGACCCACGCCGACCGCCGCGAGGACGCCATCGAGGAGCGCCGTGCGGAGCTGCGCCGCTGGGAGGCGGAGCGCGAGGACGAGCTGCGCAGCCGCCAGGAGGCGCGGGCCGACGCGGAGCGGCGCCGGCGCGACGACCGCGAATGGGCCGGCGAGGTGCTCAAGGCGAAGACCGCGCTCACCAAGGAGGCGTTCGCCCGCGGTCTGTTCGACGGCGTGGCGAGCGGCCCCGGCGAGTTCATCAACGGCGTCAGCGAGGTGACCGTCAAACCGCAGTCCGACGGGGACGCGCTGCCGGGCCAGGAGGAGGCCTCGGGCGAGCTGGAGGGAGCCGCGCGGACATCCGCCTCCGGCGACCGCGCCCGCCGAACGGCCGCGGCCGACCTCGACGACGACGACCTCGACCTCGGCGGCACCGACTCGGAGGCGAGCCTTGGCCACTGACACCCCGCTGCGCCCGTACGACAGCGCCCCACTGGACGACGACCGGGGCTCCGTACGCCCGATCCCGCCCGGCACCGGAGCGGCCGCGCGGCTGCGCCGGCTGATCGGCATCCGCGAGGAGCTCCTCGCCTGGGTGCCGGAGGAGCGCACGCGCTACACCTGGTACGGCGCGATCGTCCTCAACACGGCCCTGGTCGGCGCCCTGTCCATGTCCCTGGCGCTCGGCAGCTTCCGCTCCGACCTGCCGCTGGTGGTCGTGCTCCTGGTCGCGGCGGTCTGGTTCTGGGTCGTCCTCGTGATGGACAGCTGGCTGGTCTCCAGCACCCACGGCACCAAGGTCAAGAAGTGGTCGCTCGGTCTGCGCCTGCTGCTGTCGGTGCTGCTGGGCCTGTTCATCGCCGAGCCGATCCTGTTCCAGATCTTCGACAAGGAGATCCGCCAGGAGATCGCCGTCGGCAACGAGCAGAAGGTCGCCGACTACCGGGGCATGCTCGTCGCCTGCAACCCGACGGACGGCGCCTCCACGGCGGACCGCCCGGAGTGCCGGCGCTACCAGCTGAAGATCGCCGGGTCCCCGGCGGAGCTCTCCCAGCAGACGGAGAGCAACGCGTCCCGCGCGAACGCCCTCGAGACCCAGGTGGCGTCGATCAACCGGACGCTCAAGGGCAAGATGGCCGCCGAGCAGGAGCTGTGCGGCCGGGACAACTGGATCTGGCGGGGCGGCGTCCGGGACGTCACCATCACCTGCGAACGGGCCCGCGAGGACTCCTCGTCGTACCGCGAAACCAGCAAGATCGACACGTACGAGAAGCAGCTCGCGGCCCTCAGGGCCGAGGGCCAGACCCTCGCGGAGAAGAAGAACAAGGCCGCCGAGACCTACCAGCCGCTGCTCCAGCGGGCCATCGACACCCGCACGAAGGAACGCGAGGCCGCCCTGGACACGGACGGCATCCTCACCCGGGCGCACGGCCTGAAGACGGTCGCCGGCTCCGACGGCTTCGCCTTCTTCCTGACCATCGTCCTGCACCTGCTGCTCCTGGGCTTCGACGCCCTGCCCGTCCTGGCCAAGTTCATGAGCGGCAGCACCATGTACGACAGGATCCTCGGCTCCCGCTTCGAGGCCAGCCGCCGGCTGCACGCCGAGGAACTCCAGGTACGGCACGAGTGCGCGCGGATGGAACACGACGTACAGCGCCACCGCGTCGAGCTCGACGCCAACGACCGGATGCAGACCCTGGACCACCAGTACCGGACCGCCCAGGCGGAACGCGCCGTGAAGGAACGCGCCGAACTGGACGCCCGCATGGACCGCATCCTGCGCACCCGCCACGCCTGAACGCGGAAGGGGTGGTGTGCCGCCGGCTTCCGGCAGCACACCACCCCGTCCGGGCGTCACGCGTCTGTCAGTTGAAGGGAACGGCGTCGGCCGCGGCCGTGTGCCAGTTGGTGACGATCGGCTTGTCGACGGAGATCGTGCCGACCTTCAGGGAGACCGGGTTGGCGTCGGAGCCGTCGACGGCCACGATGATGGAGTCCAGCTCCTTGCCGTCGTTCGTGTTGGTGGTCTTCGGGTTCACACCGGCGTAGGCGGTGGTGCCGCCGGTCAGCTTGATCGGCTCACCGACGGACTGCTCCGCCGGGCCCGCCTCGGTGCCGTCCGACCCGAACGCCACGGTCGGGTGGGTGCCGGGCAGGTAGCAGGTGATCCCCGGCTTCGCCTTGGCGATGACCAGGATGTATCCGCCGGCCTGGGACTCGGACCGGGTGCTCCAGGTGATGTCGTTGGCCCCGCAGCCCTGCTCGACCGGCACCCGCGTGCCGTCCCCGGTGTCCACCCCGGACCCGCTGTCCCCGGCGTCGCCGGTCCCCTTGCCCTTGGCACCGCCCGCCTTCTCGCTGTCCCCACCCGCCGAGCCGGACGAAGCGGCGGACGAACCGGCCGTGTTCGAGGCGGGCGCGGAGCTCTGCGCGGCACCGGTGTCCTTGGCCGCGTCCCCGTCCTCACAGGCGGTCATCAGCAGGGCGCCGCCCAGGACGGCGGCGGAAACGAGAAAGGCCTTGCGGTGGTTGCGGAACATCAGATCCCCCTACATCACAGTGGTCAGTGGTGATTCATAACGAAGCCGCTTTCGGCTTTGCGGTCACTCGATCACTATGAGGGCCTCCGGCGCCCGAGGGCTCCCACCGCAGTCGTTCCAGGACACCGTTGTCACAGACTGGGGACATGGTGAAGGAGGTGTGCGGGAACGCGCCCACAGCGCGGCGCGCGAGGGGTGCGCTGCGGGAGGGGTGCGCTGCGGGAGGGCGTCTTGTCAGCGGGCGTCCGCGACACGGGGCGTCGCCGCGGGCCGTGGACTGCCGTGGAAGACCTGCCGCATGTGCCAGGAGCGATGATCGGCGGCGACAGGGGCCGCACCCGGCTGCGGGCCGATCAGCGGACGGCCGGAGAGTGCTGTGACGTGATCGCGGGCGGCGGGGCTGTGGCCGACGAAGCGCTGCGAAACCAGGATGCGGTGGCCGTCGCCGACACCGAGGACGCCCTTGTCGAACAGCTTGTGGTGCAGTGAGCACAGGCACAGCCCGTTGTCGACGTCGTCCGGCCCGTCGAAGGCCCACCAGCGCACGTGCGCGGCCTCCAGCCCGACCGGCACCGTGTCGATCCTGCCGTCGTAACCGCAGAAGGCGCACCGGTACTCGTAGGCGGTCAGCACCAGTTCGCGCATCCGCCGGTCCCGCTGCCTCCGCGCTGCGGAGAGCCGCCCGGTCTCCGCCGGCTCCAGGTCCAGGCCGACGGCTTCACACAACTCGCCGTGGAGGGAAGGCGGGAAGTGCAGGTCGAGCAGTGACCGTGCTATTCGGTGCAGCAGCACCGGCTCGCGCCGCAGCGCGTCCCTGAGGTCCGGTGCGAGTCGTCCGGCGGCACCCGATTCCCGGAGCTCCCGCAGGCCACTGCCCGGACTGCCGGGTCCGCGGTCGGTACGCACCTCCCAGACACCGTCGCTGACCAGATGGTGGAACGGGCGCGGGCGTCGTTCTGTTGGGCGGGCCGTACTCGGCCAGTAGCCGCTGCAGGTCACCCTCGACTGCGCTGTACCGCAGCTCGCGGTCGGCGTCCTCCTGGAACCGGCCGAGGGCGTACAGCAGCAGGAGTGGCTTGTGCGGCGCCCGCGTCCCGTTCCTGGTCCACTGCCGCAACCTCACGATGCGCTGGAGCCAGTCCATGCCCAGGGATCGTAGTGACGGGCTGCTCGTCGTGGCTGCCGACGTCCGTTCCGTACCGTCCTGTTCAACGAGTTACCCGCAGCCTGGCGGCTGCCGGTGCGGGTGTCCCACGTCTCCCCAGCCCCGTTGCCGGTGCTCACGGTCGCCAGGGTGTGGCCGTCCGGGCTGAACGCGAGGGACAGCGGGCTTCGGGCGCCCGGCTCGATGGTGCGCTGGGCGCGTCCGGTCGTGGTGTCGAGCAGGGTGACCCGGTCGCCGTCGTCCTCGATGGCCACGACGGCGAGGGTGCGGCCGTCCGGAGCGAACGCCACGGCCCTGAGCGGCTGGTCGTGACCGGCGCGCAGGGTGCGCAGGGCGCCTGTGGACAGGTGCCAGAGCCGCAGCGTTCCGTCCAGACCGACGACGGCGAGCCGGGTCCCGTCGGGGCTGAAGACCATGGTGTCGACGTCGCCCACTGCCTGGCTCCGCATCAGGCGGCGCGTGGCGACGTCCCGGACCTCGATCGTCCCGTTCGACGCGATCCGGGCGGCCAGGGCACGCCCGCTCCGGTCGAACCCGGCGGCCGCGGGGGTGGAGATCGTGACGGGCGGCTGTCCTGCGGGGGCCGAGTCGCCTGCACCGGTGGTGGAACCCGCCCCCGTGGTACGCCACAGCGAGATCGGCGCGATCTCCGTCTGGGACGGCCGGGAGCGGCCCGGCCGACCGGACGACCGGCCGACCCCTCCGGCTCGCCGTCCGCCACGAGCCCGGTGAAGCCCGCTCGTACTGAAACGGCAACAGATGAGGAGCCCGCCGAGGAGTCGGACGAGGGGGTCGATGCGGTACCCAGGACGGACGCCCCGGCCGCCGAGGGCTTGCCCGCGGAGCAGTCTGCGGCCGCTCACGGGAGGCGGCACCGAGGCCCCCCTCGGCCTCTCCGACCGGCGGATTCCCGTGTTCACACTGGGCGTGGGGCCGGCTCCGGTGGGCCTCGGCATCGGCTTCCTCGGGGTGCGGATGCGCCGCCGCCGAGCGGCTCGCGACGGCCCGGGTCCCCCTTGAGTCGGACCTCCGGCGTCCGCCTCAGGTCGGTTGTCCACCACGGACTTACTCGGTATACATACTCGGTATGTCCATCCGCCACGGGCTTCTCGCCCTCCTCGAACGCGGCCCGCGCTACGGCTCACAGCTCCGTACGGAGTTCGAGTCCCGCACCGGCTCCACCTGGCCGCTCAACGTGGGCCAGGTCTACACGACGCTCAGCCGGCTCGAACGCGACGGCATGGTCGTGCAGGACGGTGAGGACGAAGCCGGCCACGCGCTCTACGCGATCACCGACAGCGGTCGCGGCGAACTTCGCAGCTGGTTCGAGCACCCCGTCGACCGCACCAGCCCGGCCCGTGACGAGCTGGCCATCAAGCTGGCCATGGCTGTCGGGGCGCCCGGGGTCGACATCCGTGACGTCATCCAGTCCCAGCGCCGGCACACCGTGAAGGCCATGCAGGACTACACCCGGCTGAAGGCGCAGGCCCTCACCGCCGTGGAGAAGAACGGGGACCGGGAGCGGGACGACATCGCCTGGCTCCTCGTCCTGGAGCAGCTGATCTTCCAGACCGAGGCCGAGGCGCGCTGGCTCGACCACTGCGAGTCCCGGCTGATCCGTCTCTCGTCGACCGCCCAGGCTGCGGGACCGGAGCCGGCCTCGCCGGGGACGGTGGCGGGAGCGGCGGGGACGGGGGCGCGGGCGGCGGCCGGGGCAGAGGAGGCCGCACACCACCGCCCGTGACGTCCGACCTTCACGACCGGCCGCCCTCGCCGTACAGCGCGACGGCGCCGCCCGCGCCCGCGACACCTTCGTCCTGAGCGCCGTCCTGAGCGCCCGCACGACCAGGCCCACAGGGGCCGACCGAGCCCACCGGCTCCACCCGGCCCACGCGTAGCACCCGAAGACTCCGAACCACCCGACCAGACCCATACCGTACGCACGGGCTCCAACGACCGTCCGTCGCACCGACGTCCGGCCGCTCGTCGGCGTACGCCCGAGGGGGAACCATGTCCACACCACAGCAGCAGCCCGTGCTGAGTCTGCGGAACCTGACCCGCGTCCACGGCTCCGGCGCCACCGAGGTGCACGCCCTGCGCGGCATCGACCTCGACGTCCACCCCGGTGAACTCGTCGCCGTCATGGGTCCGTCGGGCTCCGGCAAGTCCACCCTGCTCACCATCGCCGGCGGCCTCGACAACCCCACCTCCGGGCAGGTCTTCGTCGAAGGCACCGACATCACCGCTCTCGGCATCAAGGGGCTCGCAGCCCTGCGCCGCCGCAGCATCGGCTACGTATTCCAGGACTACAACCTCATCCCGGCCCTCACCGCCGCCGAGAACGTGGCCCTGCCCCGCGAACTGGACGGCATATCGGCCCGCAAGGCCCGCACCGAGGCCCTCGCCGCCCTCGCCGAGATGGACCTCGGCCAACTCGCCGACCGGTTCCCCGACGAGATGTCCGGCGGCCAGCAGCAGCGCGTGGCCATCGCCCGCGCCCTCGTCGGCGACCGCCGGCTCGTCCTCGCCGACGAGCCCACCGGCGCCCTCGACTCCGAGACCGGCGAGTCCGTGCTGGCCTTGCTGCGCTCCCGCTGCGACGCCGGAGCCGCCGGCGTCATGGTCACCCACGAGCCGCGGTTCGCCGCCTGGGCCGACCGGGTCGTCTTCCTGCGGGACGGCGCCGTCGTCGACCAGACCCTGCGCAGCGACGCCGACTCGCTCCTGACCGGCCGGGCGGCCCAGCGGTGACGACCTGGTTCCACTCCTGGCGGGCCGCGGTCCGCATCGCCCGCCGTGACGCCTGGCGCTCCAAGGGCCGCAGCTTCCTCGTCCTCGCCATGATCGCGCTGCCGATCCTGGGCGTGAGCGCCCTGGACCTGACCGTGCGCAGCGCCGAACTCACCCCCGCGCAGCGGATGGAGCGCACCCTGGGCGCCGCCGACGCCCGCTTCTCCGACGCCCGGACGGGCGGCGTGGCCATCCTGCAGGACCCCGAGGGCGAGCAGAGCACCCCGGCCGGGGACTACTCCTCGCCGGACACCCCCTGGCCCGACGGCCCGACCGATGTCACCAAGACAATCCCGGCCGGTTCGACGGTGCTGACCGACAGCACCGGCACCGCCAAACTGACCACCACTCACGGTCTGCTCCAGACCGAGGTGCGTGAGCTGGCCGCCGCCGATCCCGTCGCCCGGGGCATCATGCGGCTGCAGGAGGGCCGCTTCCCCGAGAAGAACGACGAGATCGCCGCGACCACCCGGTTCCTGGAGAGCAGCGGGCTGTCCGTCGGCTCCACCCTCACCGCCCGCGGCTTCGACCGCACCTATGTGATCAGCGGCTCGTACGAGCTGCCCAGCGACCTCACGGCACAGCAGGTCAACGCCCTGCCGGGGGCCTTCCTGGCGCCGTACGCCAAGGCGGTCGAGAAGGCCGGACTGCCGAAGCCCGACATCTCCACCACCTACCTGGTGAAGAAGGCCGGTGGTTTCACGTGGAACACGGTCCAGGGGATCAACGCCAAGGGTGTCCTGGTCACCTCGCGCGTCGTGGCCCTCGACCCGCCCGCCGACTCCGAGGTGCCGCTCTACGAGAGAAAAGACTGGGCCAACTACAACAGCGGGGGTACCGACGCCGCCGCGCTCGCCGCCGTGGGCACGGTCGTCGGCCTGGCGATGCTGGAGATCTGCCTGCTCGCCGGTCCCGCCTTCGCCGTCGGCGCCCGTCGTTCCCGCCGCCAGCTCGGCCTGGTCGGCGCCAACGGCGGTGCCCGCAGCCATATCCGGGCCATCGTGCTGAGCGGCGGCCTGGTCATCGGCGTCGCGGCGGCCCTGGTCGGCATCGTCCTCGCCCTGGTCCTGACCTTCGCCCTCCGGCCGCTCCTCGAGGACTACATGGGGCAGCGGTTCGGCGGCTTCACCGTCAGGCCGCTGGAACTGCTCGCCATCGCCGCGCTCGCCGTCCTCACCGGCCTGCTCTCCGCGGTCATCCCGGCCGTCACCGCCTCCCGGCAGACCGTCCTCGCGTCCCTCACCGGCCGTCGCGGCGTGCGCCGCAGCAACCGGGTCCTGCCGCTGATCGGCTTCGGCGCCGTCCTGCTCGGCGCGGCCATCGGCCTGTACGGCTCGGTGGTCTCCGACCAGTTCGTCCTGGTCGCGGGTGGCTCGGCCATCGCCGAGCTGGGTGTGGTCGCCATGACGCCCGCCCTGGTCGGCCTGTTCGGCCGGACCAGCCGCTGGCTGCCGCTCTCGCCGCGCCTCGCCCTGCGGGACGCCGTCCGCAACCGGGGCCGTACGGCACCCGCTGTCGCCGCCGTCCTGGCCGCCGTCGCGGGCACCGTCGCCGTCTCGACGTACGCTGCGAGCCGCGACGCCCAGAGTCTGGCCGAGTACCGGGCCAGCCTGCCGTACGGGGCCGTCGCCGCGCTCGTCACCGAGGAGGGGGGCCGGGACGTCCCCTCGGTCCGCGACGCCGTGCAGCGGACGCTGCCCGTCGACGTCCGCGCCGACGTGTTCCGGATCGCCGTCGGCAAGCCCGGCTGCGCCCCGTACGACGAGGGCGAGGGCTGCGGCCGCTTCGACGTCGTCATCCCGCCGGCCAACGAGTGCCCGCTGTGGGCCGCCTCCCCCGACGGCTCCGACCCGGCGGAGAAGTACACCAAGGAGCAGCGGCGCGCCCTCGCCAAGGACTGGCGCTGCCTCTCGCCCGCCGGCAACGGCATCTATGTCGAGGAGGGTCTCCTCGTCGCCGACGCCCCGCTCCTGAAGGTCCTCGGCATCGACGACCCCGGTGCGGCCAAGGCCCTCGCCGACGGAAAGCTCCTCAGCTTCCACAGGCCCCAGGTCGACAGGAACGGCACCGTCGGCATCAGGCTGATCACCGACCCGAAGGCCGCCGACCGCGCCGCCGAGCAGAACAAGCCGGTCCCGGGCGAGCTGAAGTCCTTCCCCGCCTACCAGGTGCCCGGCTCGCCCGACTCCTACGGAGTGGAGAGCGTGCTCAGCCCCGCCGCCGCCAAGGCCGCCGGACTGACCACCGTCCCCCTCGGCGCCGTCTTCAGCACCGACCGGATGCCCAGCACCGAGCAGCGGCAGCGGCTCGACGCCGAGATCGCCAAGCTCGGCAGCAACGTCGAGCTGACCGTGGAGCAGGGCTGGGTCGACGAGAACAAGCTCGTCCTGCTCGCGCTGACCGTCTTCGCCGGCCTGGTCACCATCGGTGCGGCCGGCATAGCCACCGGTCTCGCCCAGGCCGACGCGGAGGCCGATCTCAAGACGCTCGCCGCGGTCGGCGCCCCGCCCCGGGTGCGCCGCATGCTCAGCGGCTTCCAGTGCGGTGTGATCGCCGCGATGGGTGTGGTCCTCGGCTCGGCGGCCGGTGTCCTGCCCGCGGTCGGGCTGCGGCTCACCGAGGAGCGCGAGCAGATGCGCTCCTACCAGGAGGCACTCGACCAGGGGTGGGTCGGCGTCGGTGACGCCCCGCCGTACGTGCCGATCGTCGTCCCCTGGGAGACACTCGCCGCCCTCCTGGTGGCCGTGCCCCTCGGCGCCGCCCTGCTGGCCGCGCTGGTGACCCGCTCGCGCGGGGCGCTGTCCCGCCGCGCCGCACACTGAGCCTCCGCTGCCGGATCGTGCCCCTGGACGAGGATGGATCACGATCACCTTCGTCCAGGGGCACCCCGACGTCTGCGTCGACCGGACTGCATCGCCTGGACCCGCGAATGTTGGTGACGTACCCTTCCATGTACATCACCAACATTGCAGGGGAGGCGCCTTATGTCCGTGACCCAGATCGACATCGACGATGACGCCCTGGAACGGGCCATGGCTGCGTCCAAGGTCAGGACGAAGAAAGAAGCGGTCAATCTAGCTCTGCGCTTCTACGCCGAACAGCAGGAGCGTGCCGCGCGCATCAGCCGCCACTTCGAGCGTGCGCGTGAGTGGGGTGCTGTCGAGGACGCCGAGCGCCTGCACCGAGCGGAGAAGAACAGCCGGTGATCTACCTGCTCGACACCTCCGGCCTGGTCCGCCTGCTCCGCGATCCGAAACTGCAGTCGGCCTGGTACGACGCGATCGACGCCGGAGCCATCGCATCCTGCTACGTACAGCGCGCCGAGTTCCTCCACAGTGCCCGGAACGGACGCGAGTACGACGAGATCACGGAGATGTTCACCGACCTCTACCCCGATGTGTCGGTGCCGAAGAATGCGGGGCGCTGGATCGGTGCGGTGCAGCACCGTATGGCTCGGGCAGGGGAGCATCGGAGCGCTTCGGCCGTGGACCTCGTCATCGCCGCGACCGCGGCCCATCACGGACTGGCAGTCCTGCACGACGACGCCGACTACTGCGCCATTGCCCGGCACGCAGCCGATCTGACCGAGCACAACATCCACGACATCGCCTGAGTGCCACCCGGCCTGTCCGTGCCCACTGTGGCGGACTCGTTGAAGTCCTTGCCGCCGAGCAGGAGTTGGGCAACGAACAGTGCTGCAGCGTCCGCGCACGCGATCCGTCCCTCCAACGGGACGGGCGGGCTGAGGGCTCACGGGTGTGACCTGCCCAATACATAAGCCCCAGGTCGCTGACCTGGGGCTTCAAGAAGAGCGGGTGACGAGAATCGAACTCGCGCTCTCAGCTTGGGAAGCTGATGTTCTACCATTAAACTACACCCGCGTAAGACGCCCGATCCGGGGTAACCGGAGGGGGTGTCCGATCGCCTCGTCACTGTACCTCATCTCCGGGCCCGGGCGCTGTCGCGTCGGGGCCTGAGTGGTTTTCAGGGGGGCGTTTTCAGGGGGTGGACGCGACTGCGGGGCACCGGAGTTGGGGCGTACCGTGGAGGGGTGGAAGAGGGTCCGGGCGGGGTCGGAGTGCCGCCTGGAGAGCCGTCCCTTTGATCCCGTAATGTGGCCTCTCGTCGTCCGGCAGGCAGCAGCCGGGCGCGGCTCTTGGGGAAGGGACTTCAGGACTTGATGGAGCGCACCGTCGTCCAGTGTGCCGAAGGGCACGTGTTCAGCACCGCCTCGTTCCCGATGCAGCAGGCCGAGCGGCTCGGCCCCGGCCGGCTCGTGCGATGTCCCCGTTGTGCCCGGCTCCGCAGCGCGGTGCCGGTGCAGGTGGAGAAGCGGTAGCCGGCAGCACGGACAGGCTTGGCGTGGGGCGCGCGGACGGTGCGGTTGTGGCCGGTACGCGCGCCTTGCGTATCCTCGGGGCGTGCTTCTCTCAGACAAGGACATCCGGGCCGAGATCGACGCCGGGCGGGTCCGGATCGATCCCTACGACCACTCCATGGTGCAGCCGTCCAGCATCGACGTACGGCTGGACCGGTACTTCCGGGTGTTCGAGAACCACCGGTACCCGCACATCGACCCCTCGATCGAGCAGGCGGATCTGACGCGGCTCGTCGAGCCCGAGGGTGATGAGCCGTTCATCCTGCACCCCGGGGAGTTCGTGCTCGCGTCGACGTACGAGGTCATCACTCTCCCCGATGATCTTGCTTCGCGGCTCGAGGGCAAGTCCTCGCTCGGGCGGCTCGGGCTCGTCACGCACTCGACCGCCGGGTTCATCGACCCGGGCTTCAGCGGGCACGTCACCCTCGAGCTGTCGAACCTCGCCACGCTGCCGATCAAGCTGTGGCCGGGCATGAAGATCGGGCAGCTGTGCATGTTCCGGCTGACCTCGCCCGCCGAGTTCCCCTACGGCAGCGAGCGGTACGGGTCGCGGTACCAGGGGCAGCGCGGGCCGACCGCGTCCCGGTCATTCCAGAACTTCCATCGGACCCAGGTGTGAGGACGGCATGAGCGACGCCCCCGTGCGGGAGAACCTGACCTACGAGGCCTTCGGCACCGCCGTCCGCGAGCTGGCGCAGACCATCGCCGACGACGGCTACCAGCCGGACATCGTGCTGAGCATCGCCCGGGGCGGCGTCTTCGTGGCCGGCGGGCTCGCCTACGCGCTCGACTGCAAGAACCTGCACCTGGTGAACGTCGAGTTCTACACCGGCGTCGGGACCACGCTGGAGATGCCGGTCATGCTGGCGCCCGTCCCGAACGCGATCGACTTCACCGACAAGAAGGTGCTGATCGCCGACGACGTCGCCGACACCGGCAAGACGCTCAAGCTCGTCCACGACTTCTGCGTCGAGCACGTCGCCGAGGTCCGCTCCGCCGTGATCTACGAGAAGTCCCACTCGCTCGTGAAATGCGAGTACGTCTGGAAGCGCACGGACGACTGGATCAACTTCCCGTGGAGCGTGCTGCCTCCCGTGCACCGGTCCGGGGAAGCGGCCAAGGACAACAAGGAAGCCCTCTGAGCCCTTCGGCGGCGTGCTAGGCGCCGGGGGCCCGGTAGCCGATCTGGCCTGCCTTCTGGAGGGCCTCGATCGTCTCGTCGATCGTCAGGAGCACCGTCGTCTCGAACGAGCTGAGCGCGCCGCCTCCGCTGATCGCCAGGGCGACCGCGGCCATGGAGACGTTGTCGGGGGCCTCCCACAGGTTGTAGCCGTCGCGGGTGCCGAAGGCGTACCAGAAGCCGTGGAGCCTGCCGCCGACGGACTCGATGTACGACTGGGCGGCCTGCGCGCGGTCCTCGGGGTGGGCGATCAGCCGTGCCCAGGTCTCCGGCGTGTAGCTGAACCTCGATAGATAGAGCGGCACCGTTCTCCCCTTTCTCCCGTTCCTTCCGTTTCGCCCTTGTACGTATGCGTACCCCCTGACGGCTGGGGCGTACGGAAAAGGCCCCCGCCGGCGATGCGGCAGGGGCCCTTTTCCGTTGGCTGGGGGCTAGAACGTGCCCAGTTTCACGATCGACAGGAGGGCGACCAGTTGGATCGCGCTCGCGCCCAGGGCCTTCGGCCAGGGGAGGTCGTGGGACTTGGAGACCATCAGGGTGAGCAGGGCGCCGCCCGCCACCCAGGTCGCCCAGCCGAGGATCTGGACGAAGGGGGCGTCGCCGCCCGCGAACATCGCGACGACCAGGCGCGGGGCGTCCGTGAGGGACATGATCAGCATGGAGAGGCCGACCGTGGGCTGCCAGGCTCCGTCGCCGCCCAGCTGGCGGGCCAGGGTGTGGGTGACGACGCCCAGGACGAAGGCCGACAGGACCATGGCGACGGCGGTGGTCAGGACGATCGGGACCGCGTTGGAGAGGGTCGCGTTGATCGCGTCCGCGCGGGCGCCGTCGAAGCCGAAGACCGCGAGCAGGCCGTAGAGGAACGTCACGATGAGGGCGGGGCCCCACATCGAGTAGTCCCGCATCTGCAGGAAGGTCTGCGCGGGCGAGAGGATCACGCCGCGCAGCAGGTCCTTCCAGTGCAGGCGGGGGCCGACCGGGCCGGCCGGGGCCGTGCCCGCGCGGTAGGTGTCGCCGTGCGTGTACGGGTCCTCGCCGACGGAGAAGGCCTGGGTGTGACCGGGGTTGTTCGCCGCGTACGGGTCGGCGGGGGCGCCCGGGTAGCCGCCGTCGCCGAAGTACTCCGGCTCGCCGTGGCCCGCGGGGCCGGGGCCGTAGCCGCCGGGGCCCCCGCGCCCGCCGCCGTGCGCCTGCGGCCAGCCTCCTCCGCCGCCCGAGCCGGTGTACGGCTGCTGCGGCGGCGGAGGGTAGCCGTACGACGGTCCCTGGGGCGTCTGCTGCGTGTGCGGGGTGCCGTTGTTCCGGCTGCCCCGTCCGATCCTGAATCCAGCCACGTCTTCGAACGTACCTGGTCCTGGCAAACGGCGTGCCGGGCCCCGGGCTTAGGGCCCGGCTTTGCTGCCGAGCTGTGACATCCCCTAGGGGTGCCCCCGAGGGGGCGGAGCAGCAGGAGTCAGCTGAGCATGTTCTGGCCGAGGCGCAGGTAGCCGGAGGGCAGGGCGAGCGAGCCGGGGCCGAAGCTGGTCGCGTTCGTGGTGGTCACGCCCGTGGCGGAGCCGCGCAGGCTGTAGATCGAGCCCGCCGGGTGGTTCTCGCCGTCGGCGCCGACGGACAGGTCGGCGCGGCCGTCGCCGGTCAGGTCGGACAGGCGCACCGAGGCCCCGAAGCGGTCGGCGGACTCGGCGGTGCCGGGGACGCCGGCCGTGTTCTGCGTGAACGCCTTGGCGCCGGTCGCGGTCAGGCCGGCGGCGGAGCCGCGGAGCACGGTGACGCTGCCGGCGATCTTCGCGTCGCCGATCGTCTCGTGGATCGTGCCGACGGCCAGGTCGGCGTAGCCGTCCTTGTCGATGTCGCCGAGGGAGAGGTCGTTGCCGAACCAGTCGCCTTCCTCGTCGGAGCCGGGGACGCCCGCGGTGTCCTGGGTGATCGTGGTCTGGGCGCGGGTGCCGACGCCGTTCGGGCTGCCCAGGTAGGCGCTGACGGAGCCGCCGAGGCTCTTCACACCGTCGCCGTACGTCGAGGTGACGATGTCGTCGTAGCCGTCGCCGTTGAGGTCGCCGGTGGCGGCGATCTCGTAGGCGCCGTCGACCAGGATCGTCTGGCGGGTGAAGCCGGACGAGGAGCCCAGGTAGACGAAGGCGCCCTCGTCGTAGGTGCCGGCCTGGGTGCCGCTGATGACCAGGTCGTCGGTGCCGTCGCCATTGACGTCACCGGCGGCGAGGTTCTGGGAGCCGTAGATGGCGCCGGTGTTCAGGTCGGTGGTGAGGACGTCGCGGGACGCGGCGCCCGAGGCCTTCAGGAAGCCGCCCTTGTGGATCCAGACGTCCTTGCCGGTGCTGCCGACGGCGAGGTCGGCCTTGCCGTCGCCGGTGAAGTCGCCGACGGTCAGGGACATGCCGTACTCGTCGTGGGCGGAGGGGGCGCCGTCGGGGACGGACTGGCCGCCGGACAGGCCGTTCTTGCCGCCCCAGAGGATCGTCACGGAGCCGCCGTCGACGTCGGAGCCGACGTCCTCGCCGGGGCTGGCGACCACGAGGTCGGCGTAGCCGTCCCGGTTGAGGTCGCCGGAGGTGAGGCCCCGGCCGAAGCGGTCGCCCTGCTCGGCGGTGCCGGGGACGCCGGTGGTGTCCTGCGTGATGACCGCGCGGCGGGAGGCGCTGATGCCGCTCGCGGAACCGTAGGTGATCACGACGGCGCCCGCGTCGGTCTTGCCGCCGACCGGGGTGTACGGCGCCGCCGTCGCGAGGTCGCGGTAGCCGTCGCCGTTGAAGTCGTCCGCGTACTTGGCGGGCGCGGCGGCCGCCGGGGCCGCGGTCAGCAGCGGGACGGCCGTGAGGGTGGCGGCGACGGTGGCCGTGGCGAGCGCGAGGGAGTGGAGGCGCGTGCGGTGGTGCCGGAGCATGTGGGGTCTCTCCTGCGGTGTCGGGGTGGCCGGTGGGACCGGCCGCCGCGGGGCGCGGGCGGCCGGCCCCCTCGGGAGGTCCGGGTGGTGCGGTGGGTCAGCCGGCCAGGACGTCGCCGAAGTAGGCGAGGCCGGAGGCGCCGCCGACCGTGGCGCTGCCGAAGGACTTGGCACCGGTGGCGGTGATGCCGGAGGCGGTGCCGCGCAGCGTCCAGACGGAACCGGCGCCGTCGTTCTCGCCGCGGGCGCCGACGACGAGCTCGGCGCGGTTGTCCTTGCTGGCGTCGGTGAGCAGCACGGAGTGGCCGAAGTAGTCGTACGACTCGGCGGTGCCGGGGACGTTGGTGGTGTCCTGCGTGAACGACTTGGAGCCGGTGCCGGTCAGGCCGGAGGAGGAGCCGCGCAGGACGACGACCGATCCGGCGTCCCGCTTGCTGCCGAGGTCCTCCTCGGCGACGCCGACCGCGATGTCGGTGTAGCCGTCGCCGTTGGTGTCGCCGGCGTCCAGGCTCCAGCCGAAGGCGTCGTTCTTCTCGGAGGCGCCGGGCACGTTCGCGGTGTCCTGCGTGATGCGGACGGGCGTGCGGGTGCTCAGGCCGCCGGACGCGCCGTAGGTCACGGTGATGGCGCCGCCGAGGCCGCCGTTGGGCTCGTCGGTGGACTTCTCCATGAAGTTGCCGGTGACGATGTCGCCGTAGCCGTCCTTGTTCACGTCGCCGATGACGGACGCGTAGCCGCCCGCGACCTTGGCGCCGGGGGTGAGGCCGGACGCCGAGCCCTTGTAGAGGACGCTGCGGGTGCGGTAGCCGCCGCTGTACTCCTCCTGGCCCATGACGAGCAGGTCGGTACGGCCGTCGCCGGTGACGTCGCCGGAGGTGATCCGGTCGGCGTTGATGCCGGTCTGCTCGTTGGTGTCGATGCCGGTGAGCGCGGCGGCCTTGCCGGTGCGGGTCAGCGGGCCCTTGAAGATGTTCAGCTCCGGGTAGGCCAGGTTCACCGCGGCGAGGTCGGTGGCGCCGTCGCCGTCGAAGTCGCCGGTGGCCACGGACCAGCCCAGCTCGCTGCGGTACTCGGGCAGCGGGGAGGAGACGTCGGTGCCGGACTCCACGCCGTTCGCGCCGCCCCACAGCACGGTCAGGACGCCGAAGTCGTCGGTGGAGCCGATCCGTTCGCCGTGCACACCGACGACGATGTCCGTGTAGCCGTCGCCGTCGAGGTCGCCGGTGGTGACGCGGTCGCCGAAGTAGTCGCCGCTCTCCGGGACGCCGGGGATGCCGGCGGTGTCCTGGCTGATGATCTGCCGCTTGCCGGTGTTCGGGCCGCTGGAGCTGCCGTAGACGACGGCGACGTAGCCGGCCTTGCTCTTGCCGGCCACCTTGGCCAGGGGCGCGGCGACGACGGTGTCGCGGTAGCCGTCGCCGTTGATGTCGCCGTCCAGGCCGGAGGGCGCGGCGGTGGCCGCGGTGGCCGGGAGCGCGGTCAGCAGGCCCGTGGTGACGGCCGCCGCCAGCAGAAGGGTGCGCTTGCGCACGGTGAGGTCCCCTTTCAGATGGGAAGGGTGCGGAAGTGGGGTGCGGGGTGGCGCGTCACTGGGCGATGTCCGAGCCGAAGTAGTAGCCCTTCACGGAGACGGCCGTGGCGGTGATGCCCTGGGCGCCGCTGGTGGTCAGGCCGGTCGAGGCGCCGCGCAGGGTCCAGACGCCGCCGGTGCCGTTCTCGTCGACGCCGACGGTGAGGTCGGCGCGGCCGTCCTTGGTGACGTCGGTGAGGTCCACGGAGGTGCCGAAGCGGTCGCCGGTCTCGGCGGTGCCGGGCACGCCCGCGGTGTTCTGGGTGTACGACGTCGAGCCGGACGTCTTCAGACCGGACGCCGAGCCGAACAGCACGGTGACCGAGCCCGCGTCCTTCGCCTTCTCGAGGTCCTCGCCGGGGGCGGCCACGACGACGTCGGCGTAGCCGTCGCCGTTGATGTCGCCGGTGCTCACCTCGGAGCCGAAGGAGTCGTCGGTCTCGCCGGAGCCGGGGACGCCGGTGGAGTCCTGGTGGACGACGGTCGGCTTCTGCGCGGGGTCGGGGCCGGTCGGACCGCCGTACCAGACGGTGATCTGGCCGCCCTTGTGTCCGCCGGGCTTGTCGGCGCTCGGGTCCGAGGCGTCGCCGAGGACGAGGTCGCCGTAGCCGTCGCCGTTGATGTCGGCGACCGAGCCGCTCATGCCGTCCGCCTGGGTCAGCTCGCCGAACTTGTAGCTCGTGCCGGTCCAGCGGTACGTGAGGATCGTCCCGCCGGTGTCGCCGTCCACCGACATCGGGTAGACGCGCTCGGCGGCGCGGTCGCCGCTTAGGTCGCCGGCGATGACGTCGTACGTGGTGCCGACCTCGCCGACGCGCTGGTGGCTGAGCGGGCCGCCGGTGCGGGTGAACGGGCCCTGGTAGAGGTGGGTGTGGTTCTGCCCGGTGAGCGTGACGTCGGTGTCGCCGTCGCCGTCGAAGTCGGCGGCCGCGGCACCCCACGAGTAGCCGCCGTACCGGGCGAGGCCGGACGGCTGGGGCAGGCCCTTGCCGCCGCTCGGACCGGACGTGGAGCCCCACAGGACGGTGCCGGAGCCGACGCTCACATTGGTGCCGACGGTCTCGCCGGACGCGCCGACGACGAGGTCGGAGTAGCCGTCGCGGTCGAGGTCGGCGGCGGCGACCGAGGAGCCGAAGAGGTCGCCGGACTCGGCGGTGCCGGGGACGCCGGCGGAGTTCTGGGTGATCACGGCCTTGCGGCTCGCGGAGAGGCCCGAGGACGAGCCGTACAGCACGACGACGGCGCCCGCGCAGGACTCGGCGCCCACCTCGGCGCACGGGGCGCCGACGGCGACGTCGCGGTAGCCGTCGCCGTTGAAGTCGCCGGCCAGCTTGGACGGCGCGGCCGAGGCGGCGGTCGCCGGGAGCGCGGTGAGCAGTCCCGTGGTGAGGGTGGCGACGAGGAGGAGGGGGCGCTTGCGCAAGGTGGTCGCTCCTGGTGAGGCGGGTCGGGGCCGGGCCCGTGGGGACGGTGAGGAACGGGCCCGGCGGGCGGCGGGACACCCGACCGTGCGGGTGACGCGGTACGGGCGTGGGGTCCGCCGCGGGGGTGGCCGTCCGTCTCCCCCGCCGGCCGCCACCGCCCGGTGGGCGAGGGGGTGTCGGCGGGGGGACGGGCGGCCGGTGGCCGGTGATCGGGCCGGTGGCCGGGCTTGGGTCAGGCGGCGAGGAGGACGCGCGGGGCCGGGCTTCCGGCGGCCGGGACGGCCGGGACGCCTGTGGCATCCGGGACGCGGCGATCGGTCCCGCGCGAAAAGACCAGGCGGGCGGCCGCGGTGGCCGTCCCGGGGGCACGGCGGAAACCGGCGGGCCGGCGCGGGCGCGCGGCCGCGTGCACGGGTACGTGCGCGTGGTGCATGCGAAATCTCCTGCGGCATGCGGGATGCCCGGCGGGGCATCGCAGACGGGGTGCGACCTGCCTCGTTCACCTGGCCTTGGCCATGGCTTTACGAACAGTCGACTCTCAGGAGACCTTCAGCGGGGTCCAAGGGTTGTACGCGAGTTCAACGAATTTCCCCGGGGCCCGACGGGTGAAAGCGCGGGCGCCGGGCGGTGGGCGTACGCCCGGACGGGAAGGCCCTCGGCCAGAGCGCTGCGACAACGAGCGAACGGCGAACGAGGTCAGGAGCGTCCGATGCCGAAGTTCCTCATCCAGGCCACCTACACCCCTGAGGGCACCAAGGGGCTGCTCAAGGAGGGCGCGAGCAGCCGCCGCACGGCGGTCGAGCAGGCCGTGGCGAGCCTCGGCGGGACGGTCGAGACGATGTACTTCGCCTTCGGCGAGCACGACATCATCGTCATCGTCGACTTCCCCGACCCGGTCGCGATGGCCGCCGTCAGCCTCCGGGTGAAGGCCAGCGGCGCCCTGCGCACCCAGGCCACCCCCCTGCTGAGCCTGGACGAGATCGACGAGGCGACCCGCCGCCAGGTGTCCTTCCGGCCACCCGGCGCGTAGCGTCCCGGGAGGTCGCTCAGCCGTCGGACCGCTCGGCCAGCGTGTGGGCGACGAGCGCGTTGGCGTGGCCGTGCCCGAGGCCGTGCTCGGTCTTGAGCCAGGCGACCAGCTCCATGTGCCGGGTCAGCGGCGAGGTGCGGATGAGGTCCTTCCAGTGCTCGACCGGACGGCCGTACTTCTTCTCGATCGAGGGGAAGTAGGAGGCGGGGCCCTTCACCGGTGCGCTCATGTGGTCCGTCCGTTCCGGTACTGGAGTGGCTGTGTCTGTCGTCATGGAGGACCGGCGGCGACGGCGGAACTGATCGCCCAGCGCATGTGAGCTGCGTCATGGCGCCCCGCACGTCACCTGACGGGGTGACGGCTTCCTGGAACTTCGCCGGAGCGGCGGGAGTTGTCACCGTGACGTGCGGGAGCGCGCGGCGACCGAGCCGACCGATACGAAGCCGAGGTGGCACGCATGGCGATGTGGGACCGGATCAAGGACCAGGCCAAGGGATTGCAGCAGCAGGCCCAGGGCCGCGGCTCCGGCGGGCACGGGCGCCCGGGCTCGGGGTCCGGGGGTTCGAAGGCGCAGCTGGTGAGCGCGCTGAAGTCCCAGCTGACCTCGCTGAAGACGGAGTTGAAGAGCGGCGCGTACAGAGACGCGAGCATGGCCGTGTGCGCCCTGGTGGCCGCCGCCGACGGGCATGTCGACCCGGCCGAGCGGCAGCATGTGGAGTCGCTGATCCTGAACAACGACGTCCTGCAGAACTTCCCGTCGGAGCAGCTGCGCCAGCGCTTCAACAAGCATGTGGACCAGATGGCCGCCAACTTCCAGCAGGGCAAGGCGGACGCGCTCCAGGAGATCGCCAAGGCCGCGAAGAAGCCCACGGAGGCCCGTGCCGTCGTGCAGACCGGGTTCGTCGTGGCGGGAGCTGACGGCTATGTGGCCCCGGCCGAGGAGCAGGTGCTGCGCGAGGCGTGCGGGGTGCTCAACCTGTCGCCGCAGGAGTTCGGTCTGTAAGAACTCCGGCGAGGTCGGTGCTACGGCGGACCCGGCGAGGTCAGTGCGGCGGCGCCCCCGGCATCGTCGTGAGCCCCGGCGCCGGCTCCGGCCAGACCAGCAGCAGCGGGCACGGGGCGTGGTCGACGACGAAGCGGCTGGCGGGACCCAGGCTGTGCGGGCCGAGCCGGCTGCGGTCGCCGTCGCGGGCCAGGACGAGCAGGTCGGCGCCCTCAGCGGCGGCGACGACCTCGCGTTCGACACGGCCGGTGCGCTCGGTGCGGGTGCAGGGCCGGCCGAGCCGTTCGGCGGCCGCGCCGAGGAGGCTCTCGGCGGAGGCGGCGGCGAGGTGCTCGACCCGGGTGCCGGGGTCGCGTTCGGGATGGCCGCGGCCCAGCAGCCCGGCGAACGCGCTGTGCGCGGCCTCGGCCACGTCGTCCCCGGTGACGTGCAGCAGGACGATCCCGTCGTCCTCGGACGTGTGCCGGCGCGCGGCGTCCACGCAGGCCGGCCAGGTGCCCTCGACGATCCAGACGACCACGGCCATCGGCTTCAGCCTCCTCCGATCACGGCCAGTGAGGCCCACAGTGCCACCACGGCGGCGCACAGGCTCGCGGGTACGGCGTACAGGCCGAGCCGGGTGAACTCCCCCAGCCGTACCTCGGTGTCGTGGGCGTGCACGATACGCCGCCACAGCAGGGTGGCCAGCGACCCCGCGTAGGTCAGGTTGGGGCCGATGTTCACGCCGAGCAGCACCGCGAGGACCGCGCCGGGCCCGGAGCCGGCGGTCAGCGGCAGCAGGACCAGCACCGCCGGCAGATTGTTGATGACGTTGGCGAGCACCGCGGCGAGCACGGCGATGCCGAACAGGGCGGCCAGGCCCGTGCCGTCGGGGACGAGGCGTCCGAGGGCCGTGTCGAGCCCGTTGTCCACGACCGCGCGGACGACGAGCCCGAGGGCCAGGACGAACGCGAGAAACGGCACCGACGCGGCGTTCAGCAGCGCCTTCGCGGTGGTGCGGCGCCGCAGCAGGGCCCGTACGGCGAGCACGGCCGCGCCCGCGAAGGCCGCCCAGGCCGGGTCGACGCCGATGGCCGAGGTCGCCACGAACCCGGCCAGCGTGCAGCCCACCGTCACCAGCGCGAACAGCGGCAGTGCGGGGGCGTCGCCCGCGGTCGGGGCCTGCGCGCCCGCGTCCAGGTCGGTGGCGAAGAAGCGCCGGAAGACCGCGTACTCCACGGCGATGGCCGCCAGCCACGGCAGCGCCATCAGCGCGGCGAACCGGGTGAAGGTCAGCCCGCTCGCCGCGAACGCCAGCAGGTTCGTCAGGTTGGACACCGGCAGCAGCAGGGACGCCGTGTTGGACAGATGGGTGCAGGCGTAGACGTGCGGTTTGGGGCGGGCGCCGAGCCGGGCGGCGGTGGCGAACACGACGGGCGTGAGCAGGACGACGGTGGCGTCCAGGCTGAGCACGGCCGTGATCGCGGACGCCGCCAGGAACACCTGGCCCAGCAGCCGGCGCGGCCGGCCCGCCGCCGTCCGCGCCATCCACGCCCCGCACGCCTGGAACAGCCCCTCGTCGTCGCAGAGCTGGGCGAGCACCAGGACGGCCGCGAGGAAGCCGATCACCGGGCCGAGGCGTTCGGCCTCGTCGAGCGCGTGGGCGGGTGAGAGGGCGCCGGTGGCGACGACCAGTGCCGCGGCCGGCACGGCGATCACCGCCTCGGGCAGTCCGAAGGGCCGGACGACGGCACCGGCCAGCACGAGCACGAGCATGGCCACGGACAACGTCTCCGCGAGCGAGGCGTTCAGCTTCCGGTCCTTCCGGGCGGGGCGGAGGGTCCGCCGGTCGATCTCGCCGCACGGTACTCCGCCGCGGGCGCCCCTCGGCCCTCCCACCCCGATCCCCACCAGGGGTCTTGCCCTCTCCCGCCCTACCGCCGCTGGGCCGTCTCGCGGCCGGGTGCCACCGTCGGCACCTCGCCCCGCGCGCTCGGGGACGCCGTGGGCCGGGCCGCCTGGTCCTCCACGGGTGCGTCCGTCACCCGTCGCCGGCTGTCGGCGGGCGCCGAGGTGCCGGTCCGCGACGCCTCGGACGGCGGCGCCGACGGTGTCCGCCGGGCGGACGGCTCCGTGCTCGGGCTCGGCACCGGTTCCGGGGTCGCCGGTGCCGTACGGCCGCCCGTGGGGGGCGCGAGCGGCGGGGCCGGGGACGTCGGCGTGTCCGCGCGCTGCCCGGTGAACGGCAGCGCGGCCAGCAGTGCCACCGCGCAGGTCACGCCCACCCCGACGGCCGTACGCGCCAGGCGGCGGCGGGACGCGCGGCGGCGGATCGCCTCGTAGTGGCCGGGCGGCGCGGCCAGATGCTCGGACGGCGGGCGCAGGACGACGAGCAGCGGGTCGTCGTCGGCGAGGGCGCGGCCGTCCGGTTCGTCGCCGTCAATGCGAGTGGTCAAGGCTTCTCCTCAGGTGGACGCGGAGCAGTTCGCGGGCCGCGTGCAGGTCGGCCTTGACGGTTCCTTCCTTGCGCCCGGTCAGCACGGACACCTCCCGGATCGGCATGTCAGCGTAGTAGTGGAGAAGGATGGGGATGCGCAGCCGTTCCGGCAGCGACTGGACCAGCAGCCGGACCGACGGGTCGGCCTGCTCGGGGTGCGGGGCGACGGCGGCCTCGGTGGTCGCGCGGCGCACGGCCCGACGTTCGCGCTCCAGCTTGCGCCAGTGGTCGCGGACCAGGTTGGCGGCGGTGACGTAGAGGAAACCGCGCGGTTCGTCCACCTTGCTCCAGCGGGCCCAGAGCCGGGTGAAGGCCTCCGACGCGATCTCGTGGGCCGTCTCGTCGTCGTCGACCAGCCGGCGGCACCAGCCGGCCAGACGGGGGTAGAGGGCGGCGAACAGCTCGGACGCCGCCTCGTCTCGGGACCGTTTCAACGCTCTCCATGGTCGGGCCGGCGACCGGGTCGCCGGCCGGGGTGTCACGGGGGAGGATGCCGGTCCGGCCGCGCGCGTTGCGCGGTCCGGAACCGGTTTCCGCCCCGGCGGCCGGTCAGAGGGACGGCGGGCCGGTCAGGGGGACGACGGACTCAGCACCGCGAACACGATCACGTTGTCGCGGTACTCCTGTCCCTCGCGGGGCCCGCCGCAGGTGATCAGCCGCAACTCGGGCCGGTCCACGTCCCCGTAGACGTCGTCCGAGGGGAACGCGGCCTTGGCGACCGTGCGGACGGAGCTGACCGCGAATACCGCGGTGCTGCCGTCCTGTCGGCGCGCCTCGATCCGGTCCCCCTTGCGCAGCCGGCTGAGGTCGTGGAAGACGCCGTCGCCGTACTCGCCCACGGTGACGTGGCCGAGGACGACCGACGGGCCGACCTCGCCGGGGGTGGGCGAGTGCCGGTACCAGCCGGCCCGGTCGTGGGCGGTGATGGGCGGCACCTCGACGGTGCCGTCCTTCTCCAGGCCCAGCCGGATCAGCGGGGTGTCGACCTCGATGGCGGGGATGCGCAGCCGGACGGGGGCCGAACGCCCCAGGGCGCGTGCGGCGTTCGCGGACGACCCGGCGGACCGCTCGCCGCTCCCTGCGGCGCCCCCGGTGCCCCGCGTCCGGCGGGCGGGCGCGCTCGCGGACGACTCCGAGGCGCCGCCGCCGCAGCCCACCAGGACCGAGGCGAGCGCGGCCGTGCCGAACGCGCGCCGGGACAGCGGCGTCATGCGCCGTGCGTCCGCCGGCGCCGGACGACGAACGTCGCGCCTCCGGCCAGGAGCACCGCGGCGGCGCCGGCGCCGGTCAGGGCGCCCGTGGAGGTGCCGGAGGACGAGTCGGCCACGCCCGTGTCGGGCGCCCCGGACGGGCGGACGGCGACCTGGCCGCGCTCCGCCGGCACCGGCGAGGCGGCGTCCCGCGCCGGCTCGCTGGGCACGGGCGAGGCGGCCTCCTGCGCGGGGTCGCTCGGCGCCGGGCTGGGGGTCCGGGTGGCGGCGCTGGGGGCGGTGCTCGGGGCGGAGCTGTCGGCGAGGGCCGGGGCGGCGCTCGCCAGCAGGGCGGTGCAGGTGAGTGCCAGGGCACTGAACACGGTTCGGCGCATCGGTCGCTCTCTTTCGTCGTTCGCCCGGTGGAACGCCGGGCGGGTGGTGACGGGTCGAGCGGAGAGACGACGCGACCCCGGGCCGGGTTGTAAAGAGCCGGCAAAGCCGGTGCGGGGCGCGTGCCGCGTGCGGGTGATGGAGCGTCAGCCCAGGGAATGCCGCGGCCGGCAGGGGAAGTTGACGGGACACAGCCCTCCGACGAAGGAGAACGCCATGCCCGAGGTCCCCGCCGAGCAGCCCGGCCGGGTGCGTGAACTCCGGCTCGTCGTCACGGCCGACGACTACGACGAGGCCCTGCGCTTCTACCGGGACGTCCTCGGCCTGCCCGAGCAGGCGGCGTTCTCCTCCCCGGACGGCCGGGTCACGATCCTGGACGCCGGCCGGGCCACCTTGGAGCTGACCGACCCGCACCACGCGGAGTACATCGACGAGGTCGAGGTGGGCCGCCGGGTCGCGGGACACGTCCGGGTCGCCTTCCAGGTGGACGACTCCCCTGCGGTCACCGCCCGGCTCGCGGCGGCCGGCGCCGAGGTGCTGGCCGAGCCGACCCGGACGCCCTGGAACTCCCTGAACTCCCGGCTTGAGGCGCCGGGCGCCCTGCAGCTGACGCTCTTCACGGAGCTGGGGGAGACGCCGGAGGAACCGGCGGAAGGCGATTCACCCCAGGCATAGCCTATTCGCCCGTTTTGGTGATAATTGAGACATGACTACGGCGACGCTTGAACTGGCGGCCACATCCACCGAGGTCCTTCGGTGGATCGCCGCTCTGGCGGGTGGGATTTTCATCGCCGGCGCACTGGTGTGGGCGGTGCAGTTCGGCATGCGGGTCCGCGACAAGGAGTCGCCGCGGCCCACTCCGGAGGAACAGACGCATCTGCCCGACGGCGGTGCCGTCCACGAGATCCGTGAGGTGCGGGAGCCCGACGAGGTGCCGCACGGCGAGGGCGGGGAACGTCTCCTGCCGCACGAGCTGCACGCCGCGAGCAGCAGGCGCAGCGAGGACCAGCACCGAAAGCGCTGGGATCCGGGGCACAGCGGGTCCTTCGGCGGCGGCGGCATCGGCCACCGCTGACCATCGATCGCTCCTGACCCGGCCCGCGCGCCGGGTCAGGTGGGGTCGGGCGCCAGGGCCAGCGCCATGATCACGAAGAAGTCGACGGCCACCATGATCACCGACCAGACCGGCGCGTACGGCAGGAACAGGAAGTGCGCGACCATGCCGAGCGACGCCAGGAAGATGCCGGTGAGCCGGGCCCACCAGGCGCCCCGCAGAATGCCGTGGCCGACGGACACGGCGACCACGCCGAGGGCGAGCAGCACCCAGCCCCAGGTCGTGAGGCTCCCCTTGAAGACGTAGTCGCCGACACGTGCGTACACGTCGTCGGCGGCGAGGGCCGAGATGCCCTGGAGGATGGCGAGGACCCCGTCGACCAGCATCAGCACACCGGCGAAGACCAGTGCGCCGGTCAGCCCCCCGGAAGGACGGCGGGGCCCGTACGACGGGGAGGCGGCCCTGGACGCGGACGGGCCGGCGGTGCTGTGGGCCGCGTCGGTGGCGTGCGCCTGCGACTGCTGCTGGGTCATGGCTGCCGTACCCCACTTCTCGCGTGGAACGCGATCGGTCGTGCCAACGGGTGCTGCGGTCGCTACGACGATCCGGGCGCCCGGGGCCGCCCACCAGGGGGCACGGGCCGATCGGGTGACGGCCGGGGTGCGGGCGGGGCCGCCGCGGCCTTCACTGGAGGGACCGCCGCACCTCCCTGGAGCCGTCATGCCCTCTCCCCGCACCCCCCGGACCCGGACCGCCGTGCTGCTGACGGCCGCCGCGCTCACCGTCGCGACGCTCACCTCGTGCTCGGACGACGACACCCCCGCCTCGGTGGCCAGCAAGGCGGCGTCCGCGTACGCCTCGGCGACGGCGGAGGCGGGCCGCGCGCTGGACGAGATCAAGGGCGGCGTGAACGCGAAGGACGCCGTACGGGTGGGCGGGGTGAGGACGAACGCGGACGGGCGCGCGGAGGCGGAGATCTCGGCGGAGAACACCACCGACTCGAAGAAGTCCTTCGCCGTCCAGGTCGACTTCAAGGACGACGACGGCAATCTGCTGGACGCGGCGGTGGTGACCGTGTCCGACGTGGCGGCGGGCGCCACCGGCAAGGCCACCGCCCGCAGCACCCGCGACCTGAGCGGCCAGGTGCGCGCGGAGGTGGCGCGGGCGGTGCGCTACTGAACCCCTCAGGCGGTCAGCCGGCGACCGTGATGGCGATCTGCTCGCTCGTCGCGGACACCCCGTTGAGCGTGGCCGTCGCCTGGAGCAGGCCAGGACCTGCGGGCAGCGCCACGCCCGGCACACACGACCAGCTGCCGTCCGGCGCGGCGGTGGCCGAGCAGACCTCCTGCTCCAGTGCGTCCACCACGGTGACCTGGGCGCCCGGGTAGGCGGTGCCGGAGGTCTCGGGCGCGCTACCCAGGGCCACTCCGGAGGGTGGACGGGACAGGGTCGGCGCGGGCAGGCCGACCGTCACCGCGCAGCCGCCGCGCTGGTGGACCGTGCCCTTGGCGTCCCTGAGGGCCAGGGTGCAGTCGGGGAGCCGGGTGCCCGGCTCGGCGTCCGGGGCCACCGTCAGCACGAACGGGAAGGTCCGCCCGTGCCAGGCGGTCGCGGCGGCCGTCCCCTCGAAGGCGTACGAGGCGCTGGCGCCGCCCACCGCCACCGTGCCCCGGAAGCCGGCCGCCGCGAACGGCATCCCCGTCACCCGGGCCCCGGCCGGTGCCGTCAGCGTCAGCACGCTGCCGGCGCCGAGCGGGGCGCCCTCGTAACCGCCGACGTGGACGATGCCCGCGCGGCCGGGCTCGATCGTGGCGCTCGCCCACAGCTCGTGCCCCACGGGGTCGGGTGAGCCGCCGGCCGCCTGCGCCATGCCGGTCAGTCCGGCCGCGAGCAGCGCGCCGGCGACGGCCGGCGCGGCGAGGATCGTCGTCTTCCAGGTCCTGCTCATCGTCGGGGGAGCTCCTCACATACCTCGGCGGTACCCCACCCTCGCCCGCGATTCTCGCGGCCGGGGCCCCGCCCGGCCCGCGCTCGGCGGCCGGACGGGGCCGGAGGGACGACAGCTACCACCCGTCCGGGCGCGGCGGCGGGCGCCTACGCGAGCCAGGCCGTCGTGTCCGGGGCGAGCCGGCCCGACTCCAGTGGGGCGCTGCTGAGCAGCACCTCCCCCGCCGGCAGGTCGACCGGCCCGGCGGAGAGGTTGGCGACACAGCGCCAGCCGTCGGAGCGGGCGAAGTGCAGCACCCCGGCCGGGGCGTCCGGGATCCAGCGCAGCTCCTCGCCGTCCAGGAGCTTGCGGCGCAGCCGCAGCGCCCGGCGGTACAGCTCCAGGGTCGAGCCCGCCACGCCGTCCTGGGCCTCGACGGCGTACGCGGCGAAGCGCTCCGGCTGCGGCAGCCAGGCCCCGCCCGCGCCGAAGCCGTACGACGGGCCGGTCGTCGTCCAGGGCAGCGGGACCCGGCAGCCGTCGCGGCCCTTGCGCACCCGCCCGGTCTGCTCCCACACCGGGTCCTGGAGTACCTCGACGGGCAGGTCGGCCACCTCGGGCAGCCCGAGCTCCTCGCCCTGGTAGAGGTACGACGAGCCGGGCAGCGCCAGCATGAGCAGGGTGGCGGCGCGGGCGCGGCGCAGGCCCGCCTCCTCGTCGACCTCGGGGGCGTGGCCGCCGGACAGCAGCCAGGCGTTGTCGTCGGTGCCGGGCGGCAGCATCAGCCGGGAGGTGTGCCGGACGACGTCGTGGTTGGACAGCACCCAGGTGGCCGACGCGCCCGCCGAACGGGCGGTGGCGAGCGAGTCGGTGATGATCCGGCGCAGCTCCTCGGCGTCCCAGCCGGCCTGGAGGTACTCGAAGTTGAACGCCTGGCCGAGTTCGTCCGGGCGGGCGTACAGGGCGCGGCGGGCGGCCGGGTTCACCCAGGCCTCGGCGACCGCCATGCGGGGCGGGCGGTAGGAGTCGAGGATCTTGCGCCAGTCGCGGTAGATCTCGTGGACCTCGTCGCGGTCGTAGAAGGGGTGGCTGCCGGGCGGGAGGTCGGGGAGCGCGTCCTCGCGGCTCAGCTCGGGGGTGCCGAGGTCGCGCAGCGGTTCGCTCAGGTCCTTGGCGAGCGCGTGCGCGACGTCGACGCGGAAGCCGTCGACGCCCCGGTCGGACCAGAACCGCAGGGTGGTCCGGAAGTCGGCGCGGACCTCCTCGTTCTCCCAGTTGAGGTCGGGCTGCTGCGGGGTGAACAGGTGCAGGTACCACTGCCCGTCGGGCACCCGCTGCCAGGCGCTGCCGCCGAACACGGACTGCCAGTCGGTCGGCGGGAGTTCGCCGTGGGCACCGCGTCCGTCGCGGAAGACGTAGCGTTCCCGGGCGGCCGAGCCCGGTCCGGCGCGCAGCGCCTCCTGGAACCAGACGTGCTGGTGGGAGCTGTGGTTGGGGACCAGGTCGACGATGACCTTCAGGCCGAGGCGGTGGGCCTCGGCGGCCAGCGCGTCGAAGTCGTCGAGGGTGCCCAGGCGCGGGTCGACGTCCCGGTAGTCGGCGACGTCGTAGCCGCCGTCGGCCAGCTCGGACGGGTAGAAGGGGCTCAGCCACAGGGCGTCCGCGCCGAGGGCGGCGATGTGGCCGAGGCGCTGGGCGATCCCCTTCAGGTCCCCGAGCCCGTCGCCGTCGCCGTCGGCGAAGCTGCGCGGATACACCTGGTAGATGACGGCCTGGCGCCACCAGTCGGGGTTGCTGGACGAGAGGTCGGGCGTGGTGGTGCGGACGGTCACGCGGTCTCCTCGTGGCTCGGTACGGCGACATCACCAACACTGTCCACTTGGCCGGAAAAGCGAACACCGCGCAGAGCGGATCGAATCATTCCTCCTGTGACGGGATCGTGATGGACGCTTGAACTCCCTTTGCGTTTCCGCAGGTTGACACGGGTGATCCGCCCCAAGACGATGTGCACACGCTGTGGCGCATGTGACCAGTGGGCCCAGTGTTTTCTTCTTCGACCACTCTCCACCCCACGAGGGGATACGCATGTCCATAGCGAGACGTGTCATCGGACGGCGCCTGCTGGGGGCGGGCGCCGCGTCGCTCGCCCTGTGCGCCGCCACCGTCGCCGCCGCGCCCGGCGCCTGGGCCCACGGCTCGGGCGGCGACGGCTGGAACTCCGGCGGCAGCTACCGGCCCGGCACCGGCGCCGGCACCCGGACGGCCACCGACCGCTGCGAGTTCTCCCTCGACGGCACGCACTTCACCGCCTCCGTCAAGGTCGACGACCAGAACCTGAAGGTCACCGGGGACGGCAAGGCCCACATCACCGTGCGCGCCGCCGACGACGCCACCACCTGCACCGCCTCGCTCGCGTCCTACCTGGCCCACGGCCCGTCCTTCGCCACCTCCGGCGAGCAGGTCTTCGTCGACTTCGACACCGTGACGGTGAAGCCGGGCGCCACCGACACCCTCGACATCGCCGTGCCGGACGCGGGCTGCTTCGCGCAGATCGACCTGTACCGCGGGGCCGTGAAGTTCGACGGGAAGCACGACGCGAACGACGGCTTCGAGCACGGCGACCTGCCCAAGGGACCGGACCGCCCGGTCATCAAGGACAAGCTGATCGCGGCCTGGAACGGCGGCACGAAGGACTGCACGACCGAACCGCCGGCCACCGAGGAGCCCCCGACGACGCCTCCGGCGGAGCCGTCCGAGCCGGCCACCGACGAGCCGTCGACCCCGGCCGACGAGTCGACCCCGCCCGCCTCGGACACCCCGTCGACGGATGCCCCGTCCCCGGAGCCCTCGGACTCGGCGTCCGCCGCCGCCCCGTCCCCGAACGGCGGCGGCGACCTCGCGGAGACCGGCGGCAGCAGCGCGACCGGGCCGATCGCGCTCGGTGCCGTGGTGCTGGTCGCGGGTGGCGCGGCGTTCGTCGTCGCCTCGAAGCGGCGCCGCTCGGCCCGCTCCTGAGCGAGCCGCCGACGGGGGCCCGGGGACCACTCCCCGGGCCCCCGCCCGCAAGCGGGTCAGACGCCCGCGACCGTCTCCAGATAGAGCTTCACGAACCGGTCGACGTCCACGTCCAGCGCCACGTCCACCAGCGACTGCTCGCGCAGCCCGTCGTGGATCTCGGACTCGCCGGGGCGGGGACGCCGGTCCACGAGGGTCTGGCCGCGGGTCGGTCCCGGCGCCAGGGACACCTCCACGGGCAGCAGCCGCGTCGCGATACCCGCCGGGTCCACGACCGCGCAGACCGCGCCCGCGTCCCCGACGCCGCCGGCCTCCGGGTCGCCGTCGACGTCCGGCGCGGCGGGGCGGTGCGCGAGCAGGTCCCCGGCGAGCCGGGCGCCCGGCTCCGCGCTCTCCCGCAGTGCGCGGACGTCCGCGCCGGGCACCACGACCCGCTGGAAGACGTCCAGGCCGTACATGGTGATCGGCACCCCGGCGGTGAGCAGGATCGCCGCGGCCTCCGGGTCGTGCCACACGTTGAACTCCGCGACCGCCGTGGCGTTCCCGCAGGCCACCGCGCCGCCCATGAAGACGATCCGCTCGATGTGGTCCGTCACCTCGGGGTGCGTGCGCAGCAGCAGGGCGATGTTGGTGAGGGGCGCCGTCGGGATCAGGGTCACCGGGCGCGGGGACGCCAGGATCTCCCGGCGCAGCAGATCGACCGCGCCGAGGTCGGAGGGGACGCGGGCCGGGGCGGGCAGACCGATGTCGCCCATGCCGTCGTCGCCGTGCACGTGCCGCGCCGAGCGGGACGGCTCGATCAGCGGACGGGCGGCCCCGCGGGCCACCGGGATCTCGGGGGCGCCGGCCACCTCCAGCACGGTCAGGGTGTTGCGCACGACGCCGGCCACGTCCGTGTTGCCGGCCACGCAGGTCACCGCGCGCAGGTCCAGCCCCGGATGGCGTACCGCGAACAGCAGCGCGAGGGCGTCGTCCACGCCCGTGTCACAGTCGATGATCACCGGGATCGGCCGGCCGTCGTTCGTCACGGCGGGTCTCCTGTCTGGAGCAGTGCGGTGGCGGGCCCTACGAACCGACCTTACGGTGTCGTACAGGTGGAGTGCGTCGCCGTATGACGTCGCCACGCGGAAGCGCGTGCGCGGCGTCATGCGGCGTCTCCGCTGTTCGGGCCCCCTATGTGTCGGGCCGGGCGGGCGTCACCCGGACGGACCGGCGCGCTGGTGGGCCCGGGCCCACGGTGGTGCCTTGGGAACACGTGCCGATCTTGAGCGCGCCCCTCACCCCAGCCCAGGGAGGCCCTGCGATGCCCCGTCCCCCGGCCCGTGCACTCGTCGCCCCGGCGCTCTCGGCCGCCGCCCTGCTGTCCGTCTCCGCGTGCGCGCTCGCCGGTCAGGAACAGGCCCCGCCCCCGCCCGTGAACGCCCCGGCGTCCGCCGCCCAGTCCCCGGCGGCCGCCCCGACGCTCACCGAGGCGCAGGCCCGGGCCGCGCTCGTCACCGAGGCCGACCTCGGGGAGCCGTGGGTGCCCACCCGGGGCTTCGCGACCTGGCGGGAGGCCATGCTGAAGGCGACCGCCGAACCGGCGGAGTGCGGGGACCTGCTCGACGCCCTGTACGCGGAGGAGTTCTTCGGCGCCGACGCCACCACACGGGCGTCGGTCGGCCTGGACGACGACTGGGGCGGCGCCCAATTGCGCTATCAGGTCGTCGCCCATCGCCCGGACGCCCTGGACCGGGCGATCGAGCGGCTCGGCGACTTCTCCCGGCGATGCGGCTCGTTCACCGCCACCGCGCCGGGCGGCCCGATGTCCGTCGAGGTGAGGACGGTGGGACTGCCGAAGCTCGGGGACGCCCGGCAGGCCCTGCGGATCGTCCTGAGCGCCGTCTCCGAGTACGGGGACGGGCCCCGGCTCACCCTGGACGTGGCCGCCGTACGGGTGGGCGACGACGCGATCGCCGTGACCAACGGCAGCCTCGGCGAGGTGCCGTCCGACGCCACGCTGACCGCCGTCGAGCTGGGCACGAGCCGGCTGGACGAGGTCAGGAAGCGAGGGCGGGCCGAGGTCTGAGCCGGGCCTCCTGGCGTACGTACTACGCCATACGGTCCACGGCGTTCTTGGCCTCCGCCAGGCCCGCGCCGGTGACCTCCCGGTAGACCTTGATCGCCTGGATCCTCTTGTCGTCCCGCAGCAGCGCCGCGACCTCTTCCAGGCGCGGGTCCTCCTCGCGCAGTCCGAGATGCCCGAGGACCAGGTCGAGCTTCTGCTCGATCCGCGCCGCGCGGCGCTCCGCCTGGGACATCCGGCTCTGCAGGCTCAGCAGGAGCAGGACAGCGGCGGCCACGGCGAAGATCATTGCCATCGTCTCCATACAGGGGAGGACGTCTCCGGGACCGCCGGGGTTCACTCGTCGTCGTCGTCGAAACGCAGCCGGTGGGCCACCACGTCGTGGGAGACGTCCAGCGCGGTACGGCCCTGTGCGAAGGCGTGCGCCCGCAGCCGGGCCAGCGCCTCGTCCGTGCCGACGGCGAGCTGGGCCATGATCATGCCGGCGGCCTGGTAGAGCGGGTCGTGGTCGGCGGCGAGCCCGCCCAGCCACACGTCCTCGTCCTGCTCGCCCGTCGCCTCCTCGTGCGGCAGCGCCATCAACGCGATCGTCATCATCCCGGCGACCAGCCGGGCCGTGCGCAGCTCTCCCCGGGTGAGCGTGCCGGGGGTGTCGCCGTAGAGGTCGAGGGTGCCGACGCAGACCCGGGCGTCGCCGAGCGGCAGCGAGTAGACGGCGCTGACGCCGGCCGCCGTGGCCTGCTGGGCGAAGACCGGCCAGCGCGCCACGTCCCCTCCGGTGGTCAGATCGCCGGCGAGCACGGGCGAGCGGCTGCGCGCGGCCCACTGGCAGGGGCCGTCGCCCAAGGTGGCCTGAATCTCGGTGACATACGCGGCCCGGGGGCCGCTCGCGCCGAGCTGGACGGGCATCCCGTCGCAGTGCAGCGACACGCTGGCGCCGGTCACGGGCAGCAGGTCGACGGCGACCCGGCACAGCCTTTCGGGCACCTCGCCGGGACCGGCGCCGCTCATGCACGCGGCGATGGCGTCCGCGGCACTTCGGGGTTCCGGGTCCGGTTCCCCGCGGTGCTCGTCTCCGCGCCGCACGACTGCCTCCCGGTAGTACCGCACACGGGCGGCCCGGTCACTCCCGGCCGCCCGCCCCGGACGCGCCCCGACTACCCCTGCGCCTGCGCGTGAAACCCGCCGGGGGTTCCGTCAGAGCGGCGGCTGTGCGGGTGCCGGGCCCAGGGTCGTCGTACCGGGGGCCGTGCGGTGGCCGAGGCCGGTGCGGTAGGCGTCCAGGGCCGCCTCGACGCGGCCGGTACGGCGGAGGAGGTCGCCCAGGAGGCGGCACAGGTCGGCCAGGTCACCGGCCGCGCCCGCGCGCTCCAGCAGGCTCAGGGCGCGGACGTAGTGCTCCTCGGCGGTGTCGGTCTCGCGGGCGTCCTCGGCGATGATGCCGAGCAGCCGGTGGGCGGCGGCGGAGTGCAGCGCGCCGCGCTCGGAGCTGAGGTCGCTGAGCACCTCGTGGAGGAGGGCGGCGGCCTCGGCGGACTTGCCGCGCCGGTGCAGGACGTCGGCGAGCTCGACGGCGACCTGGCTGGTGTAGAGGGCGGCGCGCTGGGCCGTGAGCATGGTCTGCGCCTCGCGCATCTCCGCCTCGGCGCGCTCCAGGTCGCCGTTCTGGGCGTAGACGTACCCCCGCATCCAGTGGCAGTTGGCGAGTTCGGTGCGGATCTGGAGCTGCCGGTACAGCTCGGCGGCCTTCGCCAGGGAGGCGTCGGCCTCGGCGATCCGGCCCTCGGCGAGCAGGGTGCGGGCCACGGCCCGGTGCATCCGCGCCACCAGCGCCGGGTCGCCGGCCTGCGGGGCCAGGGCGAGCGCGTACTCGGCGGCCTGCGCGGCGCGGGCGTGGGCGCCCATGTCCATGTAGGGGCCGATGACGCTGGCGTACAGCATCAGCAGGGCGTCCGGGTCGTGCAGTCCGCCGCGGTTGAGCTCGTCGAGAGCGGACTCCAGGAGGTAGACGGCGTACCGGAGTTCACCGGTGAGGTAGTGCGCCACGGCCCGTCCGCGGACGGCCGGGGCGCGGGCGGGCAGCGGTGCCCCGGCCGCCGTGAGGACCTGCTCGGCCTGCTCGAAGTGGCCGCGCGCTGCGTCCAGTTCGCCGGCGTCGAGACCGCACTCGCCGAGTCCGAGAAGGGCGGCGGCCCGCTCCTCGGCGAGGTCGTGGGCGCTCGCCTCGGCGAGCAGCGCGGTGAACTGCCCGGCCGCCGCGGCGGTGCCGCCGGTGGCGAGGAGGCGCTGGGCCTCGGTGAGCCGCAGCCGCAGATCGGTGCCGAGGTGGGCGGGGCGGCCGGTGGCCAGCTCCTCGAAGGCGACGCCGAGCCGGTCGGCGATGTGCCGCAGCGCCTCGTCGGAGGCGCGGACCCGGCCGGCCTCCAGGGTGGAGATGTAGGCGGGGGTGTACGCCGGTTCGGCCAGCTGCCTCTGGGTCAGGCCCCGGTCGGCGCGCAACTGCTGCACTCTGCGCCCGATCGTCCCCGGATCGTCACGTTCCGACACGCTCAACTCCCCCTGGGGCCCTTGCCGTTCGAGTGCGACAGCCCCTAGGTTAAACCGCGTATTAAACGTGGTTAACCCTTGGCTGTTGCGAGGTCGCCGTGCAGCAACGCACCAGCACCACCGAGCGCTACACCCGAGGCGTCGCCGCCGCGGTGGTCGCCGTGACGACCCTGATCCTGGCGGCCAACGCGGGTCCGGCGAGAGCGACGGAGCTGAAACCGGCACAGCAGCGGACTCAGCATGTCATTCCGGCGGCCCCCACACCGTAGGTCTCACACAATCGCCGTACCCGGCCGGGTGTTCACCCGCTGACCTGGAGCTGGCGCAGCTGACGGTGCACGTTCTCCAGGGCGCCCCGCCGGCGCCCCGGCACCCGGCCGCGCAGCTCCATCAGGATCGGGCCGAGCTCCCGGGCGAGCGCCGGGTCGTCGATCCGGCCCCACTGGTGGTGGGCGTGGTCGACCGCCGACTCCACCGCGGGCGCGTCCGGCGACTGCCCCGCCGTCAGCCGCGCCGAGGCGACCGTCAGCCAGGTGCGGCAGCTGCGCACCGGGTCCCCCGCCAGCATCGCCAGGTCCGCGCGGACCTCGATCCAGTGCAGCGCCTGCTCGGAGGCGGGCCCATGGGTGTGCACGGCGGTCCGCTCGTGCCGGGCGGCCAGCGCGTCCGCCTCCGTGTGCCGCCCGGCCTGCGCGGCGGCGGCGATCTCGGCGTGCGGGTCGTCCGGCGCGGGCGGGTACGCGCTCAGCACCAGGTCGACGCCCAGGCCGGCCTCCGGCGCGATCCGGGCCAGCGCCTGCTCGTGGAGCCGGTCGAGCGGCGGCCGGTGCCCGCTGCGCAGCAGTGCGGCGACCGCCTTCATGTACACCGGGCCGGCCGGCGCCCGGCGCCCCGGGGGCGGTGCGATCCGGCCGAGGACGGTGGTGCCGCGCCCGCAGTCGAGGGGCCGGGTGCGCAACAGCTCCCAGGTCTCGGCGTCGGCGTGCAGATCGAGGATCAGGGCCGTCGACCCGGGCGGGCGCAGCCGCAGCTCCTCGCCGATCCAGTGCCAGGGGAGCCCGGTGTAACGGACGGTGGCCGGTGTCGAGCGGGCCAGCGCGAGATGCGGCAGACGCTGGCGCCGGTCCAGATGCAGCTGGCCGGTGACGAACACGGTGAGCGGGCCGGGGGAGACGGCGGCGGCCCGCAGCCGGGTCAGCACGGCCTGCGGTTCCAGGGGGTCGGCGAGCTCGACGACGTTCGCGGTGTCGGTGCCCGCCAGCACCGGCGGCGGCACGGCGGCCAGCACCGGGAGCACGGAGGCCGCGTCCACCAGGCGCGCCCGGCCGGCCGGAGCGGCGGCGAGCAGCAGCACTGTTCCGGGCATCGGTCCCTCCCCGTCCCCGTCGATCACGTACGGCAGCACCGTAACCGCTGTCCGTGCGGGACGGGCATCTCAGGGCGGCGAACGGCCGTCCCCCGGTGGCTCGTTCCCCTCTGGGGGGATGCGCCGGACCGCGAACACCGTGGTGTCGTCGCCGAGATGGCCGCCGCCGTGCCGCAGCGTGCTCTCCCGGACGAAGTCGACCAGCCGCCCGGGCTGCGCCACGCCCGGGTCGGCGGCGACGGCCTCGGCGACCGCGCCGGCCAGCGGGAAGAAGGCGCCGTGCGCGTCCCGCGCCTCGGTGACCCCGTCGGTCGTCATCAGCAGCGTCTCGCCGTACCGCAGGGGCGCCCGCAGCACCGGCGGCGGCCCGGCGGACGGGTCCAGCTCGCTCATCCCGACGGGGAGACGGGGGCGGCACTCCAGCGCCCGTACCCCGTCGGGCCCGACGACGAGGGGACTGTCGTGACCGAGCACCACGGCCTCGACGGTCTCCGGCTCGGCGTCGGGGAACCCGACCAGGACGACCGTGGCGAACCGGTCGCCGTCCTCCCGCCCGAGCGCGGCCCGCATCCGCACATGCCGCTGGAGGCGCAGCTCCAGCCGGGCGGCGATCGTCGGCAGATCCGGCTCGTGGTACCCGGCCTCGCGGAACGTGCTGAGCAGCGCGGCGGCCACCTCGACCGCGCCGAGCCCCTTGCCCTGGACGTCACCGAGGATCACGCGCGTGCCGTGCAGACCGGTCTGGATGTCGTAGAAGTCGCCGCCGACCCGGGCCTCGCTGTCGGAGGCGAGATAGACGGCCGCGTGCTCCAGACCGCCCCAGCCCGGCGGCAGCGGGCGCAGCACGGTGCGCCGGATCGTGGCCGCCACGTCCTCGATGTGCAGCATCCGCTGCTCGCCGCGCACCCGGACCACGCAGGCCAGCGTGGCCAGCACCCCGCCGATGGCGGCGAGCACCAGATCGGGCAGCCCGGCCTGGAACTGGTGCGGCAGCAGCGCGTCGGCCGCGATGTACGTCAGGGGCGCCAGCACCGCGTACACGGCGGTCCCCCACACCCCGCAGATCGCGGCCGCGGTGCCCGGCACCAGCACGATCCAGGACAGGATGCGGAAGTCGCTGCTGGTGCGGAAGTCGACGGCGACGATCGCGACGAGCAGCAGCAGCGGGGCCAGCCAGGCCACGCTCCGGCCCCGCACACGCAGGGGCCGCGCCCGGCGCGCGTCGCCCAGCGGGCTGACTTCACCGTCGCTGACGGCCCTCATCCGCTCAGCGAAACACGGTGTCCCACGCCCCGCATCCGGGTCGCCGACTTGCCAGGCCGCCGCCCCAGGTGTGCTCTGGAGTGCGGGGGCGGAGAGGAAGGAGTGCTCCCATGGCTCATGCGGCACCCGCGTCCCGGCGGCGGACGGCGCGCCCCCGCCCGTCGACCGACGTCTTCAGCCCGCGCGCGCACCGGATCGCGAGCATCGCCGTCCCGGTCGTCCTCGGACTCGTCTACGGCTACTGGGTGGCGGCCGACCGCCGGTCCGGCGGCGAGATCACCGGCTGGAACCTGCTCCTGGGCTTCGTCTCCGCGGTCGTGTTCATGCTGCTGTTCGTCGCTGTACGGACCGTCTCCCGCCAGATGCCGCGCGAGACGCACGCGATCATGTGGGCCGCCTTCACCGGCTGCGCGGTGGGGTTCCTGTACAGCCAGACCGGCCACAGCGTGGTCAGGTCCTCGCTGATGGGGCTCGCGTTCGCCGCGGCCTGCTTCATCGTGCTGTTCTACCGCTACTACACGCACGAGGACGCCAAGGGCCGGCCGACGTCCTGACCCCGCACATGGTTCGGCCCCGGCCGCGCGCCGGGGCCGAACCCTTTCCCCTGTATCCGCCCACCCGGGGGTCCGGGGGTTTCTCCTCGCTCCCCTCTCTCCATGACACACCCGTTCGGGTGAACGCTCCACCGGAGAGGGAACCGGCGCGCCCGGATGCAGGCGCCCACCGCGCGCCCCGGACCGCCCGGCCCTTGGCTTGAGGGGTGTCCACCCGGCTGCGCGACGCCCTGTCGGCAGCGCTGATCGCGCTGTCGTGTCTCCTCCTGCCGTGCGGCGCCACGGCGGCCTGGGCGGCGTACGGGCTCGCCGACACCGGCCGCTACGTCACCGCCATGGCGCCGCTCGCCTCCGATCCGGCCGTGCGCGGCACGGTCGCCGACGCCCTGGGCACCGGCATCCTGCACGAGGTCGACCGGCGGCTGGGCGGCGCCCCGGGAGCACCCGAGCCCCGCACGGTCCGCCCCTTCGTCCGGGACGCCGCCGACTCCTTCACCCGCACCGCGGCCTTCCAGGCCGCCTGGGACGCCGGCAACCGGGTCGTCCACGAGGCCGTCCTGGACGCGCTGCGCAGCCGCCGCACCGGTCCCGTCACCGTCGATCTGGCGCCGGTCACCGCGCAGGTCAGACAACGGCTGCTGGACGACCACGTGACCGTCGCCCGGCACATCCCGGTCGAGCACACCGAGGTGCCGGTGCTCGGCGCCGACGAGCTGGCCCGGCTCAGAAAGGGGTACGACGTGCTGGAGGTCGCCGGTCTCTGGCTGCCCGTCGCCGCGGGCGTGCTCGCGGCGGCCGGCATCGCCGTCGCCGCCTGCCGCCGCCGCGCGGTCACCGCGACGGCGCTCGGCACCGCGCTGGGCGGCGCCCTCCTGGTCCTCGCCGTGTCCCTCGGACGCCGGCTGACCCTGGCCGACCTGCCCGAGGCCGCCCACCGCCCGGCCGCGGGCGCCGTCTACGACGCGCTGACCGGGCCGCTGCGCTCGGTGGCCTGGTCCCTGGTCGCCCTCGGCCTGGCCGTCGCCCTCGCCGCCCGTCTCACCGGGCACCTGTCCCGGCGCCGCCGCCGGCCCGCCGGACCGGCCACCGACCCCGCCCACCGGCCGACCCGCGCCCGGGTCTGACGAGGCCCGATGCTCCTGGCACCGGCGGACCCGACCTCGTAACGTCGTCGCCGTGACAGCACGGGGGACCTATGACGGACACGGACGCCATCGCGCCGGGCGGTGGCTCGCCGGGCTGCTCCTGCTCGGCGTCACCGTCGTCGGCGCCTGCCGGGCCGCCGACACCGACGCCCTGACCCCCGTCACGCAGGCGCTCGCCTTCCTGCCGTGGCTGCTCGTGCCCACGGTGACCGCTCTGCTGCTCGCGCTGCTCGCGCGCTGGTGGACCGGGCTGGTCTGGGCGGTCGCCGTGATGGGCCTGCTGGCCTGGTACATCGAGCCGTACGGCAGGACCCGCCTCCCGGACGGGCCGCCGCTGGCCTCCCTGCGGATCCTGACCGCGAACGTCGAGTTCGGGCAGGCGGCCGGCGCGCTGGCCGCCGCCGTCGGCGACCAGGACCCGGACCTCGTGTTCGTCCAGGAGTGCGACCAGCCCTGCGACGAGCTGCTCCGCCGGGAGCTCGGCGCCAGTCATCCGCACCGGGTGGCGGAACCGGCCGCCGGGTCCCACGGGTCGGTGCTGCTCAGCAAGTTCCCGCTGACCCCCGCCGAGGGCGTCGACGGCACGATGGCCATGCCGGGCGCCGTCGCCGACGTCCGCGGGCAGCCCGTACGGCTCCAGCTCGCGCACCCCATGCCGCCGCTGCCCGGCGGGACCGGGCCCTGGCGCCGCGAACTCGGCGCCCTGCGCGACCTCGCCGCCGGACACGGGCGCACCCCGCTCGTGCTCGCCGGGGACTTCAACGCCTCGCAGGACCACGCGGCCTTCCGCCGCGTCCTGGACACCGGCCTCCAGGACGCCGCCCGGCTCGGCGGTCACGACCGCACCCCGACCTGGCCCGCCCGCACGACCCCGGCGTTCGGCGCGCAGATCGACCATGTGCTGCTCTCCCGGGACTTCTCCGTGCGCACGATCCGCTTCCTCGACCTGCCCGGCACCGACCACCGCGCCGTGCTCGCCCACGTCACCCTGCACCGGCCGAGCGGCTGAACACATGGGCGCGGCCGCCCTGTGCAGGAGGGCGGCCGCGTCATGTGGGGGGTGGAACGAGGAGGAAGCTCCCTAGGTCGTGTCCGTAAAGTCGCGTCGTCCGCCCGGAGGGCGGGCCGAGCGGCGTCCGGTGCGTGCTCTCGGCGTGCCGGACGGGCTCCCGCGTACTGGTTGTACGCGGGTGGCCGGCCGGTGCGGCGAGAGTGCGTGCCGGGCGTCGAACGGCAGGCGGGACTTTGCGGACACGGCCTAGCGCAGGGCTCCCTTTTCGAGGGCCTTGTCGAGGGCGGCGGCGAACCCGTTGGCCCACAGCTGGTCGACGCGGGCCCGCTCGTTGGCGTCCGGCTGGGAGTTGGTGCACGAGGTGCCGGGACCGCCGCCCGACATCAGCTCGCTGCACGGGCCCTGGTAGTGGTCCGGCAGCCCGAGCACATGGCCCGTCTCGTGCGCGGTGACGCGGGTGGAGTCGTACTGCTGGTTCTGCGCGTAGTCGAGGAAGATGTAGCCGTTGCCGTGCCCGTCCGTCGACGCGTACGAGCCACGCGAGTCGTTGCCCTCGCGGTAGCTGAAGTCGGCGTTCGAACCGGCCTGGAGCTTGACGTTGGAGACCGAGCTGTTCCAGATCTGGGCGCTGCGGGATATCTGCGCGCTGAACGTAGGGGCGCCCGAGGCGTCGTAGACGACGGTGACGGCCGCGGCGGCCTTCGGGCGGACGGCCTGCTTCTCGGCGACCGACTTCAGCACGGCCTGGAAGAAGGCCCGGGTGGCGGCGGAGTCGGCCGAGTCGGCGGTGAAGCCGGCCTGGACGGGAGCGGGGGCCGCGGTCGCCGGGGCGACCATGCCGAGGCCGAGGGCCGCGACACCGAGAGCGGCCGCCGTCGTCGTGCGTGCGGACAGGGTGAAGGACATGCGCATCGAGGACTCCTAGGTGGGGGGTGAGTCGTCAAGGCGAGTGTCCGCGTCCGAAAAGCCCCTGTGATGATGGCAATCGGCGATAGCACGGGCCTATCAGGGCCCCGATTCGCCGCGTTCCAAGGGGATTTGGGTGGCTGGTGAAACCAGTCCTTCCGCTTTAGTCTCCCAGGGCATGGAGCTCGAGGTGAGACACCTCCGCGCGCTGTGCGCGATAGCCGACACCGGCAGTCTGCACCGGGCCGCGCGGCAACTGGGCGTCGCCCAGCCATCGTTGAGCACCCAACTGCGCCGGATCGAGCAGGAGCTGGGCGGCGAGCTGTTCCTGCGGGCCCGCACCGGGTGCCGCCCCACCCCGCTGGGCCGGCTGGTCCTCAGCCGTGCCCGCCCCCTCGTCTCCGACATGCGGGCCCTCGTCGCCGAGGCGCGGGCGGCCGCGATGGGCGGCGCCGCCCTGCGCGTCGGCTCGACCGCGAGCAAGGCCCTGGCGGGCTGGCTGCGCCGGCTGCGCGGTCACGGCCAGGACCCCACCCTCCATATGAACGTCTCCCCGAACGCCCTGCTGCGCATGGTCGCCGACGGTCAGCTCGACGTCGCCTTCGTGCACGAGGTGGAGGGCTGCCCCCTGCGCATCCCGCCCGAGCTGCGGATCCGCGTGCTCATGGACCGCGAACCGCAGTTCGTGTCCCTGCCCACCGACCACCCGGCGGCGGCCCGGCGCGAGGTCGACCTGCGCGACCTCGCCGGCGACCGCTGGATGGTCGACCCCACGGTCGACGGCGAATGGGACGCCGTGCAGCGGATGTTCCGCGCGGCGGGCGTCAGCCCGCAGGTCCTGCACGGCGACTACTACACGGCCGACGCCCTGGTGGCCACCGGCGAGGTGGTCGCCGTCTGCCAGCCCACCCACGCCGACAGCCCCACGATGGCCGTACGGCGGCTGCGCGGCGACCCCCTCGGCGTACGGCTGCTGCTGGCGGCCCGCACCGAGACCGACCTGGACGGCGTCTACCCCGCGCTGGAGGCGGCGTACTGGGAGGCGGCCCGCCAGGCACCGGCGTACCGGGACTGGCTGGAACACGACGGCGACCGCCGCCCGCCCAGGGTCCCGGCACTCCCCTGACGGGCCTCAGATGCCGATGTCCCGCCCGTCCGCCCGCCACACGGCCACCACCGCGGGCCGGTTGATCCGCCCCGGCCCGTCGGGCCAGGTACTCAGCGGCTTCTCCGCCGTCGCCCCGTCGATCTCACCGGGGTGCTGCACGGACACGAGGACCCGCCGGTCCTGGACGAGCGGTCCGCAGGTCTCGGCGCCCTTCGGCATCGTCAGGAACTGCTTGAGCTCCCCGCGCCGGTCCCCGCGCGTGGCGACGCCGAAGAGGCCGTCGTGGTGGCCGAGGGCGTTGCCGTCCGTGGAGATCCACAGGTTGCCGTGCGGGTCGAAGGCCACGTTGTCCGGGCAGGAGATCGGCGAGACCTGGTCCTTCGGGAACCCGGCGAAGTAGGTGGCCGGGTCGTCCGGGTCACCCGCCACCAGGAACAGCGACCAGGCGAACCGCTCGCTGTCGGCCCGTCCCCGGTGCTCGGTCAGCTCCAGGATCTGGCCGTGCTTGTTGGCGACGCGCGGGTTGGCCTCGTCGGGCTTGGGGTTCGACCCGACGCCCCGGTTGCTGTTGTTGGTCAGGGCCACGTACACCTTGCCGGTGTGCGGGTTGGGCTCGATGTCCTCGGGCCGGTCCATCTTGGTGGCGCCGACCTTGTCCCCGGCGAGCCGCGTGAAGACGAACACCTCTTCCGCGCTCATTCCCTCGACGTGCGAGACGGCCCCGTGCGCGGTGGCGGTGGCCAGCGGGATCCACTCGCCGCTCCCGTCGAACTCACCGTCCGCGGGCAGCTTCCCGGTCCCGTCGACCTCGATGGCGGGGGAGTCTCCGCTCAGCCGGGCGACGTACAGCGTCCCCTCGTCCAGCAGGGACAGGTTGTGTTCCCGGACGGCCCGGCCCGCCCCCTTCCGCATCCGCTTGCTGCCGACGAACTTGTAGAAGTAGTCGAAGCGCTCGTCGTCACCGGAGTACACGACCGGCCGCCCGTCGCCGGTCAGCCGCACGGTGGCGCCCTCGTGCTTGAACCGGCCGAGCGCGGTGCGCTTGCGGGGCGCGGCGGTCGGGTCGTACGGGTCGAGCTCGACGACCCACCCGAAGCGGTGCGACTCGTTCGGCTCCTGGGCCACGTCGAAGCGCCGGTCGAACCGCTCCCACTTGCGCTCGGTCGCGCCGCTGCCCAGCCCGTACCGCTTGTCGGTCGCGCGGGTGGCGTGGGCGAAGTACTGGTTGAAGTTCTCCTCGCCGTGCAGGGTGGTGCCCCACGGGGTGACGCCGCCGGAGCAGTTGTTGAGGGTGCCGAGCACCTTGGTGCCGGTGGGGTCGGCGGAGGTCCTCAGCAGCTCGGACCCGGCGGCCGGCCCGGTCACCCGGAACTCGGTGGTCGCCGTCACGCGCCGGTTCAGCGGGTGCCGGGGCACCGGAGTGAGCTTCCCCGACCGGCGGTCCTCCTCCACCACGACCGCGGACAGCCCGTGGGCCGCCCAGGCGACCTCGACCTGCTGCCGGGTCGGGTTCTCGGGGTCGTAGCCACGGAACATGAGCACCTCGTCGGTGTACTCGTGGTTGGCGACGAGGATCTGCCGGTGGGGCTCGCCGTGCAGCGGGAGCAGGGCGAGGAAGTCGTTGTTGTAGCCGAACTGCCCGGCCTGCGCCTCGGCGGTCTGCCGGTCCGGGTCGAAGGCGGGCGCACCGCGCAGGATGGGCTCGCCCCAGCGGATGACGACGTTCTGGGCGTAGCCGTCCGGGATCGTCACGGTGTCGGCGGTGTTGGGCGCGACGGGCGCGAACCGCAGCCCACGCGCACCCCGGCCCCCACGGTGACCGCCCACGGCGCTCGCCTCCGGAGCGGCGACGGTCGCGGAGGCCCCGACCGCGGCGGCCGCGGTGACGACGGCGGCGGCCCGCATCACCGTACGGCGGCTCAGGGCCCCGGCGACGACGTCCCCTACGTACAGGTTGGCACTGGTATTCGGAACCTCGTGGAAACAGGCGTCCCCACATCGGAAACGGCAGGTGAGGGCTGCTCTGCCCCCGTGGTGCGCGGCGCCGTCGACGCCGACGATGGGCAACTGGATACGCATGGCTGCTGGTACTCCCCTTGCTTCCCCTGGAGATACGGCGTGGGGGACGCTAGGGGCGCGGCCGAGCGGACGCGGGGCGCGCGCGTGAACACAGAGTGAACCGAAGGTGGCTGTCCGAGACGCCGGGAGGCGGCTCGATGCGACCTTGACGAGGGGGAGCGCTTGTGTTCACCCCTCCCCAAGATCACCACCAGGGGCCGCTAACCTTACGTGTCCGTCCTGGCCAGGGATCTACGGGCATCAACTCACGCGAAGGGTTGCGCACATGGGCATTCTCACTCTCCTGCGGAACGCGTTCGGCCGATCACGCAAGGGGCGGACCGCCGAGGCGGAGGGTGCGACTCCTTCCCAGGAACCGCAGCCGACCGCCACGACGACCGCTACCGCGACGGTCCCGGAGCCGCGCTCGTCCGAGCCGGAGAAGTCGGACACCGAGAACGAGCACGACTTGGTCTCGGCAGCCTTCGACAACGTAACGGTCCCCAAGCAATCGCCTGCGGCAGCAGAATCGGAGCCGGCGGCCCAGGCCGAGGAACCGGCCACGGAGCCGAAGCCGGCGGCCGAGGCGGCCACGGAGACCCCGAAGCCCGAGCAGCCGGCGACCGAGGAGCCGAAGGCGGAGGCGGAGACGCCGAAGGCGGAGGAACAGCCGGAACCGACCGCCGAGCCGGAGCCCGCGCCCGTCGCTGAGGCGGAGCCCGAGCCGTCCCCGGAGCCCGAGACTGCGCCCGAGCCGGTCGCGGAAGCCGAGCAGCCGGAGGCCCCCAAGGCCGAGGAGCAGCCCGAGCCCGCCACTGCCGAGCCGGAGCCGGTCGCCGAGGCCGCCCCTGAGCCGGAGGCCGAGGTCGAGGAGCCGGAGGCTCCGAAGGCTGAGGCAGAGCCGGAACCCGCCGCAGCCGCCGACGACGAGGAAGCCCCCCAGGGGCCACCCGCACCCGACGACGAAAGCAGCACGGGTGGTGCGGGTGGGAACGAAAAGGCCGAAGGCGAAGCCGAGGCCGAAGAGACACCCGTCCCCACAAACCTCCGCACCGCCCACACCGCCGCCGCCAAGGCCCTCGCCACCCACAACCTCACCGGCACCCGCGCCAAGACCTACCTCGTCCTCGACCGCTCCGCCTCCATGCGCCCGTACTACAAGGACGGCTCCGCCCAGGCCCTCGCCGAGCAGACCCTCGCCCTCGCCGCCCACCTGGACGACAAGGACCCGTCCGTCCACGTCGTCTTCTTCTCCACCGAACTCGACGGCACCGGCGAGCTCACCCTCACCGAGCACGAGAACAAGATCGACGAGCTCCACGCCGGCCTCGGCCGCATGGGGCGCACCAGCTACCACGTAGCCGTGGAGGAGGTCGTCGCCCACCACGCCAAGACGGCCCCCGCCACCCCCGCCCTGGTCGTGTTCCAGACGGACGGCGCCCCCGACGCCAAGACCCCGGCCAACCAGGCCCTCACGGACGCCGCGAAGAAGCACCCGAACGTCTTCTTCTCGATCGTCGCCTTCGGAGACCCCGAGCAGAAGGCGTTCGACTACCTCCGCAAGCTGAAGACGGGCAACACCGCCACGTTCTTCGCGGGAGAGTCCCCCTTGGAGCTCACGGACGACCAGCTCTACGACGGCATCCTGTCGTCCTGGCGCCCGTAGGACCCACAGACACCCGAGCCGCCCGCTTCCCACCCCTCAAAACGGGAGGCGGGCGGCTCGCCCATGTCGGCTACGATTTCAAGGTTCGAAAGTGACGGCAGCGGCCGCAGAACCCGGCACCCGTCACCCCACGTAACGACTTGGGAGCAGCCCGCGATGGCTCGACACCTCATCACCAGCGCCCTTCCGTACATCAACGGGATCAAGCACCTGGGCAACATGGTGGGGTCCATGCTCCCGGCGGACGTGTACTCCCGCTACCTGCGCCAGCGCGGCCACGACGTCCTGTACATCTGCGCGACGGACGAGCACGGCACCCCCGCCGAGCTGGCGGCGAAGGAGCAGGGCCTCCCCGTGGACGTGTTCTGCGCCCAGGCGCACGACGCGCAGAAGGCGGTCTACGACGGCTTCGCCCTCGCCTTCGACCACTTCGGCCGCAGCTCCAGCGCCGAGAACGTCGAGATCACCCAGCACTTCGCCCGCAAGCTGCACGAGAACGGCTTCATCGAGGAGCGCGCGATCCGCCAGGTGTACAGCCCGGCCGACGGCCGCTTCCTCCCGGACCGCTACGTCGAGGGCACCTGCCCGCACTGCGGCTACGACAAGGCCCGCGGCGACCAGTGCGAGAACTGCACGCGCGTCCTGGACCCGACCGACCTGATCGAGCCGCGCTCGGCGATCTCGGGCTCCACGGACCTGGAGGTCCGCGAGACCAAGCACCTCTTCCTCCTCCAGTCCAAGCTGCAGAACGAGGTCGCGGAGTGGGTGACCCGGCACGACGGCGTCTGGCCGCACCTGGCCTCCTCCATCGCCCACAAGTGGCTGACGGAGGGCCTGCACGACCGGGCGATCACCCGTGACCTGGACTGGGGCGTGCCCGTCCCGGCGGACACCTGGCCGGAGCTGGCGGCCGAGGGCAAGGTCTTCTACGTCTGGTTCGACGCCCCGATCGAGTACCTGGGGTCGACGAAGGAGTGGGCCGACCAGGACCCGGAGAACCGCGACTGGAAGTCGTGGTGGTACGACGTCGACACCGAGGTCCGCTACACGCAGTTCATGGCGAAGGACAACGTCCCCTTCCACACCGTGATGTTCCCGGCGACGGAGCTGGGCATCCGGGAGCCGTGGAAGAAGGTCGACTTCGTCAAGGCGTTCAACTGGCTGACGTACTACGGCGGCAAGTTCTCGACGTCCCAGAAGCGCGGTGTCTTCACGGACCAGGCGCTGGAGATCCTGCCCGCCGACTACTGGCGGTACTTCCTGATCGCCAACGCCCCGGAGTCGGACGACGCGTCCTTCACCTGGGAGCACTTCACCGCGACGGTGAACAAGGACCTCGCCGACACCCTGGGCAACTTCGTCAACCGCGTCCTGTCCTTCTCGAAGAAGCGCTTCGGCGAGGAGGTCCCGGCGGGCGGCGAGCCCGGCGAGGCGGAGACGAAGCTGGGCGAGCAGATCGCGGAACTGCTGGCCGAGTACGAGTCGCACATGGAGTCGCTGCAGTTCCGCAAGGCGGCGTCGGCCCTGCGGGCCCTGTGGTCGGCGGGCAACTCCTACCTGGAGGAGAAGGCCCCCTGGCTGGAGATCAAGACCGACAAGGACGCGGCGGCGCTGACGCTGCGCACGGCGATGAACCTGATCCACCTGTACGCGGTGGTGTCGGAGCCGTTCATCCCGACGACGTCGAAGGCCATGCGTGAGGCGTTCTCCCTGCCGGACGACACGGCGACCTGGGTGACCCCGGACGAGGCCAGGTCCCTGACCGCCGTCCCGGTCGGCACCCCCTTCATCGTCCCGCCGGTCCTCTTCGCCAAGCTGACGGACGACGACCTGGAGCTCTACAAGGAGCGCTTCGGCGGCGAGTAGTCCGACACCGGCCACCCGACGAAGCCGGCCCACGCCTCCGCCCCGAGCGCGAGGCGCGGGCCGGCTTCGCCGTACTTGGAGTCACGTACGTGCACGGTGCCGGGGGCGAGGGCGAGCTCGACACAGGAGTTGCCGTCGTTGCCGCCGCTGTAACTGCTCTTGAACCACACCAGCTCGGTCTCGCGGTTCATGTCTCTCCCAGCATTCGCTCGATCAGGGCCAGCGACTCCCTCGGCGAGAGCGCCTGAGCCCGGATGGTGCCATACCGCAGTTCGAGGATGCGCAGGTGTTTGGGCTCATGGGTCGGCCGCCCGTTGAACGCTCCGTCCGAGCGGCCCACCGCCGTGCCGTCCGGGAACTTCAGCAGCTCGATCCGGCCGTCCAGACCGGAGTGGGTGTCGCAGTCCATCGGCATCACCTGCAGCACGACGTGGTGCAACCGGCCCACCTCCAGCAGACGTTCGAGCTGCTGACGCCACGCCATTGTGCCCCCGATGGGACGCCGCACGACCCCTTCTTCCAGGACGAAGCTCATCGCGGGCGCGGGTGAGCGCTGGAAGACCGACTGCCGGGCCAGACGGGCGGCGACCATGCGTTCCGCGTCATCAGGCGAGTACGGGGGTTGCGCCGCACCGATCACCGACCGGGCGTGATCCGGCGTCTGGAGCAGGCCGGGAATGATGTGGCACTCGTACAGAGCGATCTCCACCGCCCGCGCCTCCAGTTGCCCCAGCTCGCGAACCCTCTTCGGGTACCGGACCCTCTTCACGTCCTCCCAGGCCGCGGCGATGAGCCCACCCGCCCCCAACACCTCGTCCGCCCTGTCCAGATACTCCTGCCGGGGAATCCGCTTGCCACTCTCGATCTTGTAGACGAGGTCCTCCCCGTACCCCACCGCCCTGCCGAACTCCCCGGCCCGCATCCCCACCGCCTCGCGCCGGAGCTTCAACTGCCGCCCCACGGTGGCGACCACGGCCACGCCCCACTCGTCGTCCGGGTCCACCTCCCACCCCGGCTCGTCGGCCTCCGTCCTCAGCATGCGCACCCCTCCGTCGTCCGCCTCGCACCGCTCACGCCCTACCCGTACGCAACGCCCCGACAGGCCCGGACAGCACCGGACAACGACTGGACAGTGACCGTACGCAACCACGGCATCACTCCCCACGGTAGGCACATGCGACCACTCTGAGTGACGTGAATCAGAAGCCCGACGCCCCCGGACACCCCGTCCGCAACTTCAGCGTGCTGCTGTCCCCGACCCCCCGGGGTGCCCGCCTCGCCCGCCTGCTCGCCACGGAACAACTCCGCCGTTGGGGACTCCCGTTGGACCCGGCCCAGCTCATCGTGGCGGAACTGGCCAACAACGCCGCCACCCACGGCCGCGTCCCCGGCCGGAACTTCCAGCTCCTGCTCTACGTGGTCGGCACGACGCTCCGCATCGAGGTCACGGACACGTGCGGTGACGAACTCCCGCACCACGAAGCCCCCGACCCCACCGCCGAATCCGGCCGCGGCCTCACCCTCGTGACCGCCCTCGCCGACCGCTGGGGCGTCGCCCGCAGCCTGCCACCCCGCAAGACGGTCTGGGCCGAAGTCACCGTCCGCACCGCGCTGTCACCGGAACTTGACCGCCCAATCTCCGGTCCCACCTGCGCTCCCTATGTACTACCCACTGGGGAGAAAGCACCCCGCCAAGCCCCACCCCTCCCTCCCGCCGAGCAAACTCACTCCCGCGAGTGAATATGCCCAAGTGGGCTGGATATGGGCCCGGTTGCCTGCCTTACGCTCAGCGCCAGCAGCACACGACAACCCCAAGACATGCGACGGCCCTCGCCGGGACTAGCACTCCCAAGGCGAGGGCCTGACCACCGAGGAAGAAGAGAGCTTCCCGATGGATAGCGAAAACCCTAGCGCGCCCGCGCGCGCCCAGTCCCGTATCCGGCGCAAGAACCACCCCGACGGGCACCGGACCGCCGGCGTCGTCCACGACCACGTCCGCCACACCGAGAACTTCACGGTGATCGGCAACGACCTGGTCCAGCACCCGGACCTGTCCCTGCTCGCCATCGGACTGGCCTGCCACATCCAGTCCGTACGGCCGGGCACCGCCGTCGACATCAAGACGCTCGCCGCCCGCTTCCCCGAGGGCCCCACAAGGATCGCCGCCGCCCTGCGCGAGCTGGAAGAGCGCGGCTACCTGCGCCGCACCCGCGAACGCACGGCGACGGGCCGGATCGTCACCCGCACGGTCTCCTGCAACCGGCCGGGCCACCGGGGCGCCCGCGAGCAGACCACCCGCAGGCCCGCCCGCCGCACCTCCCCCGAGGAGCCCGCGCCCCGCAAGCGACTGCCCACCGTCCCCCAGCCGTCGCGCCCCTGGACGGCCCTCCTCCAGACGGCCGTCGACGTCCTGTCGGGCCTGCGCCGCGAGGACCCGCGCCTGCTCCTGTCCGCCACGGACGCCGAACACCTCGCCCCCGGTGTCGCCGCCTGGCTGGAGCGCGACATCACCCCCACCGCCGTACGGCGCGCCCTCACCGAGAACCTGCCGCACGAGCCCCTGATCCGCCCGGCGGCCTTCCTGGCCCACCGCCTGACGGCCCAGCTCCCACCCCCACCCCCGTTCCGCCCCCCGGCGCCACCGGCCCCTGAACCCCGCCACCGGCTCCAGACCTGCGAAGGCTGCGACCGAGCCTTCCGCTCCCCCACCCCAGGCCACTGCCGCGACTGCCGATCCGCTCGACATGTCGCAGGGCGCCTAGCATGAAGCCCCTGGGCAGAGACGACGAGGAGCGAGCGCCATGACCATCGCACCGGACAACGCGCAGCGGGGCGCTTCCCTCCTGTACCGGGCCATGCGCGACTTCGTGGAATCCACGGCCGGCACCCTCCCGGGCAAGTTCGAGATCACCAAAGAAGGAATCGTCGTCGACATGACGTCGCCTGTGCGGCCGCACGAGCTCACCGCGCTGCGTCTTCGGAAGCGCCTGGAGAAGGTGATGCCCGAGGAGATCGTGGCGCACGCGGGCGAACCCGACGTCGAGATGGTGCCGGAAGGCATCATGCGCCGCCCCGACCTCATGGTGATCGCCGAGGCCGACATGGAGGGGCAGGGCTCCTTCGATCCTCGGACGCTCATCGCCGCCGTCGAGATCGTCTCGCGCTCCAACCCGGACAACGACTGGGTCACCAAGCTGCGGGACTACCCCCTGATCGGCGTCCCGGTCTACGCGATCTTCGATCCCCGCACGGGGACGGGCGCCGTCCTCACCGACATCCACGCCACCCCCGACGGCCCCCGCTACGCCACCCGCAAGGATTTCGTGTACGGCGAGGACGTCACGATCGCCGACTGGACCATCTCCACCGACGACCTGCCCCGCTACGAGGACGCCAACTCGGGAGCTTAGAGAAGAATCGCCCCGCCGCTCGGCAACGATCCGACCCCACCGCCACCACCACCCCCGCTACGACCGTATGGTTTTCGCCATGGCAGTCCCAGAGGTCATTCCGATCGCCTACGAGCCCCACGGCCGCACCGAGGCGATCGGCTGTTACGAGGACGGGCAGTTCATGGGCTCCGTCACCTACGCCTTCCCCAAGGGCTTCGAGCTCGGTCCCGGCTGGGAAGAACAGAAACGCCTCTACGCGGTGCTGCACACCTTCGAATCCGACGGCACGTACCGCGACTCGGAGATCTGGTGCGCGGGCACCTGGGCCGAGCAGCAGCGCGACCCCGACGGCCCGGACTCGGTGCTCTCCCGGGCCCGCGTGCACCTCGCGACCCGGCTGCGCGGCCTCCCCCGGCGCACGTACACGGACATCGCCGTACGGCCCTTCCAACTGACCGTCGACAACGTCCTGTTCGGTCTCGTGACCGGCGAGGACGACGGGGAGGGCTGGGCCGAGCTGTACCCGGACCACCTGGGGTTCGGCGAGCCGTGGGACGGAACGTACGACACCTGATCCCATACGATGGCTGGCCTACCAAGGGGGGTCATCCATGGCACTGTTCGGCAACGCCCACACCATCGACCAGGGGCAGGCGCAGCAGGACTACGCGCGGCTGCTGGGGCACGGGGAGCAGGTGCACGCGGCGTACCTGCTGATACGGGACACCATCCTGTTCACCGACCGGCGGCTGATCCTGGTCGACAAGCAGGGGATCACCGGCAAAAAGGTGGAGTACCACTCCATCCCGTACCGCAGCATCACGCACTTCGCGGTGGAGACCGCCGGGACCTTCGACCTCGACGCCGAGCTGAAGATCTGGGTCTCGGGCAACTCCGTCCCGATCGAGAAGACGTTCACCAAGGGCGTCGACATCTACGAGGTGCAGGCGATCCTGACGCAGTTCGTCGCCGGGTAGGACCATAATCGGCGGATCATGATCCCGAGCCGCCGTCATCTCACCACCGACGTCCTGACCGTGGGCGCCCGTTACGCACTCGTCCTGGCCGGCGAGTGCGCCGTACGGGCCCACGGGCTCGCGCCCGCGCCGCGGCGGGAGGCGCCCCCGCGCGACGTGGGCGCGGAGGCGTTGGAACTGCCGGGCGCGGAGGACCACCGGCGTCGGCGCCGGCCGCGCCCGCTGGAGTTCGCCACGCAGGCCGCCGAGCCCATGGACCGGCTAGCAGCCGTGCTCCGCGCCGGGCTCGCCGAACGCGGCTGGGACGTACGGCCCGTGGAGACCGACCCGCTGTCGGCGCGGCTGCTCGTCACCGACCCCGACACCGGCGAGGAACGCACGGTCGACGTCGTCAAGGAGACCTTCTGGCGGCCCCCGGTCACCACCGACCTGGGCCCGGCGCTCGCCCTGGAGGACGTCATCGGCACCAAGGTCCGGGCCCTGACCGACCGCGGCACCGCCCGGGACGTCGTCGACGTGTATCTGGCCGCGCCCGGCTGGAGCTTCCCCGACCTGGAGGAACAGGGCCGCCGGCACGCCTGGGACACGTTCGACCCCGCCGATCTGCAGTCCCGGCTGGAGGCGACGGACCTGCTGGACGACCGCGAGTTCACCGCCCGGGGCCTCGCCGAGGACGCCGTGCCGGAGCTGCGCCGCTGGATCCGTGCCTGGGCCGACGACATCGCGGAACGCCTGCTGGAGGAGGAGGCCCTGCGGCCACCCCCCGAGGAGTGAGAACCGGCCAGGCCCACCTCGCCATTCACCCGGCTTCACCTGCGCAAACGCCCTCCCGGGAAGATCCCTGCCACTGGTAGCATTCGGCCACTTGTGCGAGGGCAGGGGCCCTCGTAGGGGAGGGAACCTCACGTGGGCAGACACGCCCTGAGACGGGGCGGTCGCGCCGTCCTGGTCTCCACGCTGACGGCCGCCCTTGCGGCCGGCACCATCACCTTCTTCTCCGGGGCGCGGGACGGCCGCGCCGAGGCGGCCACCACGAACGCGGCGCCCGCCACCACGGAGATCGTCCTGGACGCCCCGCGCGACGAGACCCGGCGCAGCGACCGGGTGCTCGTGGCCGGCGAGACCGGCTTCCTGCACCGGCAGGCCAGTGTCGCGGGGCTGCTCTGGACGGACTACGACGACGGCACCACCGTCACCGTCGAGGACGCGTCCGGCGTCTACAAGCCGACCACCACCAGCTGCTACGACCTCGGGTCCCGCTGCGCCTCCGGCGTGTTCGGGCAGGGCGCCGACACCGTCGCCCTGCCGCACCGCAGCTACGGCGACCCGGTGACCCTGTGGAGCCCGGGCGGCGGCGCCCTGCGGACCGTGGACCTGCGCTCGTCCGCGTCCCGGATCGGCACCTACGGCACGACCACGGTCGCGATCGAGCGCGAGGGCGAGGGATACGTCCCGCACCTGGTCGACCTGGTCGACGGCGCCCAGCGCGACCGGGCGGTCACCGGGTTCCCGGCCGGTGGTGTGTGGGAGAACAACTTCGGGCGCACCGGCGACGCGAAGGGCGCCCTGCTGACCTACCCGGACCGCGACGCGAACGGCGACCTGACGACGTACACCGTCGCCTACCTGGACTTCGCGGACGCGCACCTCACCCCCGTCTTCACCGGCCTGTCCCGCGAGACGACCCCCGAGGTGCTCCTCACCGAGGACCGCGTCGGCTGGTACACCAAGGCCGCCGGTCTGCACCTCAAGCCGCGCGCCGACCTCACCGCGGCGGAGACCGTCCCGGTGCCCGGCTCCGACGACACCACCACACCGGTCCCCACCCCGGCCCTGGTCGGCGACTGGCTGGTCCTGGCGGGCGCCCCCGGCGTCAAGGCGGTCTCGCTGACCGACGGCACCAGCAGAACGCTGCTCAGCGCGTCGTACGCCAACCCGGTCGCCACTCCCGATGGCGGCGCCCTCGTCACCGGCGGCACCACCTCCGCCGACTGGTGGGTGCAGCGCGTGAGCGCCGGACCCGACGGCACCCCGCAGCTGACCAAACTGGTCAAGGTGGCGCCGTACGAGAACACCAAGACCGGCATCGCCCTCGCACGCGGCAGTCTGCGCGTCGCCGAGGACGACCCGAACCGCTCGGCCGACAGCACCTCCGTGCGCGCGCTCACCACCGACGGCGGCGCGAAGCTCACCGCGTCCGCCGCCACGGCGAGCACCTCGATCGTCGCCAAGTGCCCCTACCCGGACACCGCCTGCTCGGCGCTGTGGGGCCGCTACCGCGACGGCCGCTCCAGCGACGTTCACCTCAGCACGTACTACGACGGCGACGAGGGCGGCAGCGGCCTGGACAACGCCGACCGGATCGACTCCATCGGCTCGCACACGCTGGAGTTCCACACGGCGGGCGGCACCCTCGTGGACGTCTCCGACGACCACGCCGTCTACAACTCGGGCGGCTCCTCCCCGATGCAGTACATCGGCGAGTTCGGCCAGGGCCAGCAGCTGAAGCGGTCCGTCCGGGCCGCCGCGCTGAACGGCCCCACCCTGTGGAGCGCCACCACGACCGCCGGGCAGCTCACCTCGTACAGCCTGATCACGGACAAGACCCTCGCCACGGTCACCGTGCCCGGCCTGTCCTGTGTGCCGAGCGAACTCCAGGCGGCGGGCCGCTGGGTGTACTGGGCCTGCGGGACCGCCTCGGCGGGCGTGTACGACAGCACGGCCCGCACCTCCCGGGCGGTCACCCCCGGCGACGTACTGCTCGGCGACGGGTTCACCGTCCGCCACGACCACGCGGCCGGCCGGCTGGTCCTCACCGAGGCGGCGACCGGCACCACGCGGATCATCGCCTCCGGGCTGCCGGACAAGGGACCCGCCGACCGGCGCTACCGCTGGGCCGTCGACGAGTACACCGGCCTGGTCGCCTGGTTCGACTCCTTCGAGCAGACCCATGTCGCGACGACCGGTGTCACGCCGTCGCCGCTGACGGCCTTCGAGACCAAGGTGTCGAGCTATGTGGACAGCGCCGAGCCGCTCACCGGCTTCTGGTACCTGTCCCGTCCGGTCGGCTCGTGGTCGCTGACCCTGACGTCGCTGCAGAGCGGCGCCGCGGGCAAGGCCACCCGCACGATCACCGGTGGCGCCGCGCAGGACCTGGTGTCGGCCACCTGGAACGGCAAGACCTCGGGCGGCAGCTGGTTCCCGACCGGGAAGTTCACCTGGACGCTGAAGGCGACCGCCCAGGGGACGTCCTCCGCGCTCACCGTGAGCTCGGGCTCCGCCTTCCTCTCGCGGGGCGCGGCCGTCCGCCACGACCACACCAGCCCCGACGGGCCCGACGGCCGCGGCGACCTGCTCACCCTCAACTCCTCGGGCGGGCTGACGTTCCACAGCGGCACCGGCACCGGCAAGTTCAGCTCGAAGTACACCGGCAGCGGCTGGGCGACGAGCGTTCTGGCCGTTCCGTTCGGCGACCTGAGCGGGGACCGCTGCAACGACGTCCTGGTCCGCTACAGCAGCGGCGCGCTGCGGCTGTACAAGCCGGGCTGCGGCAAGGCGGTGACACCCTCGACGTCGTACACGACGCTGGCGAGCAGCGGCTGGACCCAGTACAACGTGCTGACCTCGCCCGGTGACGTCACCGGGGACGGCCGTCCGGACCTGATCGCGCGGGCGTCCTCGACCGGCACGGTCTATCTGTTCAAGGGCACCAGCACCGGCAAGCTCTCCTCCCGGGTCACGCTCTACTCGAACTGGAAGAGCCACCGGAAGATCGTCGGCGTCGGCGACATCACCGGCGACGGCAAGGCGGACCTGCTCGTGCAGGACTCGGCGAACACGCTGTGGCGCTACAACGGCAAGGGCGACGGCACCTTCGCCGCCCGCGTGAAGGTCTTCTCCGACTGGGGCGGCTCCTACAACACCGTGGTCGGCGTCGGCGACATCACCGACGACGGCAAGCCGGACCTGGTCTCCCGGGACAGCAACGGCTACCTGTGGCGCAACAACGGCGACGGCAAGGGCTCGTTCGGCTCGCGGACGCAGATCGCGACCGGCTGGAAGGGCTACAAGTTCGTGTCCTGACCCTCCTCGGGCCGGCCATGCGAAAGGGCGGTGGCCCGGAACCCCGCGGTTCCGGGCCACCGCCCTTTTGTGCGTCGCGACTACTTCGGCTGGGGCTTGCGCACCGACAGGTGCAGCTCCTTCAGCCGGGCCTCCTCCAGCTCCGTCGGCGCGCCCATCATCAGGTCCTGGGCGTTGCCGTTGAGCGGGAAGGCGATCGTCTCGCGGATGTTCGGCTCGTCGGCGAGCAGCATCACGATGCGGTCGACGCCGGGGGCGATGCCGCCGTGCGGCGGGGCGCCGAAGCGGAACGCGCGCAGCATGCCGGCGAACTTCTCCTCGACCGTCTCACGGTCGTAGCCGGCGATCTCGAACGCCTTGAGCATGATCTCGGGCTCGTGGTTCCGGATCGCGCCGGAGGACAGCTCGACGCCGTTGCAGACGATGTCGTACTGCCAGCCCAGGATGTCCAGCGGGTCCTGGGTCTCCAGGGCCTCAAGACCGCCCTGCGGCATCGAGAAGGGGTTGTGCGAGAAGTCGATCGTGCCGGTCTCCTCGTCCTTCTCGTACATCGGGAAGTCGACGATCCAGCAGAAGCGGAAGACGTTCTCCTCGAAGTGGCCGGCGCGCTTGGCGGCTTCGACGCGGACCGCGCCCATGATCTTCGAGACCTCGTCGAACTCACCCGCGCCGAAGAACACCGCGTGGCCGGGGGCCAGTGCGAGGCGCTTGGTCAGCTCGGCGACGTTCTCCTCGGTGAGGAACTTGGCGATCGGGCCGGTCAGGCCGCCGTCCTCGCCGACCCGCACCCAGGCGAGGCCCTTGGCGCCCTGGGAGACCGCGAAGTCACCGAGCTGGTCGAAGAACTTGCGGGGCTGGGCGGAGACGTCCGGCACCGGCAGCGCGCGCACGTGCTTGCCGGCGAACGCCTTGAACTCCGAGCCCTCGAAGATGTCGGTGATGTCGACCAGTTCGAGCTGAGCGCGCAGGTCCGGCTTGTCGGAGCCGTACTTCAGCATCGCCTCGCGGAACGGGATGCGGGGGAACGGCGAGGTGACGTGGCGGCCGTTGCCGAACTCCTCGAACAGCTCGGTCATGAGCTTCTCGATCGGCTGGAAGACGTCCTCCTGCTCGACGAAGCTCATCTCGACGTCGAGCTGGTAGAACTCGCCCGGCGAGCGGTCGGCGCGGGCGTCCTCGTCGCGGAAGCAGGGCGCGATCTGGAAGTAGCGGTCGAAGCCCGAGATCATCAGCAGCTGCTTGAACTGCTGCGGCGCCTGCGGCAGGGCGTAGAACTTGCCGGGGTGCAGCCGGGACGGGACCACGAAGTCGCGGGCGCCCTCGGGGGAGGTCGCGGACAGGATCGGCGTCGCCATCTCGTTGAAGCCGAGGGCGACCATCTTCGAGCGGATCGAGGCGATGACCGACGACCGCAGCATGATGTTCTTGTGCATGCGCTCGCGGCGCAGGTCCAGGAAGCGGTACTCCAGACGCCGCTCCTCGTTGACCCCGTCCTCGGCGTTGATCGTGAACGGCAGCGGGGCGGCGGCGCCGAGCAGCTCGACCTCGCCGACCTCGACCTCGATCTCGCCCGTGGGCAGGTCGGGGTTCACGTTCTCGGCGCCACGGGAGACGACCTTGCCGTCGACGCGGACCGTGGACTCCTTGGAGACCTTGTCCAGGGCCTCGTAGGCGGGGGTGCCGGGGCGGGCCACGAGCTGCGTGATGCCGTAGTGGTCGCGCAGATCGATGAAGAGGATGCCGCCCAGGTCGCGCCGATTGTGCAGCCAGCCACTCAGCCGGACGTCGGTGCCGACGTCAGAGGAGCGGAGCTCGCCGCAGGTGTGGGACCTGTACCGATGCATCGTCGTTCATCCAGTCTTCGCGGATCGGGGGCGTGGTTCCCGTGAGGGAGAGGCTTTGTTTCACGTGAAACTCCACCCAAGCCTACCGGGCAGCCCGTGATCGCCTCCCCACCGTTTTCCCGCGCCCGGAACCGCCGGACCGCGACGGCTTCGGTGGCAGTAAGCGATCAGCTCTTCTTAGAGTGGGGCCATGCGCACTGGTGAGGCCCTGCCCGCCGTGGAGGAGGTCCTCACCGTCCTCGCGACGGGTTTGTGGCACTGGGACACCGAGACGGGGCTGGTCACGGTCGACGCGGAGGCGGCACGGCTGCTCGGGCTGCCGGCCGAACCCCGCACGCTCAGTCAGGCCCAGGTCCGCTCGCGTCTGCATCCGGTGGACTGGAACGAGATCACCTCCGTGATCCAGCTCACCGTGGCCGAGGGCACGCTCGGGGAGGTGCGCGTACGGATCATGGACGACCGGGGGAGGGTCGTCCGGGTCGGGCGCAGCCGTTTCCATGCCGCCTTCGACCAGGAGAAGCACACGTTCGAGGTGACCGGCTCCCTCCAGGAGGTCACCGAGCCGGCGCCGGGCACCTCCTCGGAGCGCACCGCCGTCACGGGTGACTGGCGCCGCTCACGGGAGGCGTTCCTGCTGGACGCGGGCCGGGCGCTGGCGGAGGCGCGCTCGACGTCGGAGGTGCTGCGGGTCGCGGCGGGCCTGGCCATGCCGGGCTTCTCCCCGGACGGGCTCGCGGTGTTCGGCGTGACGGGCGACCGGCTGACGGTCATCGGCTATCACGGGTACGAACCGGGCGACGAGGACCCCTTCAAGGGGCTGACCCTGGAGTCGGACTACCCGGCGTCCGAGGTCATCCGCGCCGGCCGCGCGGTCTATCTGTCCTCCCCCGAGCAGTACAAGGAGCGCTATCCGGCGACCTGGCCGATGGCCGCGCGCTTCCACCGGCGGTCCTGGGCGTTCCTGCCGCTGGTCGTGGCGGGCCGCACGATGGGCGCCTGGATGGCGGCGTTCGCCTATCCGGTCGCGTTCACCCCGGACGAGCGCTCGGTGCTGACGACGGTGGCCCGCATGCTCGCCCAGGCCCTGTCCCGGGCCGAGGCCGCCGAGACCGCGCGGGAGCTGACGGACGGCCTCCAGCGGTCGATGCTGCCCCGGCTGGGCCCCGAGATACCGGGGATGGCGGTCGCCGCACGCTATGTCCCGACCGGCGGCGGGCTCCAGGTCGGGGGCGACTGGTACGACATGATCCCGCTGCCCGGGGGGCCGTCCTCGGGCGGTGGCCGTTTCGCGCTGGTCATCGGCGATGTGCAGGGCCATGACGTGCGGGCCGCCGGGCTGATGGGCCAGCTGCGGATCGCCCTGCGCGCCTACGCCTCCGAGGGCCATCGCCCGGACGCCGTGCTGTCCCGCGCCTCCCGCTTCCTGCACGGCATGACGTTCGGCACCGCCGAGGAGGACCCTGCCGCGCTGCGCTTCGCGACCTGTCTGTACGTGGAGGTCGATCCGGTGACCGGGGTGCTGGAGGTCGCCCGCGCCGGTCACCCGGACCCGGCCATCCGGATGGCCGACGGCACGGTGCTGAACCGCTCGACGGCCGGCGGGCTGCCCCTGGGCATCGACCCGGACGCCGACTACCCCACGACCACGCTCACGCTGGAACCGGGCGAGACCATGCTGATCTGCACGGACGGCCTGATCGAGACCGGCGGCCACGACCTGGGCACCGGCTGGCGCCGGATCCGTACCGTCCTGGAGGGCCACGACGGCGATCTGGAGTCCCTCGCCGACGCGCTCGTCCAGGCCGTCCACGGCCCGTCCTCCCATCACACCCCCGGCCCGCTCGCCGACCGGCGCGAGGACGACATCGCGGTCCTGCTGCTGCGCCGGCAGGGCGAGGGCCCGTCCGGCACCCGGGCTCCCGGACGGCCCGCGGTCCGTCGCACGATGATGTCGGTGGCACAGGCGGAGCCGGAGCGCGTGGCGGCGGCGCGGCAGCAGCTGCGGGAGCTGCTGCACGACTGGGCGGTGCCCGACCAGGTCGACTCGGCGGTCCTCCTGCTCTCCGAGACGCTGACGAACGTCCTCGTGCACACCGACGCGGACGCCCTGCTGCGCGCCGAGGTGCGGGGCGGGACGGGGGACCGCCGGCTGCGGATCGAGGTGTCCGACACCAGCGACGACCTGCCGCACATGCGCCGGCCCGGAGAGCTGGCGTCGTCCGGGCGGGGGCTGATCCTGATCGAGCTGCTGGCGCACGCCTGGGGCGTCGACCCCCTGGGCGAGGGCAAGACCATCTGGTTCGAGCTCTACGAGTCCGGCGGCGGCGACGGCTCCGGCACGGCCGTGGCGCCGGGCGGGTCGGGACGGGCGTAACGCTCCCTCAGTTCATGGGCGACGCCGGTGGCGGCGGCCGTCAGGGGCACGGCGAGCAGCATCCCGAGGATGCCGGCCACGGACGCGCCCGCGGTGATCGTCACCATGACGACGGCCGGGTGCATCTGGACCGTGCGGCTCTGGATCATCGGGGTCAGCACATGCCCTTCCAGCTGCTGCACGGCGAGCACGATGCCGAGGACCCACAGCGCGATGACGAACCCCCGGTCGGCGAGCGCGACCAGCACGGCGACGGCACCCGAGATGAACGCGCCCAGATAGGGGATGTACGCCCCGATGAAGACGAGCGCGCCGAGCCCGACCGCGCCCGGTACGTCGAGGATCAGCAGGCCGACGGTGATGCACAGGGCGTCGATGAGGGCGATGAAGGTGGTCCCCCGCATGAACCCCTCGACGGCCCGGAAGGCCCGCCGGGCCATGGCCTCGGTGAGGTCGCCGCTGTGCCGGGGCACCAGGGAGCGCAGCACGCCGGCGGCCCGGTGGGAGTCGCGCAGGAAGAAGAACACCAGCAGCAGCGCGAGCACGCCGATCGCGATGGTCTCGCCGACCACGCTGACCCCGCTGATGACACCGGAGGCGGCGGTCCCGCCGAACTTGGAGAGCAGTTCGCGGGAGTTGCCGGCGAGGTCGTCCAGCGAGGTCCCGGCGGGCCCGAAGCGCTCGGTGAGATCGCGTCCGGCCTGCTGGAGCGAGGCGACGATCTCGTCACCGCTCTCCACGACGGCGGCGGCGACGATGTAGACGGCCCCGCCGACCACGGCCACCACGGCGACACAGGTGAGCCCGGCGGCCAGCGACCGGTTCACGCCCGCCTTGACCAGCCGCCGGTGCAGCGGGCCCAGCAGAGCGGTCCCGAGCAGCGCGAGCAGCACGGGGACGACCGCCGTGCTCAGCTCCACCGTCAGCAGGACGCCGACGTAGACGACCCCGGCGACGAGCAGGAAGACGGCACACCACGCGGCGAGGCGGCGGACGGGCCCGGGCAGCAACGGTGGGGGAGCCTGCACCCCTCCAGCGGATCATGAGCCGGGCCGGGTGTCGTGCGCGGCGATCCGGGCGGGTGACGGACGGGAGAAGGCCCGCGGCCGCACCGTGTCGGTGCGGCCGCGGGCCTCTTCGTGCGCCGTGCGCCGGTCAGTCCTGGTCGGGACCGTCGGCGCTCATGCCGTGCACCGCCGGGACCGTTCCGAGGCGGCCCTTCTGGAAGTCCTCGAAGGCCTGCATCAGCTCGTCCTTGGTGTTCATCACGAACGGGCCGTAGTGGGCCATCGGCTCCCGGATGGGCCGGCCGCCCAGGAGGACGACCTCCAGGTCCGGCGTGTGGGAGTCCTGCTTCTCGTCCGCGCGGACGGTCAGCGAGCCGCCGGCGCCGAAGACCGCGGTCTGGCCGAGATGGATCGGGCGGCGCTCGGCACCGACCGAGCCCTTGCCCGCCAGGACGTACGCCAGACCGTTGAAGTCCTCCCGCCAGGGCAGGGTGATCTCGGCGCCCGGCGCCACCGTCGCGTGGATCATCGTGATCGGCGTGTGCGTGATGCCGGGACCGGCGTGCCCGTCCAGCTCACCGGCGATGACACGCAGCAGCGCGCCGCCGTCGGGGGTGGTGAGCAGCTGGACGCTGCCGCCGCGGATGTCCTGGTAGCGCGGGGCCATCATCTTGTCCCTGGCCGGGAGGTTCACCCACAGCTGGAGGCCGTGGAAGAGGCCGCCGGACATGACGAGGGCCTCCGGCGGCGCCTCGATGTGCAGGAGGCCCGAGCCCGCGGTCATCCACTGGGTGTCGCCGTTGGTGATCGTGCCACCGCCGCCGTTGCTGTCCTGGTGGTCGAAGATCCCGTCGATGATGTAGGTGACGGTCTCGAAGCCGCGGTGCGGATGCCAGGGGGTGCCCTTCGGCTCGCCCGGCGCGTACTCCACCTCGCCCATCTGGTCCATCATGATGAACGGGTCCAGATGGCGGTAGTTGATCCCGGCGAACGCGCGGCGCACCGGGAAGCCCTCACCCTCGAAACCGCTCGGCGCGGTCGTGACGGTGAGCACGGGACGGGCCACGGCCTCCGCGGGCGCGGCGACGCGGGGCAGCGTCAGCGGGTTCTCGACGGTCACTGCAGGCATGTCGGTACCTCCTTGTGCGGCCAGTTTAGTTGAGCGTTGAACTTCTTGCCACCCCGAACGCAGAAAGCCCGGAGGGCATTCCCTCCGGGCGCTTGATCCGGGAAAGCGGCTCAGTGTGACAGCAGGCGAGCGGCGGGCGCGCCGGGGTCACCCGCTCCGGACCACCTGGTCCGGTGCGTTCCGGCCGTGCGGGCGGGCCGTACCGGCGGTCACTAGCCGTACATACGGCGCATGGCGAACTCGACCATCTGCTCGACGGCCTTCGCGTCGAAGACCATGCGGTGCTCGCCCTCCATGTCGAGGACGAAGCCGTAGCCGGTCGGCAGCAGGTCGATCACCTCGGCGCCGGTGATGACGAAGTACTTGGACTCCTTGCCCGCGTACCGGCGCAGCTCCTTCAGCGAGGTGAACATCGGGATCACCGGCTGCTGGGTGTTGTGCAGGGCGAGGAACCCGGGGTTGTCGCCGCGCGGGCAGTAGACCTTCGACGTGGCGAAGACCTGCTGGAAGTCCTCGGCGGTCAGCTGGCCCGTGGTGAACGCGCGCACGGCGTCCGCGAGGGACGGCGCGGACGGCTCGGGGTAGAGCGGCGGCTGCTGGCCGTACCCGCCGACGCCACCGGCCATGGGCTGCTGCGGCGGCGGGGCGTACTGCTGCTGCGCAGCACCACCGTCCATGGGCTGGCCGTATCCATACATGCGCGCAAGCGTACCCACGGCGACCGCGTCCATGGACCGGTACGGGCACCAAGGTCGTCCCGGTGGGACCTGTCACAGATCCGGGATCGGGGTTGCGTCTTATTACTGGCGGGTAGCATCATCGTAGCTACTTGTTGGTACGTGAACTAGCGCGAGGATCCAGTGCCTCGCCGACCCGCTACGGAGCCGTGACCATGGGGCACTACAAGTCGAACCTCCGCGACATCGAGTTCAACCTCTTCGAAGTACTCGGACGCGACAAGCTGTACGGCACGGGTCCGTTCGAGGAGATGGACGTCGAGACCGCGAAGAGCATCCTCGAGGAGCTGACCCGCCTCTCCGAGAACGAGCTCGCGGAGTCCTTCGCCGACGCCGACCGCAACCCGCCGGTCTTCGACCCGGAGACCAACACCGCGCCCGTCCCGGCGTCCTTCAAGAAGAGCTACCAGGCCTTCATGGACTCCGAGTACTGGCGGCTCGGCCTGCCCGAGGAGATCGGCGGCACCACCGCGCCCCGCTCCCTGATCTGGGCCTACGCCGAGCTCATCCTCGGTGCGAACCCGGCCGTGTGGATGTACTCCTCGGGCCCCGCGTTCGCCGGCATCCTCTTCGAGGAGGGCAACGAGGTCCAGAAGCACATCGCGAAGTTCGCCACCGAGAAGCAGTGGGGCTCCACCATGGTCCTCACCGAGCCGGACGCCGGCTCGGACGTGGGCGCCGGCCGCACCAAGGCCGTGCAGCAGGAGGACGGCTCCTGGCACATCGAGGGCGTGAAGCGCTTCATCACGTCCGGTGAGCACGACATGTCGGAGAACATCCTCCACTACGTGCTCGCCCGCCCCGAGGGCGCGGGCCCCGGCACCAAGGGCCTGTCCCTCTTCCTCGTCCCGAAGTACCTCTTCGACTTCGAGACCGGCGAGCTGGGCGAGCGCAACGGCGTCTACGCCACGAACGTCGAGCACAAGATGGGCCTCAAGGCCTCCAACACCTGCGAGATGACGTTCGGCGACAAGCACCCCGCCAAGGGCTGGCTGATCGGCGACAAGCACGACGGCATCCGCCAGATGTTCCGCATCATCGAGTTCGCCCGCATGATGGTCGGCACGAAGGCGATCTCCACGCTGTCGACGGGCTACCTGAACGCGCTGGAGTACGCCAAGGAGCGCGTCCAGGGCCCCGACCTGGCGAACTTCATGGACAAGAGCGCCCCCAAGGTCACCATCACCCACCACCCCGACGTGCGCCGCGCCCTCATGACGCAGAAGGCGTACGCGGAGGGCATGCGCGCCCTGGTGATGTACACGGCCTCCGTCCAGGACGCGATCCAGGTCAAGGAGGCGGCCGGCGAGGACGCCAAGACCGAGCACGCGCTCAACGACCTGCTCCTGCCGATCGTGAAGGGCTACGGCTCCGAGAAGGCCTACGAGCAGCTCGCCCAGTCGCTGCAGACCTTCGGCGGCTCCGGCTTCCTGCAGGAGTACCCGATCGAGCAGTACATCCGGGACGCCAAGATCGACACCCTGTACGAGGGCACCACCGCCATCCAGGGCCAGGACTACTTCTTCCGGAAGATCGTCCGCAACCAGGGCGCGGCCCTGAACTCGCTCGCCGAGGACATCAAGAAGTTCCTGGCGGTCGGCGAGGGCGGCGAGGAGCTGGCGGGCGCCCGCGAGCACCTGGCCAAGGCGGCCGTCGAGCTGGAGGCCATCGTCGGCCTCATGCTCACCGACCTCGCGGCCACCGAGCAGGACGTCAAGAACATCTACAAGGTGGGCCTGAACACCACCCGCCTGCTGATGGCCTCCGGCGACGTCGTCGTCGGCTACCTGCTGCTCAAGGGCGCCGCGATCGCCGCCGAGAAGCTCCCGACGGCCTCCGCCAAGGACAAGGCGTTCTACACCGGCAAGATCGCGGCGGCGAAGTTCTTCGCGGCCAACGTCCTGCCGGGCGTCACCGGCGCGCGCAAGCTCGCCGAGAACGTCGAGCTGGACCTGATGGAGCTGGACGAGGCGGCCTTCTAGTCCTTCGAAGGACCCGCCGGACGCGGGAACGGCTCACCGGCAACGGGCCGTTCCCGTCACTCACGGACAATCCACATCGCCCGCACGAGGGCCCGCTCCCCTTCCCGGGAGCGGGCCCTCGCACGTCGTTAAGGTGAACCCATGAGCGCACCCCCCCGCTTCGACCGCGGCCACACCGACGACCTCATGTCCTTCCTCGCGGCGAGCCCGTCGCCGTACCACGCCGTGGCGAACACCGCCGAACGGCTCGAGAAGGCCGGCTTCCGCCAGGTCGCCGAGACGGACGCCTGGGACGGGTCGAGCGGCGGCAAGTACGTGCTGCGCGGCGGGGCGATCGTCGCCTGGTACGTCCCCGAGGGCGCGGCGCCCCACACGCCGTTCCGCATCGTCGGCGCCCACACCGACTCCCCCAACCTCCGGGTCAAGCCGCTCCCCGACACCGGCGCGCACGGCTGGCGCCAGGTCGCCGTCGAGATCTACGGCGGACCGCTGCTCAACTCCTGGCTCGACCGCGACCTCGGCCTCGCCGGCCGGCTCACCCTGCGGGACGGCTCGACCCGGCTGGTGAACGTCGACCGGCCGCTGCTGCGCGTCCCCCAGCTCGCCATCCACCTCGACCGCGCGGTCTCCACCGACGGCCTCAAGCTCGACAAGCAGCGCCACCTTCAGCCCGTGTGGGGCCTCGGCGACGTCCGCGACGGCGACCTGATCGCCTTCCTGGAGGAGACCGCCGGGATCGCCCCCGGCGAGGTCACCGGCTGGGACCTGATGGTCCACTCGGTCGAGCCCCCCGCCTACCTGGGCCGCGACAAGGAACTCCTGGCCGGTCCGCGCATGGACAACCTGCTCTCCGTCCACGCCGGGACCGCCGCGCTGACCTCCGTGGCCGGCTCCGGCGCCGGGCTGCCCTGCATCCCGGTGCTCGCCGCCTTCGACCACGAGGAGAACGGCTCCCAGAGCGACACCGGCGCCGACGGCCCGCTGCTCGGCGGCGTCCTGGAGCGCTCGGTGTTCGCGCGCGGCGGCTCGTACGAGGACAAGGCGCGCGCCTTCGCCGGCACCGTCTGTCTCTCCTCGGACACCGGCCACGCCGTGCACCCCAACTACGCCGAGCGGCACGACCCCACGCACCACCCGCGCGTCAACGGCGGCCCGATCCTCAAGGTCAACGTCAACAACCGCTACGCCACGGACGGTTCGGGCCGTGCGGTGTGGGCGGCGGCCTGCGAGAAGGCGGACGTCCCCTTCCAGTCGTTCGTCTCCAACAACTCCATGCCGTGCGGCACCACGATCGGTCCCATCACCGCCGCGCGGCACGGCATCCGCACCGTCGACATCGGCGTGGCCATCCTCTCCATGCACAGCGCACGGGAGTTGTGCGGCGTCGACGACCCGTGGCTGCTCGCGAACTCCCTGGCGGCCTTCCTGGAGGGCTAGTTGAGGACCGCCCGCCGAACGCCTCGGTGTGAGCGCCGCCGACCGGGGTACCCGGACGTCCGGACCGGATCGTCCGGACCGGACAGGAGGCGACACTCATGGGCCTCGGCGGGTGCATCATCCTCATCGCCGCGGGAGCCATCCTCACGTTCGCGACCGACTGGGAGATGGACGGGGTGAACCTCGACCTGGTCGGGGTCATCCTGATGATCGTGGGCCTGATCGGCGTCACGACCTTCAGCAGCATCGCCCGGCGCAAGCGCGTGGTGGTGCCGCCCGCGACCCCGGTCGTCAGCGAAGAACCCCACCGGCGGGACGGCTACAGCGACGGCTACGGCGTCTGAGCGTCCGGCTCCGCGAACACCAGTGGCAGACGCTCGGCGCCCCGGGCGGCCGGCCGGACGGGGACGTCCCAGTCGCGCCGGTGCACATGGCAGGCCGGATACGGGATCGCGGGGTCGTCGTCGCAGGACACGACCGTCGCCGAGACACGCAGGACGCCCGGCCCGGCGGACGGGCCGAACACGAGGGTGCGGGAGAGCGACGTCCCCGCACCCTCGCCCGTGCGCAGCAGCTCCGGGGGCGTCGCGGACACCAGCAGCCGGGCCGGCGGCCCGTACCGGTCGTCCGCCCGCTGCCCCGCCGGGGCCTCGAAGACCACGTCCAGCACGACCTCGCGGGCCACGTCCATGACGTCCCGCCGCGTTCGGCGCTCCGCCGCGCCCTCCAGGGCGTCCTCCGGCAGCCGCAGCCGGGTCAGCCGGTGCCGGGCCGACTCCACGACCACGATGTCCGCGCCCACCGTCACCGCGTCCGACGGCTCCCGCAGATCCGTGGCCAGCGTGGAGAGTTCGCCGGTCTCCGGGTCGTAGCGGCGCAGCACCTGGTTGTAGGTGTCGGCCACCGCGACCGAGCCGTCCGGGAGCGCCGTGACGCCCAGCGGATGCTGGAGCAGTGCCTGCCCGGCCGGACCGTCGCGGTACCCGAAGTCGAACAGTCCGGTGCCGACCGCCGTACGGACCACGCCGTCCCGGTCCACCCAGCGCAGCGCGCTGGTCTCCGCGTCGGCCACCCACAGCCGGTCACCGTCCGGTGACACCGCGAGCCCCGACGGCTGGGCGAACCACGCCTCGTCCGCCGGGCCGTCGACCAGCCCCTCGTTCGCCGTCCCCGCCGCCACCGCGGCGGTGTCCGCCGCCGGGTCGTACGTCCACAGCTGGTGGACGCCCGCCATCGCGATCCACACCCGCCCGGCGAACACCGCCACGTCCCAGGGCGAGGACAGGTCCGCCTGCAGCGCCGGGCCCGCCGTCGCCGCGCCCCGCCGCCACGGGCGTCCGGTGCCCGCGAGCGTCGTGACGGCGCCGGTCGCAAGGTCGAGGCGGCGCAGCGCGTGGTTGACGGTGTCGGCGACCACCACCGACCCGTCGGGCAGGAGCGCCAAGCCCTGCGGCTCGGCGAACGACGCCGCCTCCGCGGGGCCGTCGGTGAACCCGCGCGCACCGGAGCCGATCCGCCGTACGACGCTCTCGCCGTCCTCGGCGAACTCCACGAGCTGGTGCCGGGTGGTGTCGCTGACCAGGAATCCGCCGCCGGGCAGCGCCATGAGCTTCCCGGGGTGGCGCAGCACGGTCGGCTCCGGTTCCGGCGCCACGTACGGCCCGTCCCCGCGCCGCAGCGTGCCCTTCGCCGTGTGCTCGGCCTCCAGCCCGGTCACCAGCCGCTCGATGGCGTCCGCGTGCCCCTCGCCGGAGAGCTGCGCGACGACGTACCCCTCCGGGTCGATCACCGCGAGCGTCGGCCACGCCCGTACCGCGTACTGCCGCCAGGTCGCCAGCTCCGGGTCGTCCAGGACGGGATGCTCGACGCCGTACCGCTCGACGGCGTCGGCGACGGCGGTGTGCTCCTTCTCGTGCGCGAACTTCGGCGAGTGCACGCCGACCACGACGACGGTGTCCCGGTGCTTCGCCTCCAGCTCCCGCAGTTCGTCGATGGCGTGCAGGCAGTTGACGCAGCCGGACGTCCAGAAGTCGAGGATCACGACGCGTCCGCGCAGCTCGGCCAGGGTGTACGGGCGGCCGCCCGTGTTGAGCCAGCCGCCCGCGCCGGTCAGCTCGGGGGCGCGGACGCGGGCGTGCCGGGGTGCGCGGTCGGTCATGTCCCCAGGGTGCCACCGGCCGCGCGGAGTCAGCCCGACGGCCTACAGGCGTGGTTCCGGGGCCGGTGGCGGGGAAGCCCTCGTGGCATGAGATTTCTCGTGCGGGACCGGCTGCTCGGCTTCGGTGACGACTACTGGATCGAGGACGACCGGGGCAACAAGGTGTTCCTCGTCGACGGCAAGGCCATGCGGCTGCGGGACACCTTCGAGCTGAAGGACGTGCAGGGCCGCGTCCTCATCGACATCCGCCAGAAGATGCTCGCCCTGCGCGACACCATGGTGATCGAGCGGGACGGCCGGCCGCTGGCGACGATCCGGCGCAAGCGACTGTCGCTGCTGCGTAACCACTACCGGGTGACGCTCGCGGACGGCAGCACCGAGCTGGACGTCAGCGGCAGGATCCTCGACCGGGAGTTCGCCGTCGAGTACGACGGGGAGCTGCTGGCCGTGGTCTCGCGCCGCTGGCTGCACGTCCGGGAGACGTACGGCGTGGACGTGGTGCGCGAGGACGCCGACCCGGCGCTGCTGATCGCGGTGGCGGTGTGTGTGATCCACCTGGCGGAGAAGGAGCGCGGGGACGACTGAGGCGCGGCCGGCACCGGCGCGGGGCTCGGCGCCGGGGCGCGGTTCAGCGCCGGGGCGGGTCGAGCCCGAGCACCCGGTCCTTCAGGGCCGGGAACTGATCCCGTGTCATCGCGACCCGGCCGGGGTCGAACTCCACGGTGAGGACCTCTTCGCCGGGTCCGGCCTGGGCCAGCACCTCGCCCCAGGGGTCCACGACGATGGAGTGGCCGGCCTGTGGAACTCCCGCGTGCGTCCCGGCCGTTCCGCAGGCGAGCACATACGCCTGGTTCTCCACGGCGCGGGCCTGGGCGAGCAGCGTCCAGTGCGCCCGGCGGCGCTCCGGCCAGCCGGCGGGGATCACGAGGGTCTCGGCGCCGGCGTCGACGAGACCGCGGAAGAGTTCGGGGAAGCGCAGGTCGTAGCAGGTGGCGAGGCCCAGGGTGGTGTCGGGCAGCCGGACCGTCACGAGGTCCCGGCCGGCGCCCATCAGGACGGCCTCGCCCTTGTCGAAGCCGAACCGGTGGATCTTGCGGTAGGCGGCGGCGAGGTCGCCGGAGGGGGAGAAGACCAGCGAGGTGTTGTAGAGCGGGCCGTCGGGGTCGCGCTCGGGGACGGACCCGGCGTGCAGCCAGACACCGGCGTCGCTCGCGGCCTTGGCCATCGCCTCGTACGTGGGTCCCCCGAGCGGTTCGGCCTCGGTGCCGAACCCCTCGTAGGCGAAGGCGCCGGTGGTCCACAGCTCGGGCAGGACGACGAGATCCGCTCCGGCTTGATCTCGTACCAGGGAGGCGACCCTCACCCGGCGCGATTCCACCGATTCGTCCTCATTCACGTCGATCTGGAGCAAAGAGGCGCGCACACTACCACCGTCCTGGCATTCGAGCCGTCCACACGGGCCTACGATCGTCACACGAAAGCACTGCCGGGGTGCCTCACAGCAGCGTAACTTTGGGGGTCCCCCCTGTTCGAGCGCAGCCGAGAACGTGGGGGGACAGCCGAGACACCCGCCGACAGCCGCCGCCGCCCACTGGCACCGCCGCCAGAACCTGCCCGCGAACCGACGTACCAACCGCCGAGGGGTCCCGTTCCGTGAGTCTGCATCCCACCCTCCAGCCCTACGCCGACGCCTGGACCCACTCCATCGAAGCGATATCCGAGCTGGTCACCCCGCTCGTCGAGGGGGAGTGGAACCGGCGCACCCCCTGCCCCGGCTGGTCGGTGCGCGATGTCGTCTCCCATGTGATCGGCCTGGACTGCGAGATGCTGGGCGACCCGCGCCCCATCCACACGCTGCCGCGCGACCTCTTCCACGTCACCAACGACCACCAGCGCTACATGGAGATGCAGGTCGACGTCCGCCGCCACCACACGGCGCCGGAGATGACGTCGGAGCTGGAGTACACGATCATCCGCCGCAACCGCCAGCTGCGGAACGAGAGCCGCGACCCCGGCACCAAGGTGCGCGGCCCGCTGGGCGCGGAGCTGACCCTGGAGGAGGCGATGCGCACGCACGCCTTCGCCGTGTGGGCGCACGAGCAGGACCTGCGCGCCGCGCTGGGCCGCCCCGGCAACCTGGACTCCCCCGGCGCGCTCGTCGCCCGTGACGTGCTGCTCGGCCGGATGCCGGAGGTCATGGCGAAGGTGGACGCGCCGCGCAGTTCGGCGATCGTCCTCGACGTGCACGGCCCGGTCGAGTTCCTGCGCACGATCCGGATCGACATCCAGGGCCGGGGCACCCTGGAGACGGCCCCCGCGCTGGGCCCGGCCGCCTCCCTGACCCTGGACTGGGAGACGTTCGTACGGCTGGCCTGCGGCCGGGTGACGCCGGAGGCCGTGGCGGACCGGGTGAAGACGGAGGGCGACCCGGATCTGACGGCGGCCATCCTGCGGAACTTCACCGTCACCCAGTAGCCCTTCACGGGCGCGGCGGGAGGAGGCGGCGGGCCGAAAACCGGTGTCGCCGCCACCCGGCCACGGCTAGCGTCCCGCCGTGACCAAAACAGACACGCACCTCTCCGCCGGCCCGCCTCAATTGACCCGGCTGACCTTCCACGGGCCCCTGTCCGAGCAGCGCGCCGGCCGGCTCGTCGAGCGGCTGGCCCGGACGGGCCCCGCCACCGTCCTCGACATCGGCTGCGGCTGGGGCGAGTTGATGCTGCGGGTGCTGGAGGCGGTGCCCGGGGCCACCGGGGTCGGCATCGACCTCAAGGCCCAGGACCTGGCCCGGGGCCGGCGTGCCGCCGGGGAGCGCGGGCTCGCCGGCCGGGTGGAGTTCGCCGAGGAGTCGGCGACGGGCACGACCCGCGGCCCGGCCGACCTGGTGCTGTGCGTGGGGTCCAGTCAGGCCCTCACCGCGCTGGAGCCGCCCGCGCTCCTCCCCGACGCGCTGCGGGCGCTGCGTGGTCTGGTCGCCGACGGGGGCCGGGTGCTGCTCGGGGAGGGCTTCTGGCAGCGCCGGCCGACCGAGGCCGAGCTCGCGAACATGTGGCCGGGCGCCTCCGCCACCGACCACCACGACCTGGGCACCCTCCTGGACCTCGCCGTCGAGGCCGGGTTCCGTCCGGAGTGGACGGAGACGGCGGACGCCGGCGAGTGGGAGGAGTTCGAGTCGGCGTACCAGGCGGACGCCGAGGTGTGGCTGGCCGACCACCCGGACCATCCCCTCGCGGCACAGACGCGGGAGCGTCTCGACCGGCACCGCGCCCAGTGGATGGGCTACCGCGGCATCCTGGGCATCGCCTACCTCACGCTGGTGCCCGTGCGGTGACTCAGGCGGGGACGTGCACGGTCTCCACCCGGCTGGCGACCAGGCGTTCCCGCTCCCGGCGGGCCGCCCGCCCGCGCAGCCGCAGGATCTGGCTGACGCCGAGGGCCTGGAGGACGAAGACCGCCGAGAAGGCGATCCGGTAGTCGTCGCCGGTGGCGTCCAGCAGCACCCCGACCGCGAACAGCGTCGTCATGGAGGCGATGAAGCCGCCCATGTTGGTGATGCCGGAGGCGGTGCCCTGCCGCTCGGGCGGGTTGGCGGGGCGGGCGAAGTCGAAGCCGAGCATCGAGGCCGGGCCGCAGGCGCCGAGCACCACGCACAGCACGACGAGCAGGCCCATCGGCGCCGTCTCGCCGGGCCAGGCCAGAGTCGTCGCCCACAGGACGGAGGTCGCGGCGACGGTGCCGAGGGCGAGCGGCAGCCGGGCGCCGTGGTGCCGGGCGACGACCTGGCCGTAGACGAGGCCGACGGCCATGTTGGACAGGACGACGAGAGTGAGGAGCTCCCCGGCGGTGGCGCGGCTCAGACCCTGCGCCTCGACCAGGAAGGGGAGCCCCCACAGCAGCAGGAACACCATCGCGGGGAACTGCGTCGTGAAGTGCACCCACATGCCGAGCCGGGTGCCGGGCTCCCGCCAGGACGCGGCGATCTGCCGGCGGACGTAGGCGGCGCCCTGGTGCGGCACCGGCTCCGGTTCGTGGCCCTCGGGGTGGTCCTTGAGGAACAGCAGGGTCAGCACGAGCACCACGACGCCGGCGCCCGCGCTGCCCGCGAAGGCCGCCGTCCAGCCCACGCCGTGCAGCAGCCGGGCCAGGACGAGGGTGGAGACGAGGTTGCCCGCCATGCCGACGAGTCCGGCGAGCTGGGCGACCAGCGGGCCGCGCCGGGCCGGGAACCAGCGGGTGCCCAGCCGCAGCACGCTGATGAACGTCATCGCGTCGCCGCAGCCCAGCAGCGCCCGCGACGCCAGCGCCATGCCGTACGACGGGGAGAAGGCGAAGGCGAGCTGGCCCGCGGTGAACAGCACCGCGCCCATGGCGAGCACCTTCTTGGTGCCGAGCCGGTCGACGAGCAGGCCGACGGGTATCTGCATGCCCGCGTACACGAGCAGCTGGAGGATGGAGAACGTCGACAGCGCGGAGGCGTTCACGTCGAAGCGGTCGGCTGCGTCGAGTCCGGCCACGCCCAGCGAGGTGCGGAAGATGACGGCGACGAAGTAGACGGAGACGCCGATGCCCCAGACGGCGATCGCGCGGCGGCCGCCCAGGGGTGCCCGCTCCGGGGCGGGACCGCCGGGCCGGGTGGAGGCGGGCTTCATCGCTCCTCACCCCGGGCCAGGTGGGAGAACCAGTCGATGTGCCGGTGGACCAGCTCGACGGCCGCCTGCGCGTCGCCGGAGCGCAGGGCCGTGAGGATCTCCTCGTGCTCGCCGAGGGTCTTGGCGATCCGGTCGGGGTGGGAGTGCATCACGGCGGCGCCCATGCGCAGCTGCCGGTCGCGGAGCTGGTCGTAGAGGCGGGAGAGGATCTCGTTGCCGCCGCTGCGGACGATCTCGGCGTGGAAGCAGCGGTCGGTGACGGCGGCCCCGGCGAGGTCCCCGGCGGCGGCCTGCGCCTTCTGCCGCTCGAGCAGTTCCTCCAGGCGCTCGAGGAGCCCGGGGGGCGCGGGGATGGCCTTGCGCGCCGCGTGCTCCTCGACGAGCATCCGCGTCTCCACGACGTCCTTGATCTCCTGCGCGGAGACCGGCAGGACCAGGGCGCCCTTCTTCGGGTAGAGCTTCAGCAGCCCCTCGGCCTCCAGCCGCAGCAGCGCCTCGCGGACCGGGGTGCGGGAGACCCCGACGGCGTCGGCGAGCTCCCCCTCGGTGAGCAGGGTCCCGCCCTCGTAGCGGCGCTCCAGCACGCCCTGTTTCACATGGCTGTAGACACGGTCGGCGGCGGGCGGCTGCTTCACGGGGGCGGGCGGGGCGGTAGGCATGCCCACAGCATAGATACAACACGTACGCAAGGCGGGCACGGTCCACGATGCGGACCCGTCCGATGGAATCTCCCGGCAAAGAAGCACCGTCCGGACCAGCGGCGGCACAACCTTGTGTGCTACTTACGTGTCACACACGTGCGGCCCCACTTTCTTCCCCTCCAACTCGGCCGCATCGCAGGGGCATAAGACGCAATCGGGGTAAATCAGTTGATAACTGCACACAAGGGCATGCGCGTTCGCAGAGCCGCCGCCGTCGTCCTCACGACCGGCGCCGTGTTCGCCACCGGCGCCCTCACCGCGGCGCCCGCGCAGGCCGTCACCACGCCCTCGATCAACGCCAAGGGCGGGTTCGTGATGAACGGCGCCACCGGCAAGACGCTCTTCACGAAGTCGGCGGACACCAAGCGGCTGACCGCCTCGACGACGAAGGTCATGACCGCGAAGGTCGTCCTCTCGCAGTCGAACCTCAACCTCGACACGAAGGTCACCATAAAGAAGGAGGTCAGCAACTACATCGTGTCCAAGGGGGCGTCGTCCGCCAATCTGATCGTCGGTGACAAGGTCACCGTCCGTCAGCTGCTGTACGGGATGATGCTCAAGTCCGGCTGCGACGCCGCGATGACGCTCGCCGACAAGTACGGCACCGGCTCCACGGTCAACGCCCGCGTGAAGTCGTTCATCGGCAAGATGAACACCATGGCGAAGAGCCTCGGCATGACGAACACGCACTTCGACTCGTTCGACGGCATCAGCAACGGCTCGAACTACTCGACGCCGCGCGACCTGACCAAGCTGGCCCGCAGCGCGATGAAGTCCTCGACGTTCAAGACGATCGTGAAGACGAAGTCCTACACGGCGAAGACCATCACCAAGACCGGCTCCACCCGCACGATGGCGGCGTGGAAGAACACCAACACCCTGCTCGGCTGGAACGGCACGCTCGGCGTGAAGACCGGCTCGGGCTCCGAGGCGAAGTACTGCCTCGTCTTCGCGGCCACCCTCAACGGCGAGTCCGTGATCGGCACCGTGCTCACCGCCTCCTCGGAGGCCAACCGCACGGCGGACGTGAAGAAGCTCATCACGTACGGCTACGCCAAGATCAGCTGACCTTCGGCGAGCGGCCGGGCATGACGAAAGGGGCGGTCACCGCGAGGTGACCGCCCCTTTCAGCGCCTTCCGGGGCTCACGCCCAGGTGATCAGCCGCTTGGGCTGCTCCAGGATCGCGGCCACGTCCGCGAGCACCTTGGAGCCCAGCTCGCCGTCGACCAGACGGTGGTCGAAGCTCAGCGCCAGCGTGGTGACCTGACGCGGCTTCACCTTGCCCTTGTGCACCCACGGCTGGGGCTTGATGGCGCCGACCGCGAGGATCGCCGACTCGCCCGGGTTGAGGATCGGGGTGCCGGTGTCGACGCCGAAGACGCCGACGTTGGTGATGGTGACCGTGCCGCCCTGCATCGCGGCCGGCGTGGTCCGGCCCTCGCGGGCCGTCGACACCAGCTCGCCCAGCGCCTCCGCGAGCTGCGGCAGCGTCTTGGCCTGCGCGTCCTTGATGTTCGGGACGATCAGCCCGCGCGGGGTCGCCGCGGCGATGCCCAGGTTCACATAGTGCTTGCGCACGATCTCCTGGTTGGCCTCGTCCCAGGAGGCGTTGATGTCCGGGTTGCGCTTGATCGCGACCAGCAGGGCCTTGGAGATCAGCAGCAGCGGGTTCACCCGCAGACCGGCGAACTCCTTGTCCCCCTTCAGCTCCTCGACCAGCTTCAGGGTCCGCGTCACGTCCACCGTCACGAACTCCGTGACATGCGGGGCGGTGAACGCCGAGCCGACCATCGCCGCCGCCGTGGCCTTGCGGACGCCCTTGACCGGGATACGGGTCTCCCGGGCGCCGTCGTACGAGGCGGCGGGCGCCGGGACGGCCGCGGGGGCGGGCGCCTGGGCCTGCGGGGTCTCGGGCGCCGGCTCGGCGGCCGGGGCCTGTGCCGCCACCGCCGCGTGCACGTCCTCGCGGGTGATGATGCCGTCGGGGCCGGTCGGCGTGACCGTCGCCAGATCGACGCCCAGGTCCTTGGCCAGCTTGCGCACCGGCGGCTTGGCCAGCGGACGGCCCAGGGCCGGCGCGACGGCGGGACCGTGGCCGTTCAGCTCGGCCTGGAGGGCCTGCGCCGCCGGCTCGGGCTCCTGGCGGGGCACCTCGGCGCCCTTGCGCGGGCGGCGCTTGGTGGACGAGGCGGAGACGCCGTAGCCGACGAGCACCGGCTGGCGGCCCTGCGGCTCGGCCTCCTCCTCGGGCTCGGCCTGCGGCGCCGCGGCGGGCGCCTCGGCGGCCGGGGCCGCCCCGCCGGAGACGTCGACCGCGATGATCGACGTGCCGACGTCGACCGTGGTGCCCTCGGGGAAGTGCAGGGCGCGGACCACGCCGTCGTACGGGATGGGCAGCTCGACGGCCGCCTTGGCGGTCTCGACCTCGCAGACCACCTGCCCGTCGGTGACGGTGTCGCCCGGCTGGACGTACCACTTGAGGATCTCGGCCTCGGTGAGTCCCTCACCGACGTCGGGCATCTTGAACTCGCGCACGGACGCGTCTGTCATCGTCGTCACGACCCTCTCCTCAGTACGCCAGGGCACGGTCGACGGCGTCGAGCACCCGGTCCAGGCCCGGCAGGTACTCCTCCTCCAGGCGCGCCGGCGGGTACGGGGCGTGATAGCCGCCGACCCGGAGCACCGGGGCCTCCAGGTGGTAGAAGCAGCGCTCGGTGATCCGGGCGGCGATCTCCGCGCCCGAACCGAAGAACACCGGGGCCTCGTGGACCACGACCAGCCGGCGGGTCTTCTCCACCGAGGTCTGGATGGAGTCGAAGTCGAGCGGGGAGACCGAGCGCAGGTCCAGGACCTCCAGGTCGCGGCCCTCCTCGGCGGCCGCCGCGGCGACCTCCAGACACGTCTTCACCATCGGGCCGTAGGCGGCCAGGGTCAGGTCGCGGCCCTCACGGACCACCTTCGCCTTGTGCAGCGGGCCGGGGATGGCGTCGGTGAGGACCTCGCCCTTGTCCCAGTAGCGGCGCTTGGGCTCGAAGAAGATCACCGGGTCGTCGCTCTGGATGGCCTGCTGCATCATCCAGTACGCGTCGGACGCGTTCGACGGGGAGACGATCTTCAGACCGGCCACATGCGCGAACAGCGCCTCGGGCGACTCCGAGTGGTGCTCGACCGCGCCGATGCCGCCGCCGTAGGGGATGCGCACGACGACGGGGAGCTTGACCTTGCCGAGCGAGCGGGCGTGCATCTTCGCGAGCTGCGTGACGATCTGGTCGTACGCGGGGAAGACGAAGCCGTCGAACTGGATCTCGACCACCGGGCGGTAGCCGCGCAGCGCGAGGCCGATCGCGGTGCCCACGATGCCCGACTCGGCGAGCGGGGTGTCGATGACCCGGCTCTCGCCGAAGTCCTTCTGCAGGCCGTCGGTCACCCGGAAGACACCGCCGAGCTTGCCGACGTCCTCACCCATCACGAGGACCTTCGGGTCCGTCTCCAGGGCGCGGCGCAGCGATTCGTTGATCGCCTTGGCCAGAGCCATCTTTTCCGCTGCCATCTCAGGCTCCCTCTACGTCCGCGAACGACGCCTGGTAGGCGGCGAACTGGGCGCGCTCCTCGTCGACGAGCGCGTGCCCGTCCGCGTACGCGTTCTCGAAGATGGCGAAGTGGTCCGGGTCCGGCATGGCGCGGACCGCCTCGCGCACTCGTTTGCCCAACGCCTCGCTCTCGGTCTCCAGTTCCGCGAAGAATCCCTCGTCCGCGTGGTTTGCGGACTCCAGGTATGCGCGCAGGCGCAGGATCGGGTCCTTCGCCTCCCAGGACTGGCGCTCCTCGTCCCCGCGGTAGCGGGTCGGGTCGTCGGAGGTGGTGTGGGCGCCCATGCGGTACGTGAACGCCTCGACGAGCGTCGGGCCCTCGCCGCTGCGGGCGCGCTCCAGCGCCCACTTCGTCACGGCGAGGCAGGCGAGGACGTCGTTGCCGTCGACGCGGACGCCGGGGAAGCCGTAGCCCTGCGCGCGCTGGTAGAGCGGCACGCGGGTCTGCTTCTCGGTGGGCTCGGAGATCGCCCACTGGTTGTTCTGGCAGAAGAACACCACGGGGGCGTTGTAGACCGCGGAGAACGTGAAGGACTCGGCCACGTCGCCCTGGCTGGAGGCGCCGTCGCCGAAGTAGGCGATGACCGCGCTGTCCGCGCCGTCCTTGGCGATGCCCATCGCGTAGCCGGTGGCGTGCAGCGTCTGGGAGCCGATGACGATCGTGTACAGCTGGAAGTTGTTGCTGTTCGGGTCCCAGCCGCCGTTGTTCACGCCGCGGAACATGCCGAGCAGATTGGTCGGGTCGACGCCCCGGCACCAGGCGACGCCGTGCTCGCGGTACGTCGGGAAGACGTAGTCGTCCTCGCGGGTGGCGCGGCCGGAGCCGATCTGGGCGGCCTCCTGGCCGAGCAGCGAGGCCCACAGGCCCAGCTCGCCCTGGCGCTGCAGGGCGGTGGCCTCGGCGTCGAAGCGGCGGGTGAGCACCATGTCGCGGTAGAGGCCGCGGAGCTCTTCGGGGGTGATGCCGGCGACGTACTTGTCGAACTCGGCGTTCTTGACGCGCTTGCCCTCGGGCGTCAGCAGCTGGACGAGCTCCGGTTCGGTGCTCGCCGTCTTCCTCGCGGATGTGGTCTTGCCGGCCGTGCTCTTGGTACCGGCGCTGCGTCGCGGCTTTCGCGCGGCAGTGCTCTCCACGGTCACGTGTGCTCCTCCGTCGGTCCGGCTACCCGGGTTCGCCGGGTGCTGGGGTTACCCCCAGTTCCGCGGTGGGAACGTGGGGGCGCGGCTCACCTGCGGCCCTCGGACGCACGGGGTGGGTGCGGCTCGTTGGGGACAGGCGTGACAGGTGCCCCGGCGAGCGCCCTGCAAAAGGCACGTTACCCAGTGCTCCACATTTCTGTGAAACCCCTCCTGACCTGCGATTTTGCTTGGAAATCCAAGTAAATCGCGAAAGTCGGGAACAGTCCTGGTCACAGCCTTGCAGGGGGCCGGAACAACGGCACGTTATATCGGTGAGCCAGGTCACGGGAAGGGTCGTCGTGTCACGGTCCGTGCCCGGCGGTCACGTGGTGTGACAAAGCGCAGCTCAGGGGTGTACCGGGGGTAAGAGAAGCGCGCGTGAGCCCGTTCGGGGCGCACGCGCGCGTGGGGGTGGAGGGGTGCGGATCAGCCGCCGTTCGTGCCCACCGGAGGGGTCGTCGGCACCGTCGGGTCCACCGTCGGGTCCTCCGTGGGCTCCTCGGTCGGCTCCTCGGTCGGGTCCTCCGTCGGCTCCTGCGTCGTCGGGTCCTGGGTCGGCTCCTGGGTGGGCTTCTCCGTGGGCTGCTGCGTCTGGTCCTGGGTCGGCGACCAGTCCGGGTCGGAGCCCGTGTCCGTGCCGCCGTCCTCGTACTCGCCGGAGTCGTCCTCGGTGACCTCGTCGGTCGGCTGCTCGGACGGCTTGTCCCGGTCCTCGCTCTGCGTCGCCGTGGGCTTGGTCGGCGTGTTGTCGCTGCCGCCGCCCTTGCCGTTGTTGACGGCGAGCGCGACACCGGCCGCGATCGCGATCACCGCGAGGACGGCGAGGATCCACAGCTTGCCGCGGCCGCTGCCCCGGTTGCCGTGCCCCTCGAAGCCGCCGTCGTCCCCGCCGCCGTAACCGCCGGGCAGGATCGGCTGCGGGATCTGCGTCGTACCGGAGGCCGGGTCTCCCGGGTGCCCCATGACGGCCGTGTGCGCGAAGCCGCCGGCCGGGGTGTGCCGGCCCTCGTGCATCGTCACCGGGCCGGTGTTCCAGGTGCCGGTGTGGCCGCCCTGGTCGTACAGCATCTGCAGGGCGTACTGGACGAGGCCGCGCATCTCCTCGGCCGTCTGGAACCGGTCGTCCGGCTCCTTGGCGAGCGAGCGCATGACGAGGCCGTCGAGCTCCGGCGGCGCGGCGTCGGACGCCTCGGACGGCGGCGTCGGGATGTCCTGGACGTGCTGGTAGACCACCGACAGCGGGGTCTCGCCGGTGAACGGCGGGCGCAGCGCGAGGAGTTCGTACAGCAGACAGCCGGTCGCGTACAGGTCGGAGCGGTGGTCGACGGCCTTGCCGAGCGCCTGCTCGGGCGACAGGTACTGCGGGGTGCCCATGACCATGCCGGTCTGGGTCATCGTCGACTGCGCGCCGTGCAGGGCGCGCGCGATGCCGAAGTCCATCACCTTCACGGCGCCGTTGTCGGTGATGATGACGTTGGCCGGCTTGATGTCGCGGTGCACGATGCCGTGCTGGTGCGAGTAGGCGAGCGCCTCCAGGACGCCGGAGACGATGATGAGCGCCTGCTCCGGGCCGGGTGCCTCGGCGTTGATGAGGAGGTCGCGGATGGTGCGGCCCTCGACGATCTCCATGACGATGTACGGCACGGAGTGGCCGCCGACGACGTCCTCGCCGGAGTCGTACACGGCGACGATCGCGTGGTGGTTGAGGCCGGCCACGGACTGGGCCTCGCGTGTGAAGCGGGCCTTGGACACCGGGTCCTCGGCGAGGTCGGAGCGCAGCAGCTTGACCGCCACGGTGCGGCCCAGGCGCACGTCCTCGGCGGCGAACACCTCGGCCATGCCGCCCCGGCCGAGTCTGCGGGTCAGCCGATAACGGCCGTCCCCGACAAGCCCGCCGTTACCCCACATCTCCGGCGCGTCTGACATACCGCCGCCAGCCGCCTCGGGGTCGGACGGGCCCTGAGCGCGCTGCTGCTGTGCCATCGGTCCTCGCCGTCGTTTCTGCCCGCGGTGCGCGCGGTGTTGTTACGGTCTCCGTCGGGCCACGCTACAGCCTCATCGCAAGGCGCCGGTCCGGGACGGCCGCCCCGGTCCGACGAAGACGGACCGGTCATGAAACCTTCACCCGGCCCCCACGTGCAAATTGTGTGCACCGACGGTACGGCCCCTGTAACGCTTGGGCGACGCTGCCTTCGCGTACGGTCACGGAACGGGCACCTCGCTTGACCTGTCGGTGCCGTGCGGCAGACTTGGCCGGGAATAGCACATTGGATCAAGCGGGATCATCGGATCCCGGCAGCCGCAGGCGCCCAAGGGGCACGGGGGACGCAGAACATGAGCCAGGACGGCGCACAGAACGCGCACGCGGGACGGTCGCTGGCCGGTGGCCGCTACCAGTTGCGCGACCTGCTCGGCCAGGGCGGCATGGCCTCCGTCCACCTCGCCTACGACTCCGTGCTCGACCGCCAGGTCGCGGTCAAGACGCTGCACACCGAGCTGGGCCGCGAGCCGGCCTTCCGTGAGCGGTTCCGCCGCGAGGCCCAGGCAGTGGCCAAGCTCACGCACACCAACATCGTCTCCGTCTTCGACACCGGCGAGGACGAGATGGACGGCATGACGACGCCGTACATCGTCATGGAGTACATCGAGGGCCGTCCGCTCAGCTCCGTCTTCGACGAGGCCGTGCGGCAGTCCGGCGCGATGCCCGCCGACCAGGCGCTGAAGGTCACCGCGGACGTGCTCGCCGCGCTGGAGATCAGCCACGAGATGGGCCTGGTCCACCGCGACATCAAGCCGGGCAACGTCATGCTGAACAAGCGCGGCGTGGTCAAGGTCATGGACTTCGGCATCGCGCGCGCCATGCAGTCCGGGGTGACGTCGATGACGCAGACCGGCATGGTCGTCGGCACCCCGCAGTACCTCTCGCCGGAGCAGGCCCTCGGCCGGGGCGTGGACGCCCGCTCCGATCTGTACTCGGTCGGCATCATGCTGTTCCAGCTCGTCACCGGGCGGCTGCCGTTCGACGCGGACTCGCCGCTGGCCATCGCGTACGCGCATGTGCAGGAGGAGCCGGTCGCCCCGTCCTCCATCAACCGCTCGCTGCCGCCGGCGGTGGACGCGCTGGTGGCCCGCGCGCTGAAGAAGAACCCGAACGAACGCTTCCCCAGCGCCGAGGCCATGCGCGACGAGTGCCTGCGCATCGCTCAGTCCTTCCAGGCGGCGCCGCCGAGCATCGTGCCGGGCGCGCACACGCAGAGCGGCCAGGGCGTCGGCGCCTCGGTGTTCCCGCCGGTCGGGCAGACCCCGCCGAGCACGGGCCCCGTCCAGACGCCGTACCAGCCGGGCCCCACCCCGTCCCCGTACGGCGCCCCCGGCACCCCGCCGCCGTCCGGGCCGTCCCCGGCGTACGGCTATCCGCAGCAGTCCGGCTTCGCGACGCCGGCACCCGCCTCCTACGGCGGCCAGCCCGGCCACGCGACGCCTCCGCCGTACACGATCGCGCCCCAGGGGCAGGGTCAGGGCGGATCGGGCGGCGCGAAGAGCAACCGGCCGGTGATCATCGGCTCGATCGTCGTGTCCCTGCTCGCCGTGGGCGGTCTGGTCCTGGCGCTGTCGCTGAAGGGTGGCGACGGCGAGGAGGGCAAGGGCGGCGGGGGCGGCGGTTCGACCGCGGCGACCGAGATCGCCAAGGAGCCCGGCTGGCGGCAGGGCGACACCTCACGGACCGTCGAGACGAGCGAGTGCACCGAGCCGCGCGAGGCCTACCTCGACCCCGACAAGGTGACGATGCCGGACCTGACCTTCCGGTACTGGCCGTCGGTCGAGAAGTGCCTGAAGGCCGCCGGCTGGAAGTACGAGAAGGTCGACAAGAACGAGAACACGTACGGCCAGGGCACCGTCATGGAGCAGGACCCCAAGGTCCGCCAGGACTTCGACCCGGACAACCCCCCGGTGATGACGTTCACGGTGTCCACCGGCAATCCGGAGTGACGGACCCACGGAGAAGGGCCCGGCGGCATCGGCCGCCGGGCCCTCGTCGTCTCTGATCCAGGACGCCCTACAGGTACGGGCCGCCCGTCCGGCCGGCCTGCGGGTGGTCGCCGTCGTCGCCGCCGACACCCGGCGGGAGGGCGCGGCGCATCTGCTCCAGCTGGGCGCGCGCCGCCATCTGCTGGGCGAACAGGGTGGTCTGGATGCCGTGGAAGAGGCCCTCCAGCCAGCCGACCAACTGGGCCTGCGCGATGCGCAGTTCCGCGTCGGACGGCGTCCCCTCGTCCGTGAACGGCAGGGACAGCCGCTCCAGCTCCTCGACGAGCTCGGGGGCGAGGCCGTCCTCCAGCTCCTTCACCGAACTGGCGTGGATCTCCTTCAGCCGGGCCCGGCTCGCCTCGTCGAGGGGAGCGGCGCGCACCTCTTCGAGCAGCTGCTTGATCATGCTGCCGATGCGCATGACCTTCGCGGGCTGCTCCACCTGCTCCGTCACCGGGACCTCGCGGGAGTCGTCGTCTCCGCCGCCGCCACCGAGCGCCATCCCGTCCTGGCCCACGACCAGGATCTGAGGGTTCTCGGGTTGCCTGTCGTTCCTCGGCATCTCCATGCCGCCATTCTCTCGCACGGGTACAGCTCATCATCGGGGTGCCCCCTGTGCGGGGTGATCCACCGTTTCCGCCACAGGACTTTCCGCGGGGCGGGTCGGCCGGGTGGCGGCGCCCGGAATGCCGGGTGCGCCGGGTCCTGTGAGGCTTGTCCCCTGAAGGGTGGGTTCTGGCTCGGGGTGCCGCGGACTCTTGGGTGGTGAAGGCAGTGGGAGCGATGGGGGTCATGCGCACGACCGGGCTGCTGGGTGTGCTGGTCGTCGGGCTGGTCACGGGAGCGGCCGGCTCCGGCCCGGCCTACGCCGCCGGACAGGGCCTCACTGCCGATATGCGGAGTGCCACGGCGGACCCGTCCGACGGCAGGTCGGAGGGGCCGCACCGGCCCGGCACCGGGTTGTCTCGGCCGTCCGCCGAGGGAGCCGAGGGACGGGACCCCACCGGGGCGCCGTCCACCACGCCCGCGCGCCGCGGCGACCGTCACGAGCACCGCGGGCGCGAGGAGGCCCGGGAAGCCCGGGACGAGGGGGAGGTCCGAGAGACCTGGCACTCCGGGCGGCGGGAGCCGTCGCCCAGCGCCAGCGCGCACGGGCCCGGCGGCCGGACCAAGCCGTCCGGCGAACCGTCCCGGGCCGGCAGCCGCGCCGGTGAGGGCCGCGAGCGGCCCGGACGCCCGAAGGCGCCGCCGGAGGAGTCGGAGGCGACGGTGCGCCCGGCGGGCGACCGGGACGCCACGGCACCGGCCGAGGAGGACACCGCCCCCGTCGACCAGGACCCGGCCGCCGACGCCACCGCGCAGCCGTCCGGCACTGCGGCGGACGACGCGGGAGGCGCCGGCACCGGTCAGCGGGCGCAGCCCGTCCTGCAGGTCCTGCCCCTCGGCACCGGCCTGGTGCTCATCGGGCTCGGCCTGGGCCTGGCCTTCGTCGGACTGCGCCTGCGCCGCGGCTGACTACGGCACCACCAGCAGCACCTTGCCGACGTGTCCGCTCTCCTCGACCACCCGGTGCGCCTCGGCGGCGTCGTTCATCGGGATCTCGCGGTCCACGACCGGACGGACGTGACCGGCCTTCACCAGCGGCCAGACGTGCTCGCGGACGGCCGCGACGATCGCCGCCTTCTCCTCCAGCGGGCGGGACCGCAGCGAGGTCGCGCTGATCGCGGCGCGCTTGGCCAGCAGGGCGCCCAGGTTGAGCTCGCCCTTCACCCCGCCCTGCAGCCCGATGATCGCGAGGCGGCCGTTGGCGGCGAGGGCCCGGACGTTCCGGTCGAGGTACTTCGCGCCCATGATGTCGAGGATCACGTCGGCCCCGGCACCGCCGGTGGCCTCCTTGATCTCCTCGACGAAGTCCTGCTCGCGGTAGTTGATCAGGATGTCGGCGCCCAGTTCGGCGCATCGGTCCAGCTTCTCCTTGCTGCCCGCGGTGACCGCGACCTTCGCGCCGACCGCCTTGGCGAGCTGGATCGCCATGGTGCCGATACCGCTGGATCCGCCGTGGATCAGCAGCGTCTCGCCCGGACGCAGATGGGCGATCATGAAGACGTTCGACCAGACCGTGCACACCACCTCGGGCAGCGCGGCGGCCCGGGTCAGGGTCACGCCCTCCGGGACCGGCAGCAGCTGCCCGGCCGGCACGGCCACCTTCTCGGCGTAGCCGCCGCCCGCGAGGAGGGCGCAGACCTCGTCGCCGACGGCCCAGCCGGAGACACCGGGCCCCACCTCGGCGATCCGGCCGGAGCACTCGAGGCCGGGGTACGGGGACGAGCCGGGCGGCGGGTCGTAGAAGCCCTGCCGCTGCAGCAGGTCGGCGCGGTTGACGGCACCCGCCACCACCTCGACCAGCACTTCGCCCTCGCCCGCCACCGGGTCCGGGACCTCCTGCCACACCAGGGCCTCGGGCCCACCGGGTTCCGCAATCGTGATCGCATGCATGCCCCGGACGCTACTCCCCGGCCCCCGCCCGGGTCAGCGTCCGCCCGCCCGTGCGCCGAGGCGCGTCCCGCCGAAAATCCTGTGCGTCACCGATGAGTTTGCGAGACCGTAAAAGTCTCCCCATGCGTGACCCAAAAACGCGGAAGGACCCCCCGGAAGGACCACGAAGCATGAGCACGCAGACGACCGGTCTCGCCATCGAGACCGCGGGCCTGGTGAAGACGTTCGGTGAGACACGGGCCGTCGACGGCGTGGACCTCGCGGTTCCGGCCGGCACGGTCTACGGCGTCCTGGGCCCGAACGGCGCCGGCAAGACGACCACGGTGAAGATGCTCGCCACCCTGCTGCGCCCGGACGGCGGCGAGGCCCATGTGTTCGGCCACGACGTGGTCCGCGAGGCCGACGCGGTCCGCGGCCGGGTCAGCCTCACCGGCCAGTACGCCTCGGTCGACGAGGACCTGACCGGCACGGAGAACCTCGTCCTGCTGGCCCGCCTCCTCGGCCACCGCAAGCCGGCCGCACGCGAGCGCGCCGCCCAACTGCTGGAGGCCTTCGGGCTGACGGACGCGGCGGGCAAGCAGGTCAAGAACTACTCGGGCGGGATGCGCCGCCGGATCGACATCGCCGCGTCCATCCTCAACACCCCCGACCTGCTCTTCCTCGACGAGCCGACGACCGGCCTCGACCCGCGCAGCCGCAACCAGGTCTGGGACATCGTCCGCGCGGTCGTCGACCAGGGCACCACCGTGCTGCTGACCACGCAGTATCTGGACGAGGCCGACCAGCTGGCCTCCCGGATCGCCGTCATCGACCGCGGCCGGGTGATCGCGGAGGGCACCAAGGGCGAGCTGAAGGCGTCCGTCGGCGCCGGCACCGTCCATCTGCGGCTGCGGGACCCGGCCCAGCGTCCGCAGGCCGCGGACATCCTGCGGCTGGCCCTCGACGCCGAGGTGCAGGCGGAGCCCGACCCCGTGGCCCTCACCGCCCGCGTCGGCGGCGCCGGCAACGGGCAGGGCGCGGCGGAACAGGCCGGCCGCGCGCTCGCCGAGCTGGCCCGCGGCGGCATCACCGTCGACAACTTCTCGCTGGGCCAGCCCAGCCTGGACGAGGTGTTCCTCGCCCTGACCGGCCACGACACCCACGAGACCGACGGCGACCAGGACGAGGTGGCGGCATGAGCACCGTGACACAGACCGAGAGCGGCGAACTCGCCCCCGTCAGCACCGAGTCGCTCGCCGCGCTGCTGATCGCCAAGGAGCGTCCGCCGCGGCCCAGCGCCTGGTCGGCGTCGATGACGTTCGGTTGGCGGGCCATCCTGAAGATCAAGCATGTGCCGGAGCAGCTCTTCGACGTGACCGCGTTCCCGATCATGCTGGTGCTGATGTACACGTATCTGTTCGGAGGCGCCCTGGCCGGGTCCCCGACGGCGTACATCCAGTTCCTGCTGCCGGGCATCCTGGTGATGTCGGTCGTGATGATCACCATGTACACCGGTGTCTCGGTGAACACCGACATCGAGAAGGGCGTCTTCGACCGGTTCCGGACGCTGCCCATCTGGCGTCCGTCGACGATGGTCGGCTATCTGCTGGGCGACGCCCTGCGCTACACGATCGCGTCCGTCGTGATGCTCACCGTCGGCATGATCCTCGGTTTCCGTCCGGACGGCGGGGTGGGCGGCGTGGTCGCGGGCATCGCGCTGCTGGTCGCCTTCTCCTTCGCCTTCTCGTGGATCTGGACGATGTTCGGGCTGATGCTGCGCTCCGAGAAGTCGGTGATGGGCGTCAGCATGATGGTGATCTTCCCGCTGACCTTCCTGTCCAACGTCTTCGTCGACCCGAAGACCATGCCGGGTTGGCTCCAGGCGTTCGTCAACAACAGCCCGATCACGCATCTCGCCTCGGCGGTGCGCGGGCTGATGGCGGGCGACTGGCCGGCGGCCGACATCGCCTGGTCGCTCGGGTGGACGTGCCTGTTCGTGCTGGTCTTCGGGCCGATCACGATGCGGCTGTACAACCGCAAGTAGAACCGGGCGGGGCGTCAGTCCTGGGGCAGCGGCCGGGCGTCGGGTGCCACATGTGCGCCCGGCGTCATCCGCACGATGGTGATGAGCCGGTCCGTCAGCTCCAGGGTGCCGACGGCCGGGTCGTCGTAGCCGAGCACCCTGTGCCCGCGCAGGACGCTGATCACCAGGTCGTCCAGCTCCCGGGGCTTCTTGCCCACCTCGGCCTTTATGACCGGCCGTTCGACGATGTCGAGTCCGGTGCCCTGGTGGATCAGGTCCTCCAGCACCATGCCGGCCGCCGGGCTGAGCACGGACAGACCGAGCAGCCGTCCGGCCGCGCTGGCGCTGGTGATGACGGCGTCCGCCCCGGACTGCTTCAGCAGCGGCGCGTTCTCCTCCTCTCGGACCGCGGCCACGATCTTGGCTCCCCGGTTGAGCTGGCGGGCCGTGAGGGTCACCAGCACGGCCGTGTCGTCACGCTGGGTCGCGATGATGATCTTCCGCGCCTTGTGCACCTCGGCCCGCTTCAGGACCTCGCTGCGTGTCGCGTCCCCGGTGACCCCGGCGTAGCCCTCGGCGACGGCCGCCTCGATCACCTTGGAGCTGGGATCGACCACGACGACCTGGTTCTTGCTCAGTCCGGTCGCACAGACGGTCTGGATCGCCGAACGGCCCTTGGTGCCGAAGCCGACGACGACGGTGTGGTCACGCAAGGTGGACCTCCAGCGGTTCAGGCGCCATTCCTCGCGGGTCCGTTCGGTCAGGACCTCGAGCGTGGTGCCGACCAGGATGATCAGGAAGAGCACCCGCATGGGCGTGATGACGAAGATATTCGTGAACCGGGCAGCGTCGCTGACCGGGGTGATGTCCCCGTACCCGGTGGTCGACAGCGTGACGGTCGAGTAGTAGAAGGCGTCGAGAAGGTCGACCGAGCCGTCGGAGCTGTCGTTGTATCCCCCGTGGTCGGCGTAGACGATCAGCGCCGTGAGCACCAGCAGGGCGAGGGCCAGCGACACCCGCTTGGCGACCTGCCGGAAGGGGTGCTCCACGATCTTCTTCGGGAGCGTGACCCGATAGGTCTCGATCCGCTCGTCCGCCTGACGGGCGATCGCGTCCTGACCCGGAAGTTTCACGTGAAACACACCTCGATACCGGCAGCCGCCCAGGGCAGATCCAGCAGTGCGGTCTCCTGACCGGCGCGGGCACCGCCGGGCGGTACGACGGCCAGGGCGTCGGCCGCCGCCATGCCCCGCAGCATGGCCGGCCCGTGGTAGTGCAGCGGCACCGCGTGGTCACCGCGCAGGACCACCGGCACCAGCCGGGTGTCGTACGGGTGCCCGTGCACCGCTTCCTTCAGCGGGAGCGTGTAGGACTCCGGCGCGGGGCGTGCCGCGAGCGTGCGCAGCAGCGGCTCGGCGAGCGTGAGCAGCCCCGAGACGGCGGCCAGGGGGTTGCCGGGCAGGCCGACCAGGTGCTGGTCCTCCTTGAGGCGGGCCAGCAGCATGGGGTGGCCGGGGCGCACCGCGACACCGTCCACCAGCAGCTCGGCGCCCATGCGGTCCAGTGTGGGGTGCACATGGTCGACAGGTCCGGCGGCGGTGCCGCCCGTGGTGACGACGAGGTCGGCGGACGAGGTGCCGAGCGCCTTCTGCAGGGCCTTGGCGGAGTCGCCGAGCCGGCGCACGGCGACGATCTCGGCGCCGAGGGCGCGCAGCCAGGGCGGCAGCATCGGCCCGAGGGCGTCCCGGATCAGTCCGTCGTGGGGGAGCCCCTCGGTGAGCAACTCGTCGCCGAGGACGAGGACTTCCACCCGGGGGCGGGGCACGGCGGTGAGGGTGTCGTACCCGGCAGCGGCGGCCAGGCCGAGCACGGCCGGGGTCACGATGGTGCCGGTCGCGAGCAGATGGTCGCCGGTTCGGCACTCCTGGCCGCGCGGGCGGATGTCCTGGCCGGGCTCGATGTCCCGGTCGGCGTGCAGCCGGCCCTTGGCGTCGGTGTGCCCGTGCTCGGAGCGCAGCACGGCGGTGGTGTCCGGCGGGATCCGGGCGCCGGTCGCGATCCGGACGGCCTCACCGTCGGTCAGCGCGGCGGCGTCGGCGTGCCCGGCGAGGACGCCCTCCTCCCGGACCGCCCAGGGGCCGGGACCGGCGATCGCCCAGCCGTCCATCGCGGAGGTGTCGAAGGAGGGGAGGTCCGTCAGGGCGGTGAGCGGGGCGGCGAGGGTCAGGCCCAGGGCGGCGTCCAGCGGCACCGAGACGGGGGCGCGGCGTGCGGCCTTCACGGCGGCGCGGGCCGCCTGGGCGGCGATCTCGCGGGCGTCGGGCCAGCGGGTGGCCCGGTGGCCGCCGTCCTTGCCGTGCCCCCCGGAGCTCTGGGGGCGCGGGGCGGGCGCGGGCGCGGAGTCGCCGTGTGTGGGCGGGGTGTGGCCGTGGCCGTCGTTCACCAGGGCGAGCACCTCCTCGATGTCGAGGTCCTCGGCGTCCTCACCGGCACGCGTGCCGCCGGGGGTCATCCGGCGTCCGGACGGGTGCCGGGGGTGGCGTCGCGGGTGGCGTCGGGAGCCGCGTCGGCCTGGGCGGCCGCGGCCTCGTCGGCCCAGCGCTGGGCGAGGGCGGCGGCCTTGCGGGACGCCTCGGCGACGGCTTCGGGGCCTCCCTGGGCCCGGCCCGCCGCGTAGCCGCGGGCCCGGCCCGCCGCGTAGCCGACGAGGAAGGTGGTCAGGGGAGCCGCGGGCCGCGCGACGCCGTGGGCCGCGTCCCGGGCCAGGTCCAGCAGAACCTTGATGTCGACGTCGAGGTCGATGCCCAGTTCGTCCTTGGCTGCGGAAATCCATTCATCCAACACGTGCCCATGCTCCCTGATGCGTGCCCTGGCGGTGGCGAGGTCGTCCCAGGTGTCGCAGTCGAAGGACGCGACGGGATCCGGGACGCGGGTGAGGTCGAGGGCGCCGGTCAGCCGGCGCAGGGGGAGACCGGTGAGAGCGCCGTGCTCCTCGGTGAGCGCGGCCAGTTCGCTGCGCAGGGCGGCGGCGCGGTAGGCGGCGACGAGCGGCTGGTCGCGGCCGTCGGCGTCGGTGAGCAGCGCGCCCGCCGCGTCCGGGGCGGCCCCCAGGGTCGCCAGCAGAGTGTGCACCGTGGCCTCGTGGAGGAACGGCAGATCGGCGGAGAGGACGACGACCGTCTCCGCGGTGGTGTGCCGGAGCCCGGCGTCGAGGGCGGCGAGCGGGCCGCCGCCGGGCGGGTCCTCCCGCGCCCAGCGCACCGGCCGGGCGGTGGGGCGCGGGCCGGCGACGACGACGGTCGCGCGCGCGTCGGCGCAGGCGCCGAGGACCCGGTCGAGCAGGGCCCGGCCGCCCACGCGCAGCCCGGGCTTGTCCACGCCGCCCAGCCGCCGGGCCGCCCCGCCGGCGAGCACGACGGCGTCGTACGCGGCGGGGGGAGCGCCCGGCGGGGGCGTGGGCTCGTACGCGGTCACCCCCCGAGTATGCGTGCCTCCGCGATCACAGGGAACGCGCGGGGGGCCGCCCGTCGCGACGGCTACGTCACAGGGTGCGCAGGAGCACCGCCGGGTTCTCGACGCAGTCCGCCACATGGCGCAGGAAGCCGCCCGCCGTACCGCCGTCGCAGACCCGGTGGTCGAAGGTGAGCGCGAGCTCGACGACCTGGCGGACCGCCAGCTCCCCTTCGTGCACCCACGGCTTGGGGATGATGCGGCCGACGCCGAGCATCGCGGCTTCCGGGTGGTTGATGATCGGGGTGGAGCCGTCGACGCCGAACACGCCGTAGTTGTTCAGCGTGAAGGTGCCGCCGGTCAGTTCGGCCGGGGTGAGGGTGCCGGCGCGGGCCGACTCGGTGAGCCGGGCGAACTCGGCGGTCAGCGACTCCGCGTCCCGTGCGTGGGCGTCCCGGACGACCGGGACGACGAGGCCCCGCTCGGTCTGCGCGGCGAAGCCGAGGTGCACCTGCTCCAGCTGGACGACCTCCCTGGCCTCCATGTCGACCGTGGAGTTCAGCTCGGGGAACCGGGCGAGGGCGGCCGTGCAGATCCGGGCCAGCAGGGCGAGCAGGGAGATCTTCGGCCCGCCCGCGGCGTTCATCGCGGTGCGCGCGCGCATCAGCTCCGTGGCGTCGGCGTCCACCCAGCAGGTCGCGTCCGGGATCTCGCGCCGGCTGCGGGAGAGCTTGTCGGCGACGGCGCCGCGCACGCCCTTGAGGGGCACACGGATACCGGCGGCGGGCGCGGAGGAGCGGATGGGGCTCTGCGCGGGAGCGGGCGCCGGAGCGGGGGCCGTCGGCTGTGCGGTGCGGCGGGTCTCGGCGGCCCGCAGGGCGTACTCGACGTCGGCGCGCAGGATCAGCCCGTCCGGTCCGGAGCCGTGCAGCTCCCGCAGGTCCAGGCCGTTCTCCCGGGCGAGACGGCGCACGAGCGGAGAGATCACGGGCACCGGGCCGTCCTGGTGGACCGGCTCGGCGGCGGGCGGTGCTTCGGTGCCGTGGCCGGCGGCGGTGCCGACGGGCCGCGCCACCCGCTCGGCGTGCGGGGCGCCCGCGCGCGGGGCGCCGTTCGTGCCGGCGTTCGGCGCGGCCGGGCGTACGCGGCGGCGGCGTGCGGGCGCCTCGGAGGTGCCGTAGCCCACCAGGACGTTGCCCGAGCCCTCGGAGTCCTCGCCGGAGGCGTCGGGGGACGGCGCGCCGACGGCGACCGTCAGCAGCGGTGCCCCGACGGGCAGTTCGGTGCCCTCCTCACCGAAGCGGGCGGTGACGACACCGCCGTAGGGGCAGGGCACCTCGACCATCGCCTTGGCCGTCTCGACCTCGACGACCGGCTGGTCGATCGCGACGACGTCACCGACCTCGACCAGCCAGCGCACGATCTCCGCCTCGGTGAGCCCCTCACCGAGGTCGGGGAGCTTGAACTCCAGCACCTGTGCCATCAGCTCTCGGCCTCCCACTGCAGACGCCCGACGGCGTCCAGGATGCGGTCCACGCCGGGCAGATGGTGCCGCTCCAGCATCGGCGGCGGGTAGGGGATGTCGAACCCGGCCACTCGCAGCACCGGCGCCTCCAGATGGTGGAAGCAGCGCTCCGTGACCCGGGCCGCGATCTCCCCGCCCGGGCCGCCGAACCCGCCCGACTCGTGCACGACGACCGCGCGTCCCGTCCGCCGCACCGAGGCGGCGACCGTCTCGTCGTCGAACGGCACCAGTGAGCGCAGGTCGACGACCTCCAGGTCCCAGCCCTCCTCGCGCGCCGCCTCGGCGGCCTCGAGACAGACGGGCACGGACGGTCCGTACGTGATGAGCGTGGCGCTCCGGCCGGAGCGCCGCACCACCGCGCGGCCGATCGGTTCGACGGACTGCGGCTCCTCCGGGTTCCAGTCGGCCTTCGACCAGTAGAGCCGCTTGGGCTCCAGGAAGACGACCGGGTCGTCGGAGGCGATGGAGGCGCGCAGCAGGCCGTAGGCGTCGGCGACGGTCGCGGGCGTGACGACATGGAGCCCCGGAGTCGCCATGTAGTACGCCTCGGAGGAGTCGCTGTGGTGCTCGACGCCGCCGATGCCGCCACCGTAGGGCACGCGGATGGTGATCGGGAGCGGCATCCTGCCGCGGGTGCGGTTGCGCATCTTCGCCACGTGCGAGACGAGCTGCTCGAACGCCGGGTAGGCGAACGCGTCGAACTGCATCTCCACGACCGGGCGCAGGCCGTACATGGCCATGCCGACCGCGGTGCCGAGGATGCCCGCCTCGGCCAGCGGGGTGTCGGTGCAGCGGTCCTCGCCGAACTCCTTGGCGAGTCCGTCGGTGACGCGGAAGACACCGCCGAGAGTGCCGACGTCCTCGCCCATGACGTGCACGGACGGGTCGGCGGCCATGGCGTCGCGCATCGCGCGCGTGAGGGCCTGTGCCATGGTGGCCGGCTTGACGGCGACGGTGGTCATCGGTGCGCACCCCCGTGGGTGTCGTGCTCGGCGTCGAGCTCGGCCCGCAACTGGGCCTCCTGCTCGCGCAGTTGCGGCGTGGGCTCGGCGTAGACGTGGGCGAACAGGTCCGCCGGGTCGAGTGCCGCGTCCTGGTTCATGCGCTCGCGCAGGTCGGCGGCCATGGCCTCGGCTGCGTCCCGGGCGGCCTCCCGGCCGGCCTCGTCGAGCAGGCCGCGCGCGGTCAGCTCGCGGTCCAGGAGGGCGATCGGGTCGTGGTCGCGCCAGGCCTCCACCTCGGCGTCGCCGCGGTAACGGGTGGCGTCGTCGGCGTTGGTGTGCGCGTCGATGCGGTAGGTGACCGCCTCGATCAGCGTGGGTCCGCCGCCCTCGCGGGCGCGCCGCACGGCCTCGCCGAGCACCTCGTGCACGGCGGCCGCGTCGTTGCCGTCGACCAGGCGGCCGGGCATCCCGTAGCCGACGGCCTTGTGGGCCAGCGACGGGGCCGCGGTCTGCTTGGCGAGCGGGACGGAGATCGCGAAGCCGTTGTTCTGCACGAGGAAGACGACCGGGGCCTGCCAGACGGCCGCGAAGTTCAGCGCCTCGTGGAAGTCGCCCTCGCTGGTGCCGCCGTCGCCGACCATGGCGAGCGCGACCACGTCGTCGCCCTTGATGCGGGCGGCGTGCGCGAGCCCGACGGCATGCGGGAGCTGGGTGGCGAGCGGCGTGGACAGGGGCGCCACGCGGTGCTCGTAGGGGTCGTAGCCGGTGTGCCAGTCGCCGCGGAGCAGCGTCAGCGCCTCGACGGGGTCCACACCGCGGGCGACGGCCGCGAGGGTGTCGCGGTAGCTCGGGAAGAGCCAGTCGCGCTCCTCGAGGGCCAGCGCGGCGGCGACCTCGCAGGCCTCCTGGCCGGTGCTGGACGGGTAGACCGCGAGACGGCCCTGCTTGGTGAGCGCGGTCGCCTGCGCGTTGTACCGGCGGCCGCGCACCAGCTCGGCGTACAGCCGGCGCAGCAGATCCGGGTCGGCCTTCGCGGCGGCCTCGGTGCCGAGAACGCGGTACGGCTCCGCGTCGGGCAGCAGGGGCGCGGGGTCCGTGCGGGGCTGCCAGGCGGGCGGCGGCGATGGCCGGTACGCGCCTCGCTGCTCCATGACCGTCATGACGGCACCTCCTCGTGGGAGTGGCTACAGGAGGCGCGGCGTCCGTGACGCGCCTCACCTACCGATTGTTCGGTCGCCGGCACATTTTGGCTACAGGCACCCCCAGGCTGTGGACAAACGGTTCTCCACAGCCTCCAATGAACGCAGGACGTCCACGTGAGGAGGGTGGGGGGCCATGGAGTCTGAACAAATGGCCGAAGGCGAGGGGGACGGCCCGGTCCGGCCGCCGGCCCGTCCGCTGGACGCCATAGATCAGGACATCCTCCAGATGCTCCAGGCGGACGGCCGCGCCTCGATCCGGTCGGTCGCCGAGCGGGTGCACGTCTCCCGGGCCAACGCCTACGCCCGGATCAACCGGCTCGTCGAGGACGGCGTCATCCGCGGCTTCGGCGCCCGCGTCGACCACGAACGGGCGGGCCACGGCACCTCGGCCTACATCACCCTGAAGATCGTCCAGAACTCCTGGCGCACGGTCCGCGAACAGCTCCGCCGGCTGCCCGGCGCCTCCCACATCGCCCTGGTCGGCGGCGACTTCGACGTACTGCTCCTGGTGCACACCCCCGACAACAGGGCGCTGCGCGAGCTCGTCCTCACCCGGCTCCAGGCGATCCCGGAGGTGCTCAGCACCCGCACCCTGCTCGTCTTCGAGGAGGAGGACCTGGAGCCCCAGGGCTGACCCGCGCCCGTACGCCCCCGCCGCCGGTCAGCCGGCCTTGCGCAGCCCGTCGAAGACCAGGCGGACCACCGTCTCGGCGACCTCGCGCTGGTTCATCCCGCGGCCGTCCGGCCGGTACCACTCGACGATCGAGTTGATCATGCCGAAGACGAGCCGGGTGGCCAGGCGCACCTCGACGTCGGCGCGCACCTCGCCGTCCGCCGCGGCCGCCTTCAGCAGCTCGGCGACCCGGTGGTCGAAGTCGCGGCGCCGCTCCAGCGCCCACCGCTCGGTGTCGGTGTTGCCCCGCACCCGCAGCAGCAGCGTGACGTACGGCAGCTCGGTTATCAGCACCTCGACCATGCGCCGTACGACGTACTCCAGCCGGTCGGCGGCGTGGCCCGTGCGCGCGTGCTCCTCGTCGAGGATCCCGAACAGGCCGTCCAGGGCGCGGCTGACGGCACGCTGCAGCAGCTCCTCCTTGCCGGTCACATGGTGGTAGATCGACGACTTGGAGATGCCGGCCGCCTTGGAAAGGTGCTCCATGGAGGTGCCGTCGTAGCCCCGCTCGTTGAAGACCTGGACGGCGACCGAGAGCAGCGTCTCCGGCGTGTACGTGTCGCGCTTGGCAGTGGTCATGGGGTGCTGCCCTCCCGGGTCATGAGGAGCCGCCCTGGCGCTTGTCGGAGGCGTAGGCGTGGCGGTACAGCGCGAGGGACGGGGCGTAGCGGCCCGACGGATCGCGCAGGTGCAGGTCGTCGAGGAGGGCGTAGGCCCAGTTGCGTCCCAGCCGGCGGCTCCACTCGAAGGGGCCGAGAGGGTAGTTCACACCCAGGCGCATCGCGGTGTCGATGTCCTCCTCGGTGGCGACGCCCTTGGCGACGGCGTCGTGCGCCAGGTCGACGATCCGTGCCACGGTCCGGGCGACGATCATGCCGGGGACGTCGCCGATGACGCTGACGTCCTTGCCGAGCGCCTGGAAGAGCCCGACGGCCTCCGCGAGGGTCGCCGGCGAGGTGTCCTGGGAGGCGGACAGGGCGATCCGGGTGGCCCGTCGGTAGTCGAGGGCGAGGTCGAAGTACACGACGTCGCGGAACTCCACCGAGGTCTGCCCGTCGGCGAGCGCCAGCTGGCCGCCGCTCGGCAGCACCAGGCGGGTGCCGTGGTCCTCTTCCTCCTCGCGCACCGGGATGCCGGCCTCGCGGATCAGCGCCAGCAGCTCGGAGGCCGGACCGAGGTCGCCCTCGGCCACGACGTGGGCGGGGGTGCGGCCGGGCTCGGCGGTGTGCGGCTCGGGCCGCTCGGCGGTCCCGTCGGCGTAGTCGTACCAGCCGTGCCCGGTCTTGCGGCCCAGCCGGCCGGACTCGACCAGGCGCCGCTGGGCGAGCGAGGGCGTGAAGCGCACGTCCTGGAAGAAGGACTCCCACACGGAGGTCGTCACGGACTCGTTGACGTCCTGCCCGATCAGGTCGGTGAGCTCGAACGCGCCCATCCGGAAGCCGCCGCACTCGCGCAGCACGGCGTCGATGGTGGCCGGGTCGGCGCCCTGCGCCTCGTACACGGCGAACGCCTCGGCGTAGAAGGGCCGTGCGATGCGGTTGACGATGAAGCCGGGGGTGTCGGCGCAGGCGACCGGCGTCTTGCCCCACGCGCGGGCCGTCTCGTACGCGCGCGTGGCCGATGTGACGTCGGTGGCGAACCCGGAGACGACCTCGACCAGCGGCAGCAGCGGGGCGGGGTTGAAGAAGTGCAGGCCGACGAACCGGCCCGGGTTGGCGAGCGCGCCGCCGATGGCCGTCACCGACAGGGAGGAGGTGTTGGTGGCGAGCAGGCAGTCCTCGCCCACGATGCCCTCCAGCTCGCGGAACAGCTCCTGCTTGACGTCCAGGCGCTCCAGCACGGCCTCGACGACCAGGGCGCAGTCGGCGAGGTCACCGAGCGACTCGGCGGGCAGCAGCCGGTCCCGCGCCGCGTCGCGGTCGGCGCCGCTCAGGCGCTCCTTCTCGACGAGCCGGTCCAGGCGCGCGACGATGGCGTCGGCGGCGGCCCGGGCCCTCCCCGGAGCGGCGTCGTACAGCCGTACGGGATGCCCCGCCACCAGTGCGACCTGGGCGATGCCCTGGCCCATGGTGCCGGTGCCGACGACGGCCACGGGGCTGCTGAGGTCGAGTGCTGTCATGGGCGCGATCCTCCCGCACGGGGTTTTCCACAGATGCGGCGGACCCCCTTGAACCGACCGATCGTTCGGTTACTCTAACTCTGACCGCCTGTTCCTGCCCATGTTTCTGCCCAGGTCATGAGCTCGACGAAGAGCTCAGGAAACGAGGAGTTGGTCCTGCATGGCCACCGCCGAACTCACCGCCCACGAGCTGATCGCCAAGCACCGGCCCACTCTCGACCAGGCCCTGGAGGCGATCCGTACCCGCGCCTACTGGTCCCCGCACCCGGAGCACCCCAAGGCCTACGGGGAGAACGGCAGCCTGGACGCGGCGGCGGGCAAGGCCGCCTTCGACGCCCTCCTCGGCAGCCGCCTCGACCTCGGCCAGCCCGGCACGGACGGCTGGGTCGGCGGCGAGACCTCCCCGTACGGCGTCGAGCTGGGCGTGGAGTACCCGCACGCGGACCTCGACGAGCTGCTGCCGGCCATGCGGTCCGGCATGCGGCAGTGGCGGGACGCGGGCGCCGAGACCCGCGCGGTGGTCTGTCTGGAGATCCTCAAGCGGATCAGCGACCGGACGCACGAGTTCGCGCACGCCGTCATGCACACCTCCGGCCAGGCGTTCATGATGGCGCTCCAGGCGGGCGGCCCCCACGCACAGGACCGCGGCCTGGAGGCGGTGGCCTACGCGTACGTCGAGCAGGTCCGCACCCCCGACAACGCCGAGTGGACCAAGCCCCAGGGCAAGCGCGACCCGCTGGCGCTGAACAAGCGGTTCACGCCCGTCCCGCGCGGCATCGCCCTGCTCATCGGCTGCAACACCTTCCCGACGTGGAACGGCTACCCGGGCCTGTTCGCCTCCCTCGCCACCGGCAACGCCGTCCTGGTCAAGCCGCATCCGCGCGCGGTGCTGCCGCTCGCGCTCACCGTCCAGGTCGCGCGCCAGGTCCTCACCGAGGCCGGCTTCGACCCGAACCTGGTCGCGCTGGCCGCCGAGCGCCCCGGCGAGGGCATCGCCAAGACCCTGGCGACCCGCCCCGAGATCCGGATCATCGACTACACCGGCTCCACCGAGTTCGGCGACTGGCTGGAGGCCAACGCCCGCCAGGCGCAGGTCTACACGGAGAAGGCCGGCGTCAACACGGTCGTCGTGGACTCCACCGACGACTACAAGGGGATGCTCTCCAACCTGGCGTTCTCGCTGTCCCTCTACAGCGGCCAGATGTGCACCACCCCGCAGAACCTGCTCATCCCGCGCGACGGCATCCGCACCGACCAGGGCCCCAAGACCTACGACGAGGTCGTCGCCGACCTCGCGCGCGCGGTCGACGGCCTCCTCGGCGACGACGCCCGCGCCAACGCGCTCCTCGGGGCCCTGGTCAACCCGGACGTGAAGGCCCGGCTGGAGGCCGCCCCCGGCCTCGGCGAAGTCGCCCTCGCCTCACGGGAGATCACCCACCCGGAGTTCCCGGGCGCGGTGGTACGCACCCCGGTCATCGTGAAGCTGGACGGCGCCAAGCCCGACGACGAGGCCGCCTACATGAGCGAGTGCTTCGGTCCGGTGTCGTTCGCCGTCGCCGTCGACTCGTCGGCCGACGCGGTGGAGCTGCTGCGGCGCACGGTGCGCGAGAAGGGCGCGATGACCGTCGGGGCGTACACCACCGACGACGAGGTCGAGCAGGCCGTGCAGGAGGTCTGCTTCGACGAGGCGGCCCAGCTGTCGCTGAACCTCACGGGCGGCGTGTACGTCAACCAGACGGCCGCGTTCTCCGACTTCCACGGCTCGGGCGGCAACCCCGCGGCCAACGCGGCGCTGTGCGACGGCGCGTTCGTCGCCAACCGCTTCCGTGTGGTCGAGGTGCGCCGCGAGGCTCAGGGCCTGTCCTGACCCGGGGCCGCGCCCCCGGTCAGACTCCAGTGGTACAGCGTCATGGCCACGCTGGTGGCCAGGTTGTAGCTGGAGACCTGGGGGCGCATCGGCAGCGCCACCAAGCGGTCGGCCCGCGCGCGTAGCCCGGCCGACAGCCCGCTGCGCTCGGACCCGAAGGCGAGGACGGCGTCGTCCGGGAGCTCGACGCCCCGGATGTCGTCGCCCTCGGGGTCCAGCGCGAACAGCGGGCCAGGCGGCAGCTCCGCCACGTCCAGCCGCTCCACGGCCGTCGCGAAGTGCAGGCCCGCCCCGCCGCGCACGACCGTCGGATGCCAGGGGTCCAGGGTGCCGGTGGTGACCACCCCGGTCGCGCCGAACCCCGCGGCCAGCCGGATCACGGCCCCCGCGTTGCCGAGGTGACGCGGGTCGTCGAGGACCACGACGGGGGCGGTGCGCCCGGCCCGCGCCAGCCGCGCCAGATTGGCCTCGCGGGACGGGCGTACGGCGAGGGCGGCCACCGCGGTGGGATGCGGACGCGGCACGAGCGCGGCGTACTCCGCCTGCGTGACCTCGGTCAGCAGCGCGTCCAGGGCGTCCCGCACGTCCGGGGCCAGTTCCTCGGCGAGGGCGAGCGCCGCCTTGCGGTCGACGGCCACCGCCACCAGGACCTCGGCGCCGAAGCGGACGGCGTGCTTGAGGGCGTGGAAGCCGTCCAGCAGGACGGACGTGCCGGAGAGGCGGTGCCAGAGGCGCGAGGCGTCGGCACCCGTGGCGGGGTCGGTCATGCCGTGAAGCCTACGTGCGTGGGCTCGGGGTCCTCCGGGGCCCGCTGTTCCGGCACCGCCCGCCGGCCGTCGCCCCGCCGCCGGACCGCGCCCGCCAGCCGGGCCCGCGCGCGGGCCGCCCGTCCGCCGAGCCGGCGCAGGAACGGCGTCGGCAGGAACACCGCGTCCGCCGCGATCATCGCCAGCGAGAAGAACGGCAGCCCGAGCACGACCGCGATCACGGCGTGCTCGGTGATCATCGCCGCGAGCAGGACGTTCTTCACTCTCCGGTGGAACAGCGTGAACGGGAACGCGACCTGCACGAGGACCGTGCCGTAAGTGATGAGCAGGACCATGGTGCCGCTCGCGGACAGCAGCTCGGCGAGATCCGCCCACGGCGAGAAGTACTCGAGGTGCAGCGGGTAGTAGACGGCCGTGCCGTCCTGCCAGCGCGAGCCCTGGATCTTGTACCAGCCGGCGGTCGCGTAGATCAGACACGCCTCCGCCATGATCACGAACAGGGCGCCGTTGTGCGCGATGTTGCCGACGACGTCGAGCAGGATGCGGGGCTGGTCGGTGCGCGCCCGGCGGTCCACGACCCACCACACCGCCGTGCCCAGCCACACCGTCCACAGGATCACCGGGATCGTCGGGTCCCCGTCGAGCCGGCCCACGGCGGTGACCGCGCCCAGCACCAGGCCGAGCACCGCCCACAGCGCCGGGCCCACCCGGTCGGCACCGCCCCGCTCGCCCCGCGCGCGGGCCGCCTCCGCGCGACGCGCGCGGCGCCGGTCCAGCGACCAGACCTGGCCGCAGCGCGTGAAGACCAGATAGACGCACATCAGATGCAGCACGTTGTCGCCGCCGTCGCCCACGAAGACCGAGCGGTTCTGCAGCGAGAGCACCCCGACCATGAACAGCACGGACGTCGTGCGGGTGCGCCAGCCGAGCAGCAGCAGCACCGACGCCAGCACGGCGAAGGCGTAGACGGTCTCGAACCAGAGCCGGCTGCCGGACCACATCAGGGCGGTGAAGGCCCCGTTCGTGCCGACCAGCTGCTGGGCGAGGTCGAAGTCCCACGGCCCGTCGGGCCCGTACAGCTCCTGCCGGTGCGGGAGCTCCCGCAGCAGGAACAGCAGCCAGGTCGCCGTGAACCCGATCCGGATCACGGCCGTCTGGTACGGCCCGAGCGCGGACTCGGTCACCCGGGCGATGGCGGCGGAGACGCAGAGCGCGACGCGGTTCACCGGGCACCCTCCTCCGCGCGGGCCTCCGGGACCCGCCACCAGGGCAGGACCCGGTAGGTGGGCCGGTCGGAGACCTGCTCGTCGCTCCACTTCGGGGGGCGCACATTGGTGGTGCGGGAGCGCACCTGGACGCGCTCCACGACACCGCCGTCACCGGCCGCGTCCGCGCGCTCCAGGCGCAGCTCGACGGTCCGCCGCAGATAGGACTCGGAGAGGGCTCCGCGCAGACCCACCGGACGGTTCTCGGCGTCGTGCGTGGCGACGAAGAAGTCCCAGGCCCGGCGCAGGGCGTTCTGCTGGGTGTGGCTGGGGAGCGGATTGCCGTCGATGGCCCGGCCGTCCTCGGCCGACAGGTCGTACCAGCGGGTGGTGCGGATCCGGCCGTCGGCGGTCGCCACGCTGGCGCGGGCCTGGACGGCGATGTTCTGCTGCAGCGGGTTCGGCGCGAACAGCTTCCAGTTCTGCTCGAACTCCGGATATATCCAGTCGTCTATCGCCTGTCCGTGCTGCTTGGTGACCGTGTTCGACGGCGCGACATGCAGGAAGACCATGGCGATGTGGACGCAGACGGTGATGGCGACGACGGCGAGGGCGAGGGCCGCGGCGATCTGGTACCGCAGCGAGAGCGCCGCCACCCCGCCCCGGGCCACCACCGGATCGGCTCCCGGCTCCGTTTCCGGCTCCGTTTCCGGCTCCGTTTCCGTCTGCGGGGCGGGCGGGGGCGCGTCGGCGGCCGGAGCGTCATGCGGCTCCTCACCGGGCCCGTGCCGCACGGCCGAGCCTGCCTCGTGCGCGTCCATCCTGCCCCGTTCCCCGATTCCGGTCCGTCTTTCCCAGGCGTCGCACGGGAACGGTACTCAGGCTTGCCCGCCGGGCACACCCCCTGCCGGGCCGCCGTTGCCCACACCATACGGGGGTCCGGGCGAGGGCATTCCCTTCTTCTAGAACCTGTTCTATCTTGACGCTCCGTCAGATCGCTCTGTGCCGGGACGTGTGGAAGGGCAGGGACCGTGGACTTCACCTTCACCGAGGAGCAGCAGGCGGCGGCCGAGGCGGCCCGCGGGGTGTTCGCCGGGGTCGCACCCGACGCGGTGCCCTCGCCCGCCCTCACCCCGGGCGCCGTCGCCGACGGCTTCGACCGCGCCCTGTGGGACCGGCTGGCCGAGGCCGACCTGCTGAGCCTGCTGCTCACGGAGGAGTACGGCGGCGCGGGCCTCGACCCGATCGCGCTGTGCCTCGTGCTGCGCGAGTCCGCGAAGGTGCTGGCCCGGGTGCCGCTGCTGGAGAGCGTCGCCGCCGCGGCCGCCGTCCAGGCGTACGGCACGGACGAGCTGAAGGAACGCGTGCTGCCCCGCGCCGGACGCGGGGAACTCGTGCTGACGGTCGCCGCGCACGGCCGCACCGGCCATGACCCCGCCGAACTCGCGGTCACCGCCCGGCAGGACGGCCGCGACTGGCTGCTGGACGGCACCCAGACCACGGTCGCCTGGGCCTACGACGCCGATCTCGTCGTCGTCCCGGCCCGCACCCCCGCCGACCGCACGGTCCTCGCGGTGGTGCCGCGCGAGGCGGCCGGGCTCTCGCTCGCCGAGCAGTTCTCGACCAGCGGCGAACGGCTGGGGGAACTGCGCCTGGACGCCGTGCGCATCCCCGCGCGGGACATGATCGACGCCCCGGGCGCCTGGGAGTGGCTACGGCATCTGCTGGCCACGGGGACCTGCGCGCTCGCCCTCGGCCTGGGCGAACAGGTCCTGAGCATGACCTCCGCCTACGCCTCCAAGCGCGAGCAGTTCGGGCATCCCATCGCCACGTTCCAGGCGGTCGCGGTGCAGTGCGCCGACCGCTACATCGACCTGTGCGCGATGGAGGCCGCGCTGTGGCAGGCCGCCTGGCGGATCGGCTCGGGGGTGCCGGGCGCCCTGCCCGCCGCCGCGGACGTCGCCGTGGCCAAGATCTGGGCGTCGGACGGCGTACGCCGTGTCGTGCAGACCGCCCAGCATCTGCACGGCGGCTTCGGCGCCGACGTCGACTACTCCCTGCACCGCTATCACGCCTGGGCCAAGCACCTGGAGCTCTCGCTCGGCCCGGCGGCCGCCCACGAGGACACCCTCGGAGACCTGCTCGCGGCCCACCCCCTGGGCTGAACGTGCCCTCGGCGGCCGGCTAGTCCGCCGCGACGCCTCAGAGGACGAAGCCCGGCTGCCCCTCGTCGGTGACCACGGGCCGTCCCGAGGCGGCCCACACCTGCATGCCGCCCTCGACGTTCGCCGCGTCGACGCCCTGCTGGGCGAGGTACATCGTGACCTGCGCCGAACGTCCTCCGGAACGGCAGATCACATGCACCCGCCCGTCCTGCGGCGCGGCCTCGGTCAGCTCGCCGTAGCGCGCCACGAACTCGCTCATGGGAATGTGCAGGGCACCCTCGGCGTGACCCGCCTGCCACTCGTCGTCCTCGCGGACGTCGAGCAGGAAGTCGTCGTCCTTGAGGTCCGTGACCTCGACCGCCGGTACGCCAGATCCGAAATGCATACTCCGACGCTACCCGACCCGCGCCCCGCGCCGGGGCGCCCGCGTCACCGGGGGCTCAGACGCCGGTGCCGTCCGCCGAGCTGCCGTGTCCCTGCGCGAGCAGCCCCGCCAGCTCGTTCTCCCGCTCGGCGACCTGCGTCAGCAGCTGCTCGGCGATCTCGTCCAGCAGCCGGTCGGGGTCGTCGGGAGCCAGCCGGAGCATCGCCCCGATCGCGCTCTCCTCCAGCTCCCTGGCGACCAGGGTGAGCATCTCCTTGCGCTGGGCGAGCCACTCCAGGCGGGCGTACAGCTCCTCCGCCGCGCTCGGCCCCTGCTCCTCGGGCTTCGGACCGGCCGCCCACTCCTCGGCCAGCTCCCGCAGCAGGGCCTCGTCGCCCCGGGCGTAGGCGGCGTTGACGCGGGTGATGAACTCCTCGCGCCGGGCCCTCTCGTCGGCCTCCTGGGCCAGGTCCGGATGCGCCTTGCGGGCCAGCTCGCGGTAGAGCTTGCGGGCCTCGTCGCTGGGGCGCACCCGCTGCGGCGGGCGCACCGGCTGGTCCGTGAGCATCGCCACGGCCTCCGGGAACAGCCCCGAGTCGTCCATCCACCCGTGGAACAGCTCTTCGACGCCGGGCATCGGCATCACCCGGGCCCGTGCCTCGTCGGCCTTGCGGATGTCCTCGGGGTCGCCGGTGCGCGCGGCAACGGCCTCGGCGATCCGGGCGTCCAGCTCGTCGAGCCGGGCGTACATCGGGCCGAGCTTCTGGTGGTGCAGCCGGGAGAAGTTGTCGACCTCGACGCGGAAGGTCTCCACCGCGATCTCGTACTCGATCAACGCCTGCTCGGCAGCCCGTACGGCCTTCTCCAGCCGCTCCTCGGGCCGTGCCCCGTCCGCCTGCGCGGCCGCTCCCGCGGGCACCTCGGCGTCGCCGGGCGCCGCCGCGTCGGCGGTCTCGGCCTGGGACTGCTCAGCTTCCGGCGTAGTCACCCGCCCAGCGTAGGCCACCCGGCCGCCGGCTGTTCGAACACCGCCGCTCCGCCCGGCTCCCGCACCCTCACACCCCCAGCTCCGCCGCGATCCGCCCCGACCGCACGGCCGCCACCAGGTCGGCGTGATCCGCCTCGGTCCGGTCGGCGTAGGCGACGGAGAACGCGGCTATCGCCTCGTCCAGCTCCTCGTTCTTGCCGCAGTAGCCGGCGATCAGACGCGGGTCGGCGCTGTGCGCGTGGGCCCGGGCCAGAAGGGCGCCGGTCATCCGGGCGTAGTCGTCGATCTGGTCGGCGGCCAGCGCCGCCGGGTCCACGCTGCCCTTGCGGTTGCGGAACTGGCGCACCTGGAAGGGCCGCCCCGCCACCGTCGTCCACCCCAGCAGGACGTCGCTGACCACCTGCATCCGCTTCTGCCCGAGCACCACGCGCCGCCCCTCGTGCTCCGGCTCCGGCACCTCGAACCCGGCCGTCGCCAGATGCGGGACCAGGGCCGACGGCCGCGCCTCCTTCACCTGGAGGACCAGCGGCTCGCCCCGGTGGTCCAGGAGCAGGACGACATAGGACCGTGTGCCCACGCTGCCCGTGCCGACGACCCGGAACGCCACGTCGTGCACCGCGTGCCGCGCCAGCAGCGGATGCCGGTCCTCGGGGAGCGTGTCCACGTAGCCCTCCAGGGACGCGACGACCGCCGCCGCCTCCTCGTCGCCGACCCGGCGCAGCACCGGCGGCGCGTCCACGAACCGGCGCCCGCCGTCCTCGGTCCGTTCGGTCGACTTCGCCGCGAAACGGCCGCTGGTGTTGGCCCGCGCCTTCTCCGCGACCCGCTCCAGGGTGCCGAGCAGGTCGTGGGCGTCGGTGTGGGAGACGAGCCGCTCGTCCGCGATGGCGTTCCACGCGTCCAGGGCGGGGAGCCGGGCCAGCAGCCGCATGGTGCGCCGGTAGGCGCCGGCCGCGTCCAGCGCCGCCAGCCGGCACACGTCCTCGTCCGCGCCGGCCTCCCGGCCCGCGAGCACCAGCGAGGTGGCGAGCCGCTTCAGGTCCCACTCCCAGGGGCCGATCAGGGTCTCGTCGAAGTCGTTCAGGTCGATGACCAGGCCGCCGCGCGCGTCGCCGTACAGCCCGAAGTTCGCCGCGTGCGCGTCTCCGCAGATCTGCGCGCGGATCCCGGTCACGGGGCTGCGGGCCAGGTCGTACGCCATGAGCCCGGCCGAACCGCGCAGGAAGGCGAACGGCGTCGCCGCCATCCGGCCCACCCGTATCGGCGTCAGCCCGGGGATACGGCCGGCGTTGGACTCCTCGACGGCGGTCACGGCGTCCGGGCGGGCGCCGTCCACGTCGAAGCGGGCGTGCTCACCGCGCGGGAGCCGCTCGCGCAGCGCCTTCCCCTCGGCCTTCGGCGCCCCATCGGCGTCCCGGTCCGCGAACCCGCGCACACGCGGCAGCGAACGACGCACAGGGCCCGGACCCGACTCCGACTCCGCCACACCTGCCGAGCGCTCCGCAACGACCTCGGTCATGACGACCGCCTCCCCCACATCCAGCGCTGTGCACATCCCGCACGAACATCAACTCGTGCCGACCGTACAGCCGGTGGCCGAAACGCGTCAGTGCCTGTGGACAACTCCGGACCTGTGGAAAACGAACCCGGGTACCACCCGGAGAAGGGCGCCTCAGCAGCCCCCCGGCCGATCCCTCTCCGGCAGATGCTTCATCGCCCACCCGCCCAGCTCCTTGAGCGCGGGCTCCAGCGCGGCACCGGCCTCCGTCAGGCGGTACACCACGCGCAACGGCGGCCCCTCGTACACCTCACGCACCACGAGCCCCGCCGCCGTCAGCTCCGTGAGCCGGTCGGACAGCATCCGCTCGCTGATCCCGGGGATGGCCCGGCGCAGGGAGACGAAGTAGGCGGGGCCCGTCGTCAGCACGGACACGATCGGACCGGTCCAGCGCTTGCCGAGCAGCTGGAAGACGCGGGTGATGCCGTCGTCCACCTGCTTGCAGCTCGCTACGTCGTGACTCTCCTCACCCGCCATGCCTCAAGGGTACTGGCCTTCCCGTGTGGGGATGAAAAAAAGTAAGTGACTGTGCTATCCATAGTCGAGTACGAAGTTAAAGCCCCTGAGGAAAGCTTCACCCTCATGGCGGCAGCTCACCCCTATACGCCCTTTTGATCCTCTTTTTGGAGACGTCATGGCCACCCTGCTGCACATCGACTCCTCGGTCTTCCCGGCCGGAACCTCCTCGTCCCGCACCGTCACCGACGCCTTCCGGCGGACCTGGGAGGAGCAGCACCCCGGCGGCACGGTCATCCACCGCGACCTCGCCGCCCACCCGGCGCCGCACATCTCGGCAGCCGCCCACACCGCCGGCTTCGCGGACCCGGCCACGCACTCCCCCGAGCAGGCCGCCGCCTTCGCGGAGCGCGTGAAGCTGATCGAGGAGCTGGAGTCCGCCGACGCCGTCCTGGTCGGCGCGCCGATGTACAACCTGACGATCCCGTCGACGCTCAAGGCGTGGCTGGACAACGTGATCCTGGTCGGCCGCACCGTCGGCGAGGACGCGTCGCTGAAGGGCACCCCGGTCACCGTCGTCGCCAGCCGCGGCGGCGCGTACGGGCCGGGCACCCCGCGCGAGGGATACGAGTACGTGCAGAACTACCTGTCGGCGATCTTCACGGACTTCTTCGGCGCCGACCTCACGTTCATCGTCCCGGAGCTCACCATGGCCCCGGCCGACCCGAAGATGGCCGACCTGGTCCCCCTGTTCGAGGCCTCGCGCGAGCGCGCCCTCGACGAGGCCGCCACGACGGCCAAGACGCTCGCGCAGCGCCTCGCGGCCTGACATCCGCGGGCCTCTGACCTGAGAGCTTCATCACAGGACGGGCCGTCAGAGGCGGCCCGCCGCCCGCCCCTCGCGGGGGCGACGTGGCGAACACAACAGAAGAGGCGGCACCGTGTGAACGGTGCCGCCTCTTCGTCTGTGCGCGAGGGGGGAGTTGAACCCCCACGCCCTTGCGGGCACTGGAACCTGAATCCAGCGCGTCTGCCTATTCCGCCACCCGCGCATTGGGTGTGTCCTCAGGGCCTTTCCGTGCGGTCCGGCGCCTTCCGACACCCAGAACATTAGCACGCTCGCCAGGGTGGATTCACATCCCTTATCCCCAGGCAGCCGCCGTGCGACCGGCGTACGGACGACATGCGCGCGCCGACCAGCACAGTCGCGTCGCGACCCCCGCGCGGTGCCCTCGCGGCCCCGGCGCCGACGACTCCCCGCATCACACCTCACCAGGCCACAGCCACGTCCGCTCCGTATCGGGGAGAACTTGTTCACGTATCAACCTCGTACCGGTACCCGGCTTCTCCCCATGACCGGGCCGGGGTCCACGGTCAGGTGCGGGACACTGGTCTGCGGCCCCCTCTACGATCCATGGCAGGACAGCGTCCACAAGGAGTTCGAAGGGGAGCTCCGAGGGGAACTTCGAGGGCGTCGACACCCGTCGACCGGGCCGACAGGGGGAACCAGCCGATCGACCGGCGCGTGGATACGATCAGTAAGCAGTACCAGGTAAGGCAGTACCCGCCCCGCGGGATGCAGGACGCAGGCAACGACGGAGGAGGTGCCCCATGGGAGTCCTGAAGAAGTTCGAGCAGCGTCTCGAAGGTCTGGTCAACGGCACCTTCGCCAAGGTGTTCAAGTCCGAGGTGCAGCCGGTGGAGATCGCCGGAGCGCTCCAGCGTGAGTGCGACAACAACGCCACGATCTGGAACCGCGACCGCACGGTCGTCCCCAACGACTTCATCGTGGAGCTGAGCGCACCGGACTACGAGCGGCTGAGCCCCTACTCGGGCCAGCTCGGCGACGAGCTCGCGGGCATGGTCCGCGACTACGCCAAGCAGCAGCGCTACACCTTCATGGGACCGATCAAGGTCCACCTCGAGAAGGCCGACGACCTCGACACCGGTCTGTACCGGGTGCGCAGCCGCACCCTCGCCGGTTCCACCGACCAGCAGGCCGGCGGCCCCGGCCCCCAGCGGCCCGCCCCGGCCGGACGCCCCGGCGCCCCGGGCGGCTACGGCTACCCGCCGGCCGCCGCGCCCACGGGCGCCCCGCCGATGCCTGCCGCGCCGCCTCCCGGCGGACGTCCCGGCGGCTACGGATACCCGCAGCCCGCCGGCGGCCCCCGGCCGCCGGCCGCTCCGGCGCCCGGCGGACGCACCCGCTACTGGATCGAGATCAACGGCACCCGCCACCAGATCTCCCGCGCCACGCTCGTGCTGGGTCGCAGCACCGACGCCGACGTGCGGATCGACGACCCCGGCGTCTCCCGCCGGCACTGCGAGATCCGGACCGGAACGCCCTCGACGATCCAGGATCTCGGGTCCACCAACGGCATCGTGGTGGACGGGCAGCACACCACCCGCGCTACGCTCCGCGACGGCTCGCGGATCGTCGTGGGCAGCACCACCATCATTTACCGGCAAGCCGAAGGGTGAAGCGGGGGCAATGTCAGAGCTGACCCTCACGGTCATGCGGCTGGGTTTCCTGGCCGTTCTGTGGCTGTTCGTGATCGTGGCCGTGCAGGTCATCCGCAGCGACCTGTTCGGTACGCGTGTCACCCAGCGCGGGGCCAGGCGAGAGGCCGGACGGCAGCAGCAGGCCGCCCGGCAGACGGCGCCGCCGCAGCAGCGCGGCCAGCAGGGCGGCGGCCGCCAGCGCCGTAACGCCCCGACCAAGCTGGTCGTGTCCGAGGGCACGCTCACCGGCACCACCGTCGCCCTCCAGGGGCAGACCATCACCCTGGGCCGGGCGCACGACAGCACGATCGTGCTGGACGACGACTACGCCTCCAGCCGGCATGCCAGGATCTACCCGGACCGCGACGGCCAGTGGATCGTCGAGGACCTTGGCTCCACCAACGGCACGTACCTCGACCGAACGCGGCTGACGACCCCCACGCCTGTTCCGCTGGGCGCGCCGATCCGCATCGGCAAGACCGTCATCGAGCTGCGGAAGTAGTACGAACATGAGCGAGCGGAGCGAGCACGCAGCGGTGGCCCCCACCCCGGGCCCCGGCGCGCTCCCGACCGGAGGGTGGGCACCGTGCGGATGTACCCGGAGCCGACGGGCGAGGTGCGCATGAGTCTGTCACTGCGCTTCGCCGCCGGATCGCACAAAGGCATGATCCGGGAGGGCAACGAGGACTCCGGATACGCCGGACCCCGCCTGCTCGCCATCGCCGACGGCATGGGCGGCGCGGCCGCCGGCGAGGTCGCCTCCTCCGAGGCCATCTCCACGATCGTCGCGCTCGACGACGACGTCCCGGGCTCCGACCTGCTCACCTCGCTCGGCACCGCCGTGCAGCGCGCCAACGACCAGCTGCGCTCCATGGTCGAGGAGGACCCGCAGCTGGAGGGCATGGGCACCACGCTCACCGCCCTGCTGTGGACCGGGCAGCGCCTCGGCCTCGTCCACGTCGGCGACTCGCGCGCGTACCTGCTGCGCGACGGCGTGCTCACCCAGATCACGCAGGACCACACCTGGGTGCAGCGGCTGGTCGACGAGGGCCGGATCACCGAGGAAGAGGCCACCACCCACCCCCAGCGCTCGCTGCTGATGCGCGCCCTGGGCAGCGGCGACCACGTGGACCCGGATCTGTCGATCCGCGAGGTCCGCGCCGGCGACCGCTATCTGATCTGCTCCGACGGCCTGTCCGGCGTCGTGTCCCACCAGACCCTGGAGGACACGCTCGCCAGCTACCAGGGCCCCCAGGAGACGGTCCAGGAGCTGATCCAGCTCGCCCTGCGCGGCGGCGGCCCCGACAACATCACGGTGATCGTCGCGGACGTCCTCGACCTGGACACCGGGGACACCCTCGCCGGGCAGCTCTCCGACACCCCGGTCGTGGTCGGCGCGGTCGCCGAGAACCAGCAGCACCACCTGCACGACAACGGCATCATGCAGACGCCCGCGGGCCGCGCCTCCGGGCTCGGCCGCCAGGTGCCCGGCCAGGGCGGGGGCGGCGAGTTCGGCCCGCCCGGCTCCGGCGACACCACCGGCTATGTGCCGACGGGCGGCTTCGGCGCCTACACCGACGACGACTTCGTCAAGCCCGGCAAGGGCCGCAGGTGGCTGAAGAGATCCCTCTACTCGGTCCTCGCGCTCGCCGTCATCGGCGGCGGCCTCTACGGCGGCTACCGCTGGACGCAGACGCAGTACTACGTCGGCACCAACGACGAGCATGTCGCGCTGTACCGCGGGATCAGCCAGGACCTGGCGTGGGTGTCGCTCTCGAAGGTCGAGAAGGACCACCCCGAGATCGAACTCAAGTACCTGCCGCCCTACCAGCAGAAGCTGGTGGAGGCGACCATCGCCGAAGGCGGTCTGAAGGACGCGCAGGCGAAGATCGACGAACTGGCGCTGCAGGCGTCCGCGTGCAAGAAGCGGGCCGAACGCCAGGCCGCCGAGAGCGAGAAGAACGCGAAGACGGGCGAGGGCGAGGCCGGAGGCACCACGGGAACCACCCGTACCTCCCTCACGTCCAAGGCGACATCGACGCCGTCGCCCAACTCGTCCACTTCACCTCCCTCGTCCACCTCCCCGACACCGACTGCGACGCCAAACCCCGGCCCGACCCTCTCGGAGGAAGAGCAGAAGGTCGTCTCGAACTGCGGTACGCAGTAGGCAAGCCGTGAGAGGCCCCGTCACACGATGAGCAGTACTACGAACTCGCCGACGCACCACACGTCCACGATCGGCGCCATCGGAGCGCCGAGCCGCCGCAACACCGAACTCGGGTTGCTGGTCTTCGCGGTCGTGATCCCGGTGTTCGCCTACGCCAACGTGGGTCTGGCGATCAACGACGAAGTGCCGGCCGGCCTGCTCGCCTACGGCATCGGCCTGGGCCTGCTGGCAGGCATAGGCCATCTCGGCGTACGCAAGTTCGCGCCGTACGCGGACCCGCTGCTGCTGCCGCTCGCGACCCTGCTGAACGGGCTCGGGCTGGTCATCATCTGGCGCCTGGACCAGTCGAAGCGGCTGCAGGCCAGCAAGGACTTCGTCGAGGCGGCGCCGCGTCAGCTGCTGTACTCGGCCATGGGCATGGCCCTGCTGGTGGCTGTACTGATCTTCCTCAAGGACCACCGCGTCCTGCAGCGCTACACCTACATCTCCATGGCCGGAGCGCTGCTCCTGCTGATCCTCCCGCTGATCCCGGGACTCGGGGCGAACATCTACGGCGCCAAGATCTGGATCAAGATCCCCGGCCTCGGCACGCTGCAGCCCGGCGAGTTCGCGAAGATCGTCCTCGCGGTGTTCTTCGCCGGCTATCTCATGGTCAAGAGAGACGCCCTGGCGCTGGCCAGCCGCCGCTTCATGGGCCTGTACCTGCCCCGCGGCCGTGACCTCGGACCGATCATCGTCGTATGGATGATCTCGATCCTCATCCTGGTCTTCGAGACCGACCTCGGTACGTCCCTGCTGTTCTTCGGGATGTTCGTCATCATGCTGTACGTCGCCACCGAGCGGACCAGCTGGATCGTCTTCGGTCTGCTGATGTCCGCGGTCGGCGCCGTGGGCGTGGCGAGCTTCGAGCCGCACATCCAGACGCGTGTGCAGGCCTGGCTCGACCCGGCGCGCGAGTTCAAGCTCAGCCGGGCGGGTGAGCTCGGCCACACCGAGCAGGCCATGCAGGCCCTCTGGGCCTTCGGCTCCGGCGGCACCCTCGGCACCGGTCTCGGCCAGGGCAACTCCGACCTCATCGGCTTCGCCGCCAACTCCGACTTCATCCTCGCCACCTTCGGCGAGGAGCTGGGCCTGGCGGGCGTCATGGCGATCCTGCTGATCTACGGCCTGATCGTCGAACGCGGTGTGCGCACGGCCCTCGCGGCCCGCGACCCCTTCGGCAAGCTGCTGGCCGTCGGCCTGTCCGGCGCCTTCGCCCTCCAGGTCTTCGTCGTCGCCGGCGGTGTCATGGGCCTCATCCCGCTGACCGGTATGACGCTGCCCTTCGTGGCGTACGGCGGTTCCTCCGTGATCGCCAACTGGGCCCTGATCGGCATCCTGCTGAGGATCAGCGATACGGCCCGCCGCCCCGCGCCGGCCCCGGCGCCCAACCCCGACGCCGAGATGACCCAGGTGGTCCGCCCGTCATGAACAAGCCCCTGCGCCGGATCGCGATCTTCTGCGGACTCCTCGTACTGGCCCTGCTGATCCGGGACAACTGGATCCAGTACGTCCAGGCCGACGAGCTGAGGACCGACAAGAACAACCGTCGCGTCATCATCGAGCGCTACAGCACCCCGCGCGGCAACATCATCGTCGACGGCAAGGCCATCACCGGCTTCAAGGAGACGACGGGCAGCGACTTCAAGTACAAGCGGACCTACGTGAACGGCCCGATGTGGGCGCCGGTCACCGGGTACGCCTCGCAGGCCTTCGGGGCCACGCAGCTGGAGTCCATCGAGGACGGCATCCTCACCGGCAACGACGACCGCCTGTTCTTCCGCAACACCCTCGACATGATCACGGGTAAGGAGAACAAGGGCGGCAACGTCGTCACCACGCTCAACGCCGCCGCGCAGAAGGCCGCGTACGACGGTCTGAAGGCGCGGGGCGGCAAGGGCGCCGTGGCGGCCATCGAGCCGTCCACCGGCAAGATCCTGGCGCTGGCGTCCTTCCCGTCGTACGACCCGTCGTCCTTCGCGGGCAACTCCACGACGACCGACACCAAGGCGTGGACGGGCCTGCAGAAGAAGAACAACCCGGCCGACCCCATGCTCAACCGGGCGCTGCGCGAGGTCTACCCGCCCGGCTCGACCTTCAAGGTCGTCACCGCGGCCGCCGCGCTGGAGCACGGCCTCTACACGGACGCGGACGAGAAGACGGACTCCCCCGACCCGTGGACCATGACGGGGACGAACACCAAGCTTCCCAACGAGGGCAACATCCCCTGCAAGAACGCGACGCTGCGGGTCGCCCTGCAGTACTCCTGCAACACCGTCTTCGGCAAGGTCGGGGCGGACCTCGGCAACGAGAAGATGCTGGAGACCGCGAAGGCGTTCGGCTTCACCGAGGAGCAGTTCACCCCGGTCCGCGCCACCGCCTCCATCTTCTCCGACGACATGAACCCCTCGCAGACCGCGCTGTCCTCCATCGGCCAGTTCAACACCGCCGCGACGCCGCTGCAGATGGCCATGGTTGCCTCCGCGGTCGCCAACGGCGGCACGCTGATGAAGCCGTACATGGTCGACGAGCTCCAGACGCACAACCTGGACGCCATCGAGAAGACCGACCCGGAGGAGCTGGGCAAGCCGCTGTCGGCGGAGAACGCCCAGATCCTGCAGTCGATGATGGAGACGGTCGTCGAGAAGGGCACCGGCACCAAGGCGCGGATCCCGAACGCGACCGTGGGCGGCAAGACCGGTACCGCGCAGCACGGCGTGGACAACAGCGAGAACCCGTACGCGTGGTTCATCTCCTACGCCAAGGTCGACGACAGCGCGCCCGTGGCCGTGGCCGTGGTGGTCGAGGACGAGAACGCCGTCCGTGACGACATCTCCGGCGGCGGTCTGGCGGCGCCCATCGCGAAGAGCGTCATGGAGGCGGTCATCAACAGCAAGAAGTGACCCCGCTCACGTCCCCTTCACATCGGTGCACGTTGCGATACCGGTCCTGTATCGGGTTACGGGCTTGGCCAGGTCACGCAGGATGAGCCGGGTACGGTATGCCCGGACGGACCACCGCCACACCCACAAGGGTGAGGGCGGGACCGACGGAGAGGGCTGGTAGGTAGCTATGGAAGAGCCGCGTCGCCTCGGCGGCCGGTACGAACTGGGCCAGGTGCTCGGTCGTGGTGGCATGGCGGAGGTCTACCTCGCGCATGACACCCGGCTCGGCCGCACCGTGGCGGTGAAGACGCTGCGGGCGGACCTCGCGCGCGACCCGTCCTTCCAGGCCCGGTTCCGCCGGGAGGCCCAGTCGGCCGCCTCGCTCAACCATCCCGCGATCGTGGCGGTCTACGACACGGGCGAGGACTACATCGACAACGTGTCGATCCCGTACATCGTCATGGAGTACGTCGACGGGTCCACGCTGCGTGAGCTCCTTCACAGCGGCCGCAAGCTGCTGCCTGAGCGGGCGATGGAGATGACCATCGGCATCCTCCAGGGTCTGGAGTACGCCCACCGCAACGGCATCGTCCACCGGGACATCAAGCCTGCGAACGTCATGCTGACGCGCAACGGCCAGGTCAAGGTCATGGACTTCGGCATCGCCCGCGCCATGGGTGACTCCGGGATGACGATGACGCAGACCGCGGCCGTCATCGGCACCGCCCAGTACCTCTCGCCGGAGCAGGCCAAGGGCGAGCAGGTGGACGCCCGCTCGGACCTGTACTCCACCGGCTGTCTGCTGTACGAGCTCCTGACGGTCCGTCCGCCGTTCGTCGGCGACTCCCCGGTCGCGGTCGCGTACCAGCACGTACGGGAGGAGGCCCAGGCCCCGTCGGTCTTCGACCCCGAGATCACGCCCGAGATGGACGCGATCGTGCTGAAGGCCCTGACGAAGGACCCGAACTACCGGTACCAGTCGGCCGACGAGATGCGTGCCGACATCGAGGCCTGCCTCGACGGCCAGCCCGTCGCCGCCACGGCCGCGATGGGGTCCGTGGGCTACGGCGGCTACCCCGACGACCAGCCGACGACGGCCCTGCGCCAGCAGGACGCCGGCGCCACGTCGATGCTGCCGCCCATGAACCCGGACGACGGCGGCTTCGGCTACGACGACCGCGTCGACCGGCGCCGGCAGAAGAAGTCCAACACCTCCACGATCCTGCTGGCGGTCGCCGCCGTGCTGGTCCTGGTGGGCGCCATCCTCATCGGCAAGTGGGTCTTCGACGGCAACACCGCGAGCAACGACTCCGTGGCCGTCCCGAGCCTGATCGGCGAGAGCGAGAACGCCGCCCGGGAGCTCCTCGCCAACGTCGATCTGAAGCTGGGCGAGGTCAAGAAGGACGAGTGCGAGAACCAGCCCAAGGGCAAGATCTGCTCGCAGAGCCCCGACTCCAAGAGAGAGGTCGACAAGGGCTCCACCGTCGACGTCGTGGTGTCCACGGGCGCCCCGAAGGTGACGGTGCCGAGCGTGATCGGGATCAGCCTGGAGGACGCCCGGGAGAAGCTCGAGGGCGACGACTTCCAGTTCACGATCAAGACCGAGACGCGTGAGGTCTCCGCCGAGGAGCCCGGCACCGTCCTCGATCAGGACCCGCAGCGCGGCGAAGAGGTCGAGAAGGGCTCCACGATCACCCTGACCGTCGCGAAGGAGCAGGTGCAGTCGACCGTCCCGGACGTCGTCGGACGTACCTGTGACGAGGCGAAGGCGCAGATGCAGGACAGCGACCTGACCGGCAACTGCACCGAGGTCGAGACCCAGGACCCGAACCAGGTCGGCAAGGTCATCTCGACGTCCCCGACGGCCGGCAGCAAGGTCGACAAGAACTCCACGGTGACCATCCAGATCGGCAAGCAGGCCGCGCAGAAGGCGCAGATGCCCAACGTCGTCGGTCAGACGCTCGGCCAGGCCAAGCAGACCCTGGCGCAGGCCGGGTTCACGAACATCCAGTTGGAGAACGGCAGCGACCAGAACGACAACGCCCTCGTCGTCCGGCAGGACCCCAACGCCGGCCAGCAGGTCGACCCCGCGAAGACCACGGTCAAGCTGACCACGGTCGGCTTCGGCGGCGGGGACAACAACGGAGGCGGCAACAACGGCGGCCCCTTCGGCTGACAGCACCGCATAGAAGAGCCCCGGTGTCCTCTCCAGGACACCGGGGCTCTTTCACGTCCGGATCAGCGCAGCTCCTCCGGCGGCGTGCGCTGTTCGTCGACCTTCTCGACGCGCTCCAGTTCGCCCCACACGACGTACCGGTAGCGGCTCGTGTAGATCGGGGTGCAGGTCGTCAGGGTGATGTAGTGGCCCGCCTTGGTCTTCCCGGACTCCTTCGGGACGTCACCGAGGACCTGGACGTTGTACTTCGAGGTCTCGGGTAGCACCGAGTAGACCTTGTAGACGTACCACTTGTCCTTCGTCTCGAAGACGATCGGATCGCCCTCGGCGAGCTTGTGGATGTTGTGGAACTTCGCGCCGTGCCCGTCCCGGTGCGCCGCGAGGGAGAAGTTGCCCTTCTTGTCCGACGTCGGCAGCGTCGCCTTGACCGGGTCGGTGTAGTACCCGGCCACCCCGTCGTTGAGGATCTTCGCCGTCGTGCCCTTCTCGACGAGGATCTCGCTCTTGGTCATCGCGGGGACGTGCAGGAAGCCGATGCCGGCCCCCGAGTCGAACTCGGCCGGGCGCCCGGAACCGTCGTCCTGGTGCGCCCAGTTGTCCCGGACCTTGTCGGCCTCCTTGTCGGCCGCGCGGTCCGCGAGGACGTTCGTCCACCACAGGGAGTAGACGACGAACAGGCCCATCACCAGGCCCGCCGTGATGAGGAGTTCGCCGAAGACGCTGATCACCGCCGCGACGGGACCCAGCCGGCGGCGTTCCGGCCGGCGCGGGGACTGACGCGTCGCGGAGCGGTCCGCGTACTCGGTGTCGTCGGTGGTCGCTGCCACGTTCATCTGCCCTTAACTGACGAGCGCATCCGGCTTGCCCTTGCTGCGCGGCCGTTCCTCGACCATCTTGCCCCAGACGATCATTCGGTACTTACTGGTGAACTCCGGCGTGCACGTGGTGAGCGTGATGTAGCGGCCCGGTTTGGTGAACCCCGATCCCGGCGGGACCGGCTCCAGCACCCTGACGTTGCTCGGCGAGGTCACCGGCAGGATCGACGCCATCTTGTACACGAAGAACTTGTCCTGCGTCTCCACGACGATGTCGTCGCCCGGAGTGAGCCGGTTGATGTACCGGAACGGCTCGCCGTGGGTGTTGCGGTGCCCGGCCAGCCCGAAGTTGCCGGTCTTGGCGTCCGGCATCGCCGTCTTGAGCTTGCCCTCGCCGTAGTGGCCGACCATGCCCCGGTCGAGCACCTGCTTGTTGCTGATGCCCTCGGCGATCGGGACGACGACGTCCAGCTTGGGGATGTGCAGCAGGGCGAAGCCCTGGCCCGGCTCGAAGCTGCCCGGGTTGCGCTTGCCGCTCGCCCAGTCGTTCTGGAGGCTGCTGGCCTCCTTGTCCGCCTGTGCGTGCGCCCGGATGTTCGTCCACCACAACTGGTAGCTCACGAAGAGCAGCATCAGCACGCCGGTGGTGATGAACACCTCGCCGATGGCCCGGCTCGCCAGCGTGGCCGGGCTGGTCCGGCGGGCGCGCGCCTGCCGTCGGGCCTCCAGGCGCGAGCGGGGGGCTCCCGGGGCGTCCTGGTCCGCCTCCGCGGCCGCCGCGTCCGGCCGGCCGGCGCCACGGCGTCCGTGACGCCGCTTGGCGGCCTTCCTGCGGGCCGCACGGCCGCCCATGGGGGAATCGTCGGCGGCCTCCGCGGAACGGGCGGCAGAACGCGATCCGGCGGCGGCAGCGGTGTCGGCTATCCGCAGCGCCACGGTCTCGTCGTCCGGCGGCGGTATGTACGCCGGCTGCTCCTGTCGGACGTGCTGCGGGTGCTGCGGCCGAGTGTGCTGCGGCTGAGTGTGCTGCGGCTGGGCGTACGGCTCCTGGTACGCCTCCGCGCCGTACGTCGTCTCCGCGCCGTACGTCTGCGCCCCGTACCGCTCGCTGCCGTAGCCGTCGGCGCCGTAACCGCCGCCCTGGTCCGCGGCGGCGGACGCCGCGCCGCCGTACCAGTCCCCGTGCGCACCGGGGTCCCCGTACGGCTGCTGCCCGTACGAGGTGCCCTGGTCGCCGGCCCCGCCGTAGGAGTCCCCGGAGGACTGCCCGTAGGCGGTGCCGGACTCGCGCTCGGGGCGCAGCGCGGTCACGCCGTGGCCCTGCCCACCACCGGGGCGAGCCCCGCCGACCTCGCCACCGCGCCCTCGTCGCCGCATGCGGCCAGCCAGTTGGCCAGCATCCGGTGCCCGTGTTCGGTCAGCACCGACTCGGGGTGGAACTGCACTCCCTCGACCGCCAGTTCACGGTGGCGCAGGCCCATCACGATGCCGTCGTGGGTGCGGGCCGTCACCTCCAGCTCGGCCGGCACGGTCGCCGGCTCCGCGGCCAGCGAGTGGTAGCGGGTGGCGGTGAACGGCGTCGGCAGCCCCGCGAAGACGCCCTTGCCCTCGTGCTCGACCAGCGAGGTCTTGCCGTGCAGCAGCTCCGGGGCCCGGTCCACCACACCGCCGTACGCCACCTGCATGGACTGCATGCCGAGGCAGACGCCGAAGACCGGGACGCCGGTCGCGGCGCAGTGCCGGACCATGTCGACGCAGACCCCGGCCTGCTCGGGCGTGCCCGGGCCCGGTGAGAGCAGGACGCCGTCGAAGCCGTCCTGGGCGTGGGCCGTGGAGACCTCGTCGTTGCGCAGGACCTCGCACTCGGCGCCCAGCTGGTAGAGGTACTGGACCAGGTTGAAGACGAAGCTGTCGTAGTTGTCCACGACGAGGATGCGCGCGCTCACTGGTTGTCCACCGTCACATCGTTGAAGGGCAGCAGCGGTTCGGCCCACGGGAAGACGTAGTTGAAGAGGACGTAGACCACGGCCATGACCAGCACGAGGGAGATCAACGCCCTCACCCATGCGTTCCCCGGCAGATGCCGCCAGATCCAGCCGTACATGCCGTCCCTTCCGTCGCACCACGGCACCAGAATCACGCCGTACGGTCACCAGACTAACGGCGCAGGGCCTTCGGTTTCCCGGCCTCCACAGGCTGCGTGGAGTCCAGGTGGGCCCACACGATCAGCCGGTGACTGTGCCCCCACTCGGGATCGCACGTGGTCAGCGTCAGATAGCGGCCCTCACGCGTATACCCCGACTTACGCGGCACAGGGTCGATCACCTCAATGTCGGAGGGCACTGTTTTGTAGGGGCCTTTGTCGATCCTGTACGTGAACCATGAGGTTCCGTCCGTCAGCACCACCGCGTCACCCGGGCGCAGCCGGGGGAAGTTTTTGAAGGGGTCGCCGTAGGTGCGCCGGTGCCCGGCGACCGAGAAGTTGCCCTTCTGTCCCAGCTGGGCGGTGTTCGCGTAGTGCCCAAGCCCTTTCTTCAGGGTCTTGGTGGCGGTGCCCTCGAGCACCGGCTTGTTCCACGTGAAACCAAGCCGCGGGATGTACATGATCGCGAAGGGCTTGTCCGCCGTGTAGGGGTCGGGCTCCGGCGGGCTCGCGGGCGTCTGCGGGGCGCCGGGGGCCCCGGACGCCGAGGGCCGCACGGCGGCCTTGGCCCACCGCTCCTGTAACTGGTCGATCTGGTCGTCCATGACCGTGTCGGCCCGTACGCCGGTCCAGAACAGCACGTAGACGACGAAGAGGACGATCACCGTGCCGACGGTGACGCAGAGCTCGCTGACGGTCCTGACGACGACGCGCACCGGCAGCTCCAGTGAGGCTCACTCCACGGGCTTGGCGTACTGCAGATCCACTGTGCCCGAGTAGCCCGGCAGAGTCACCGTCCCGTCCTCGGTGACTTTCCAGCCGAGCCCGTAGACGTTGACGTAGAGCATGTAGTTCTGGATCGCCGGCGAGGCCGCGAGGGCCTGCCGCATCTTCTCCGGGTCCCCGACAGCCGTGATCTTGTACGGCGGGGAGTAGACGCGGCCCTGGAGGATCAGGGTGTTGCCGACACAGCGCACGGCGCTCGTGGAGATCAGCCGCTGGTCCATGACCTTGATCCCCTTGGCGCCGCTCTCCCACAGCGCGTTGACCACGGCCTGGAGGTCCTGCTGGTGGATGACCAGGTAGTCCGGCTGGGGCTCGGGATAGCCGGGGAGCTTGGCGGTGGCGTCCGGCGGGGCGTCGTCGAGCGTGACGGTGATCGCCTCGCCCGTCAGCTTCTGCGTCCCGGCCCGCGCCTCCAGCGCGGTCAGCTTGGCGTCCTCGGCCTTGGTGCTGCCGTCGTCCCGCTCGGCGAGCGCCTCCACGTCCTCGCGCAGGGCCGCGTTGGTCTCGTCGAGCCGGCCGTTCTCGTGGCTGCGCTCCTGGATGAGGTCGGAGAGCTTCAGCAGCGAGGCGTCCGTACGGATGTCGGTGCCCCTGGCGGTGCTGAAACTGGTGAAGAAGATGAGGCCCGCGAGGGCGAAGACAGCCGCGGTGAGCACGCGCACCGGACGGAATCGGCCACGGACAGGGCTGGATCCCGTACCGGGGGAGTCGGCAGAATTGCTCAACGTACCCTTATCTCCTTCGGCGCCGCGGAAGCACTACGCTAACGGACGCCCGGGGGAGCCCACAGTGTCCCCTTGTACGCTGCCCCGAGCCCGACCCCAGTTCCCTGCGCGGCCACGCAGCGCATCGACAGGAGAGACCCTCGTGCCGAAGTCACGTATCCGCAAGAAGGCCGATTACACGCCGCCGCCGTCGAAGCAGGCGACCGCCATCAAGCTGACCAGCCGGACATGGGTCGCGCCGGTCATGCTCGCCATGTTCGTCATCGGTCTCGCCTGGATCGTCGTCTTCTATGTGACCGACGGTTCCCTGCCGATCGACGCGCTCGGCAACTGGAACATCGTGGTGGGCTTCGGATTCATCGCCGCCGGATTCGGTGTCTCCACGCAGTGGAAGTGACGGCCTGAGAAGGGCGTGAAGCCGCGGTCGCCTCGCGGTGAACGCAGCTCTGCCCACGGCTATCCACTGAGTTATCCACAGCGGTTTTCCACAGTGTTGAAAAAGAACGACGATCTGTGGATAACCCACTGGGCATTGACGCCGGTGTGACGGAACTACCGGTGATCATGATCTATCGAAAGCTTGTTCGCCCCCTGTCTGACCTGCGGAAACGTTGGTTCGCAGCAGGGGGCGACTCGCTGTCCGCACACTGTGCACAAGATCCGCCACCCGCTGTGGACAACTGTGCGTCTCAGGTGACAGGACCCGCCGCTCAGGTGAGCTGAAGGGTTCTGAGCACCGTCAGGAGAACGGCCACCGCGAGGACCCCGGCGACCGTGCCGTACTGGATCAGCGAGCGGCGCTCCCGCGGGGCGTGGACCATGGCGTACCCGATGACGACACCGGCCACCAGACCGCCGATATGGGCCTGCCAGGCGATGTTGCTCCACCCGAAGGTGAAGATCAGGTTGATCACCAGCAGGGCGATGATCGGGCGCATGTCGTACTGGAGGCGGCGCATCAGCACGGCCGTCGCACCGAACAGGCCGAAGATCGCGCCGGACGCCCCGAGCGAGGCCGTGGTCGGCGCGGCCAGCAGATAGGTGAGGGCGCTGCCGGCGAGCCCCGAGCCGAAGTAGAGCGCGAGATAGCGGGCCCGGCCGAGCGCCGCCTCGAGCGGGCCGCCGAGCCACCACAGGCTGAGCATGTTGAAACCGAAGTGCCAGATCGCCTCGTGCGTGAACATCGAGGTCACCAGGCGGTACCACTCCCCGTCCGCGACACCCGAGGTGATCTGGAAGGGGGCGGGCGGCCAGGTACCGATCAGGTAGAGGTCGTGCAGCAGGGAGGGGCTCGCCTTCACGGCGATGAACACTGCGAGATTGATCCCGATGAGGATCTTGGTGACCAGGCGGGGATCGGCGGCGATGCTGCCGCCCGCGAGGGTGCGGGGCCGGGCGGCGTCCGGGGCGTGGCCGGTGCCGGAGCCGGTGCGGACGCACTCGGGGCACTGGAAGCCGACGGAGGCGCTGATCATGCACTCCGGGCAGATGGGCCGGTCGCAGCGGGTGCAGCGGACACCGGTCTCGCGGTCCGGGTGGCGATAGCAGACGGGCAGGCTCTGGGCGTCCTGCGGGCTACCCACCGGCTGGTCCATCGGTTCCCCTAGGTCGTCGTCCGCGGCGCACAGACTCATACACCGCCCCGCCCATCCTTACGGACGAGCGGGGCGATTGGTTCCCAGCGGGAGGTGTCGGGCGTCCACGCGGACGACACCCGCCTCAGCCCTGGCGCGTCTCGATCACGACGGACTCGATGACGACGTCGTTCACCGGACGCTCGGTGCGCGGGTTCGTCTGCACCGAGGCGATCGTGTCGACGACCTTCTGACCGGCCGCGTCGGCGACCTCACCGAAGATCGTGTGCTTGCGGTTCAGCCAGGTCGTCGGGGCGACGGTGATGAAGAACTGCGAGCCGTTGGTGCCGGGACCGGCGTTCGCCATGGCCAGCAGATACGGCCTGTCGAAGGCCAGGTCGGGGTGGAACTCGTCCTGGAACTGGTAGCCGGGGCCGCCGGTGCCGTTGCCCAGCGGGTCACCGCCCTGGATCATGAAGCCGCTGATGACGCGGTGGAAGACAGTGCCGTCGTAGAGCGGGGCCGTGGACTTCTCACCGGTGGTGGGGTTGGTCCACTCACGCTCGCCCTGGGCCAGCTCGACGAAGTTCCTGACCGTGACCGGCGCGTGGTGGGGAAGAAGCCGCACCGCGATGTCGCCGTGGTTGGTCTTCAGGGTGGCGTAGAGCTGCTCGGCCACGATCTGCCTTCCGTCGTCGTCCTGTGATCCCTCGATCCTCGCACGGACGGCCCTCACGGTGGCCCGGCGCCCGGCAACCGGCACCCGACCGGGCAGATCGCTTGCGGAAAACGCGCCGAGTACTCCCGTGGCGGGGGCGCGACACGGCGAACCGTGGCATTGTCGACGACAAGCCACCGTTGCCCCATATTGATCTGTTATTCCGCTCGATCACTTTTCGACGGCACCCGAATGCCCGCCCACACATGCCGCTCCACGTCTTGGCAGGCATGATCCGTAAAAGGGTGGAAAGTCGAATTACCGTACGCCACCGAGGAGGAGGAACCCGTGACCCGCATCGACAGCGTGCGCGCCGCGACCGGCTCGGCGAAGGACAGCGTGCTGCACGCCGCGGAAGTGGTGGCGCCCTACGCCGACACCGCCAAGGACAGGGCCGCCCACTACGCACACGAGGCACGCGTACGGCTCGCGCCCAAGGTGACGCTGGCCACCGAGCAGGCCCGCGCGCAGTACGGCGTCCACGTCGCCCCGCGCCTGGAGCAAGCCCGCGCCCATGTGCCGCCGAAGGTCGACCAGGCCGCCCAGGAGGCGGCGCTCCGCACCCGAAAGGCGGCCCTGCAGGCCGCCGAGTACTCCCGGCCCAGGCTAGAGCAGGCGGTTGCCGCGGCCGGACCCGTCAGGGACGAGGCGGCCGCTCGTGGGGCCGCCGCACTGGCCGCGCTGCGCGGTCAGCTCACTGCGAAGGACGTGCAGAAGCTGGTGCGCAAGCATCAGCGGCGCGCCAAGGCCGGCCGCGTCGCGAAGGCGCTGGCCGTCTTCGGCATTCTCGCGGGCGGCGCCTTCGCCGCCTGGAAGTGGTGGGACAAGCAGGCCAACCCGGACTGGCTGGTCGAGCCTCCCGCCGCGACCGAGGTACCGGAGTCCAACCGCCTGACGTCGGTGGACGGCACGGACCAGAGCGTGCTGGACCCCGAGGTCCAGGCGAAGGAAGCCGAGGAGGCGGCCCGGCGCGACGAGGGCAAGTGATCTGAGCGTCGGTCATCTCCGGCCCGTTCCACACATGTTCCAACACCGCCAGGGGGCGGGAGACTTGAGGTCTCCCGCCCCCTGGCGGTGTTTCACGTGGAACATGGGCTCCTGTAGGAGACAACTCGTCGGAGATCGGCCGTCATCGAGCGCCATCGGCTACCGCTCGAAGCTGTGAAGCGGCTGTGTTCGCACCCTCGCCTTGCGATGACGTTTGCAACGACTTGTGTGCGTGAGCTCCACACAAGCTCCCCTAACGGAACGCACCCTTCTGATTACCTGATCGCCTGAAGACCAGCTCACACGGTTACCGGAACCCTCCGCACGGCTGCCGGCGCCCTCTTGATCGAAGGCGTCCACACCTGGGCCGAAGGCGTCGAGAGTGTTTGCGCAAATATGCGCAACGTCACCACGGACCTCACGCCGGTGACACACGTCACGGTGAAGCGGGCGGTGAGAAGGTGGCTGGACAGACGAAACCGGCCAGCGCCCACGAGGGTGCCGGCCGGTCCGGGAAGTGGAGCCTAGGGGAGTCGAACCCCTGACATCTGCCATGCAAAGACAGCGCTCTACCAACTGAGCTAAGGCCCCGGAAGACGAGTATCCGTCCGGAACGAGCGCGTTCCGTCGGCTACCGCAGACCAGACTACCGGGTCGCGCCCCGTATCTCGCAAAAAAGATGGGGGGTCCCGATGCACAACCACTCTCCGTAAGATGCTCGACGTGGTTCGCTACAGCGAACCACGGTTTTGGGGAAGCGATGGGGAGACGCAATGGACGCCGCACAGCAGGAAGCCACCGCAAGAGCGCGGGATCTGCAGCGGAACTGGTACGGGGAGCCGCTGGGGACGCTCTTCCGTAGGCTCATCGACGATCTTGGTCTCAACCAGGCTCGTCTCGCGGGGGTGCTGGGACTGTCCGCGCCGATGCTGTCGCAGCTGATGAGCGGCCAGCGGGCGAAGATCGGCAATCCCGCCGTGGTCCAGCGGGTGCAGCTGCTGCAGGACTTGGCGGGGCAGGTCGCTGACGGCAGCGTCAGCGCGGCCGAGGCCACCGAGCGCATGGAGGAGATCAAGAAGTCGCAGGGGGGCTCGGTGCTCAGCAACACCACACAGACGACGACCAGTTCGGGCGCGCCCACCGTGAAGCGGGTGGTCCGCGAGATCCAGTCGCTGCTGCGCTCGGTCGCTGCCGCCGGCGACATCATCGAGGCCGCCGACAGTCTCGCCGGGACCCACCCGGAACTGGCAGAGTTCCTCCGGGTGTACGGCGCCGGCCGGACGTCCGACGCGGTCGCGCACTACCAGTCGCACCAGAGCTGAGCTGAGCCCGAGGCCCGGTCGCCGAAGGGGGTTCGGCGACCGGGCCGACGGCTACCCGGGCGACGACCGCCCTCGGGTGCTTGCGAGGGCAGCGCCCCACGGGAAGCCGCGCGGGAGGAGTCGTATCGCGCTTCGCGGGGGAGGCAAGGGGGATGACCGCAGGGGGAGGAGCGACGCACAGCCATGGGTGAGGTCTTCGCCGGCCGGTACGAACTGGTCGACCCGATCGGGCGCGGAGGCGTCGGTGCCGTCTGGCGTGCCTGGGACCACCGCCGCCGCCGGTATGTCGCGGCCAAGGTGCTCCAGCAGAGCGACGCGCACTCGCTGCTGCGGTTCGTCCGGGAACAGGCCCTGCGGATCGACCACCCCCATGTGCTCGCGCCGGCCAGCTGGGCCGCCGACGACGACAAGGTGCTGTTCACCATGGACCTGGTGGGCGGCGGTTCGCTCGTCCACCTCATCGGCGACTACGGGCCCCTGCCGCCCTCGTTCGTGTGCACCCTGATCGACCAGCTCCTGTCGGGACTGTCGGCCGTGCACGCCGAGGGTGTGGTCCACCGTGACATCAAGCCCGCGAACGTGCTCCTGGAGGCCACCGGGACGGCCCGGCCACGCCTGCGGCTGTCCGACTTCGGCATCGCCATGCGGCTGGGCGAACCCCGGCTGACCGAGACCAACCTCGTGGTGGGGACGCCCGGTTACCTCGCTCCGGAGCAACTCCTCGGCTCTGACCCGGACTTCCCGGCGGATCTGTTCGCCGTGGGTCTGGTGGCGCTGTATCTGCTGGAGGGCGCCAAGCCGGACGCCAAGGCGCTGGTGCAGTACTTCACCGAGCACGGCACACCGGGTGCGCCCAAAGGGATACCCGAACCGCTGTGGCAGGTCGTGGCGACGCTGCTCCAGCCCGATCCGGACGCGCGGTTCCGCACCGCCACCGGCGCGCGCAAGGCCCTGGCGTCGGCGGCCGAGCTGCTGCCGGAACCCGGTCCCGACGACGAGCTGATCGAGATCTTCGACCAGCTCGGGCCGTTGCCCGGCGGATTCGGCCCGGACGGACCCCAGACGCGCGCGCCCGGCGTCATCGATGGAACAGGCACCGGCTCCGGCGCCCTCCGCGTGGACCGGCCCGGACCGGCCGGCACCGGCCACGCGGCATCCCTGACCGGGCATCAGCAGTCCTCCGTGCCGCCCCGTCCCGTCCCGTCGCCGCCCGCCTCGCCACCTCCCATACCGGCTCCACCGGCCGTCGCTCCCCCCGTGCCGTCCGCCTCGGTACCGGCCCCGCCCCCGCACCGCCCCGAACCACCGCAGCGGCAGGGCACCCCGACGCCCACGGACCCCTCGCCCTCCGGCGGCGGCCATCGGCTCCCGAACATGTCGGACACCGGAAGCTTCCAGCTCCCCCCGCCGGACCCCACCGTGAGCACCGCCCGCGCCACGGCGCCGGCGCCACCCCACGAGTACACCCCCGAGCACACCCGCGACCTCGCCGCCCATCGATCCCCCGTCCCCCAGTACCCGTACCGGCCCCCGGCCCCCGCGGACCCCCCGACACCCACGCCCAGTCCCACACCCACGGCCACCCCGACGCCGACGCCGTATCACCGCGTCGATGCCTCTACTGCTTCATACACCGCTCAGAGCCAGCAGGTTCCCTTCTCCTCGCCGCCCCCTGCGCAGCCCCGCCCGCGTGGCGGCCACCGCGCCACCCGCCGTCCCGGTCCCCCGGCCAGGGTGGCCATCCCGCTCCTGCTGCTGGCGCTGGCCTGCTACGCGGTGGGGTTCTGGGCGCTCAGCCAGATCTGAGGCCTCCGGGGGAGCTGCTCGCGCCCCCTGAACGTCCGGGCGCCCCTACGAGCCCCCGAGCCTCCGGCGCGCGACCACGCTCCACACCCCGAGCACCCCCAGCAGCGCGGTCCCGGTGCCGATGCCGCTCACCGCCAGCACGGTCATCGCGGCATCCCCACGTCCGCTGCCGCCGCCGCCCGCCGTACCGCCCGAAGACGCACCCCCCGTGACCTCGCCCAGGTCCAGGTCCACCGGCGCGGCCTCGAAGACGTCGTCCGGCCGGGACTCCCCCGCATAGTCGGGCGCGGACTTCTCCGATCCGTCCACCCGCACACGCAGGGCCACGTCGAAGGGCCCGTCGCCGAACTTCTCGGCCACCTCGGACGCCAGATGCACCACGAGGTAGTAGGACCCGGCGAACCGCATGGCGCCGAGCCGGTCCGGGCCGGCGTACCGGTTCTCGTACGCGACCGGCGGCAGGGGCGGCAGCGAGGCGGCCTCCCGGCGACGCCCGGCGTAGTTGGCGGCCACGTCGTCGACGAACCCGCGCGCGGGGTTGTAGAGCTCAAGGCTCAGCGCACCGGTCGTATAGCCGCCACCGCTGTCGGTGGCGCCCAGTTCGGCCGTGGCGGAGAGCTGTCCGCCCCAGCCGACGGGCACCCGGTAGAAGAGCGTGCCGCCGGGCTCGATGCCGGAGGTCCACACGCCCGGGCCGACGGGCACCGCCGAGGCGAAGCCCGAGCCGCCCTCACGCGGAACGGCGTCACCGGTGGCGGGCCGGGGCGTCTGCGAGTTCCAGGCCTCCGGGACCTCGGCGGCGACGGGCTTCCGCAGCGCCGGTTCCGAGACGACGAACAGCTCCAGGTCCCAGTCGTCCGGCGCGCTCACGGGCGTACCGACGCGCTCGACGACGACGTGATAGGTGCCCGCCGTCTTGCAGCGGGGCCGGTCGGCGGAGACCTCGCGGGCGCCCCAGGCGGCGATCGGCCGGGCGCTGCGGACGACGCCGAAGGTCTCGGTGTCGAACGAGCAGGAACGGCCGGCGGCGTCCTGCACGGTCACCTTGACGCCCTCACCCGCGGAGACGGTGCTGCCGGGGTCGGGTGCGGCAGTGGCGGAGACGTAGGTGTCGGAGGTGGCGTCGAGGTCGAGGGAGTAGTGCACGGGCCCGTCCCCGGGCAGCGAACTGCGGTACGTCGTCCCGGCGGTGAGGGGCTTCGCGCCGGCCGGGGTGGGGGCGCCGGTGACGCTGGTGGCGTCAGGGGCGAAACCGTACGGTCCCGGCGACCCGGCGGCCAGGGCCGTGGGCGCCGGCAGGGCGGCCGTCGTGCACAGCAGCAGCGCCCCTACGGCGGCCGACCGCGCACGGAACGCGTGACGCACCGGACGCGCCCCCTGCCGTGCCCCCGTACGCCGCCTCATCACGCGCCACCCCTTCGCCGTCTTCCGGACCGTCGCCCATCCTGCCCAGCCCGGCCGCCCGGCGCCCCCGCAATGCGCACGCCCGTCCGAAACAGCGGCGTCTAGACGCAGTGATCGGCTTCCGCAACTCGAGGACGAGCCGCCGTGCGTTGCTCCGAACACACGAAACCCCGGCCGCGTCGGCGGCCGGGGTCTGTGTCGAATCCGTAGTGACGGCTCACGAACCCGTGGGCACGGAGTCAGTCGCCTCCGTCCACAGATCCTGCTCGGCGCGATCCGCCTGGATCTGGCGGTACACGAGGAGCCCGCCGATGGCGGCCAGTGCGACCAGGAGAAGCTTCTTCACCGCGCGACCTCGTCTTTCCTTGACGTAGGGGACCTCTGGCGCCCGACTATACACACCGGCCGAGACCGATCGGTGACCTGCGTGGGGGCTCAACTGCCGCCCGGCACACCCCAGTAGATGGGGACGAACCGACTCCGGACCGGAGAGTGATCACCTCCGGACAGAGGGTGACTTTGTCGGCTTCCCGCCACTTTTGCCAGTGTTCGCGACTCATGCGCCCATTCGAGTGCTGTTCATCTGAAGATCGACGCGCCACGGGCGTCGGTCCATGACTTCGCGGCCCACATACACATCATGAGGAAAGTACGCAAATCGCCCAACCTGAAAGTGAGGGGCCATGACCAGGAACAAGGTCATGAACCTGTGGACCGCCATCGTCTCCGCCTTCCTGGCGCTGTTCACGGCGCTCGGCTTCGTCTCCAACACCGCCGCCGCGGCCTCGCCGCAGACCGAGACCTCCCGCAACACCGGTCGCGACGACAGCGACCGCAGCGCGGAGGTGGCGGTTCCGGCACCGCCGCACTGGGCATGGTCCTACGCCAGGGCCCTGCCTCCCACGATGAAGCAGCGCATCCGGGCAGAGGCCCATGGAAAGACCCCGAGCTGCCGCCACCGGCCCCTCGAGGACACCGAATCGGCCGCATCGGTCCCGGCGACCCGCGAATGCGCCACCGCCGCCTCGCCGGCCCAGCCCCTGGTGCCACACCAACGCTGACCTCTCGGCCCCGCCCGAGCGACAGCCCCTGCGACCGCAGGACAGCAGGAACAGACGTGACGCATCACAAGCAGCAGCAGTACGCAGTACGGACGCAGCACAGCAGTACGCAGTACGACGCAGCGGTGAACGACGCAGAACGACGCCCCCGGCTACGGCGGACGGACGTCATTCCGCCTCGACGATGTGCCGTAGATAGGCCCACGGGTCGTTGAGATACCGACGCCAGTGGTAGACGAGCTCCAGATCCCGCCACTCGGCGGGACGCATTCCGTGGTCACCCACCTCGATGATCTCGGCGCCGGGTAGCGCCGTGAGCACGGGTGAGTGCGTGGCGCAGATGATCTGCGCGCCGGAACGCCCCAGGTGATGCAGCAGCCCGACGAGTTGAAGACAGGAAGAGAAGGACAGCGCGGCCTCGGGTTCGTCCATGACGTACAGCCCGGGCCCCTCGAAACGCTCGCGGAAGGCCATCAGAAAGCCTTCGCCGTGGCTCATCTCGTCCACGGCTCCCGAGAGCCTTCCCGTCGTCTGCTCCCGGCCCAGCGCGTCCAGCGCCGTCTCCGCCCGCAGGAAGAAACCCCTGCGGCGCGTCCGAGACCCGCGCAGCATGCGCCGGCCGGCCGCCGTCGCCTCGAACCGCACCCGCGCGCCCAGCTCCGAGGGCTCGCGGGCACTGGCGTATTTGTAGCCCGCGGACCCGCCCCAGGAGTCCAGGCCGAATCCCTCCGCCAGCGCCTCGACCAGCGTCGATTTCCCAGAGCCGTTCTCCCCCACCAGGAATGTGACGGGCGCGGAGAACGTCAGGCCCTCCTCCAGCAGCTGCCGCACACACGGCATCGACCACGGCCATCGCCCTCCGCTCGCCTCGCCCTCGGTGACATGCGCATAGGCCCGTTCGACGATCACCCCGTCACCCTCCCACCCACCACTGACAACGGCCTCCACGGGCTGCGGTCGCGGTGCCGGGGGATCGCGGTGATCCTGACAGAGGAGCGTGGCCGACGTGGCACGGCTGTCGAGCGCGCCGTACAGGAAGGTGACGGCTATGGCTGGATTGGCGGACGAGACACGACAGGGGGGCAGGGGGCCGAACGGCAGTGCGAGGCTCAGCGGCGCGTCCCTGTTCGCCGGGGCCGTGATGATGCTCAGCGGGCCGCTCAGCATCCTCATGGGGGCGTCCGGCATCGCCGCGGACAACCTGTTCGCCGCCTCCCTGTACGCCTACCGCTTCGACCTGACCGCCTGGGGCTGGATCCACATCATCGTCGGCCTGGCCCTCGTCATCGGCGGCATGGGGGTCGTGACGAACCAGAGCTGGGGCCGCGGAGTCGGCGCGGCCGCGGCGGGGATCAGCCTGATCACCCAGTTCATGTTCGTCCCGTACTACCCGCTCTGGGCGCTCCCCATGATGGTGCTGGACCTTCTGGTCATCTTCGCCCTGACCCGGTTCCACACGGACCCCGAGGGCGGCTGGTGACCGCCCGTGGTCTCCATTGCTCGGCCGAACAAAAGACCCCCGGACCACTGGTCCGGGGGTCTTTTCGCTGGTGGGGCTAACAGGATGTGAACCTGTGGCCTCATCCTTATCAGGTCGATCACGCCGGGCGGGCGTGCTGGGTCAAAGGGCTCGGGGCCTGGACTGATGGTCCGCCGAGGTTCAGCGTCGGCCGGGGTTGTTCGCTCCCGTTGGTGTCAGCCACTGGTGTCAGACATCAGCTCGCACTTGACGACTCTCCTCTACGGCAGTACGTCGTTGAGGCCTGGCCCTACGGGGATCACGGGCGTGCCCATTTCGCAGACTTGACGGGCGACCTCGCGAAGCGCCGATCCGAAACGTCGGTCATGGCAGGTCTGAGCGTGGCGGACGAACATCTCGGGCGTTTTCCCTCCCGCGACACCCGGGCGAGCCCGGCTCATTGCTCCATCGCAGATGGCCCGAGCCCAGGTTCACTCGCAGGCACCAGCAACAGCGGCGCGCCGATGGCATGAACAGGAGAATTCGGCACGAAAGCGGCACATTCGGCGCTTGAGCAAGGGAGAGTGGTCGTGGCCGACGAGAGCGAGCGGGCGACACAGCCCGTTCACCGAGGGAAGGCCGCGGGCTGGCTGTCGAAGGTGTTCGAGCGCAACACCACCGGGCTCAACTGGCCGCGAGCAGTGATGGTCCTGGATATCACGGTGGTGCCGTTATTCGTCTTCTGGGCGATCGGCTACGAGCAGTACCTGCTCAGCGCGCTCTTCGGTGTGCTGTTCACGGCCCTGGCCGATCCGGGCGGCCGCTACGGGCACCGCGCGTTCGACACCTCACTGTTCGCGCTGATCGGCGCCGGGGTGACCGCGCTGGGCTTCGGCATCGCGGCGGACGCCTGGGGCTGGCTCGTGCTCGCCGCGTTCCTGGTCACCCTGGCGGCTGGCCTGGCCGCCGCGTTCGGGGCCCGCAGGTTCGTCAACGCCCTGCTGCTCAACATCTGGTTCATCATCGCCGTCGCCCTGGGAGTGGGCCTCGACAAGTCGAGCCACATCACCAGCTACACCTGGGCCCAGGTGCTCGCCTGGACCGGCGGGGCCGCCCTGTGGATCCTGGTGACGTTCCTGTGGTGGCTGATCCGCGGACGCACCGACTCGCCCAAGCTCTTCCCGGAGCTCCCCGGCGACACCTCGCGAAAGAAACTGACTCCCCCGCTGATCATGTTCGCTGTGATCCGTGCCCTGGTCATCGCCGGCACCCTGGCGCTTGCGTACGGACTGGACCTGTCACACGGCAGTTGGATCTCGATCGCCGCCATCATCGCGATGAAACCGAACCTGGAACAGGCCACACTCGTCAGCGCACAGCGGCTCGTCGGCGCCCTGATCGGTGCCTGCGCGGCCTCACTGCTGTTGCTGGTGCCCGTGAACGAGACCGGACTCAGACTGTTCGCGGTCGAACGCGGCCTCGAGGTGGTGGCGCTCGTCCTGCTCATGCACGGGGCGGGCATCCGCTTCTGGAACTACGCGTTCTACACCGCGGCCATCGCCGCGGGAGCACTCATCCTGGTGGACCTGCCCCAGCCCTCCGACTACGCGGCCGAGGGCTACCGGGTCCTGTGGACCCTGTGTGGCGTGGGGATCGGCCTGATCGTCATGCTGTTGGCCGGCCTGCTCGCCAAACGCAACGCCAAAACACCACGACAGACGACCTGAGACCATACGACCGCTTTAGGGGCGAGGTTGACCGATCAGGGTCGGCTGATCGCCTTCCTTCACCAGGCGCGCCCTCGCATAGACCTCGGCGCCCTCGGGGACGTCCGTGCGCGGTTGCGACCACCGGCGGGGCCTCGACCAGGCTGACGGTCTGAGTCTGCTCGTTCCGGCGGTACCCGCGCCCAGAGGCCACCCGGTCCGCGATGAACGCCACCTCATCGCCGTCGCGCCACTTGGCCTTGTCGTACCTGGCAATGCCGAGCCGCTTCAGCGGAACCCGCTGCCGTACGACCGTGCCGTGTCCGCGATACGACGAGGTGCACCCAAAGGTCGCTCAGGCGATCCTCCGGCACAGTCAGATCAGCATGACCATGGACGTCTACACACACGTCGTGGGCGACAGTGAGCGCGAAGCGGTGGGCATGCTCGCCGAGCTACGGGAAGACCCACTCATCGGCTGATGTCAGCCGTGGATGTCAAAGACCCCCAGCCGGTATCGACTGGGGGTCTTTTCGCTGGTGGGGCTAACAGGATTTGAACCTGTGGCCTCATCCTTATCAGGGATGCGCTCTAACCAACTGAGCTATAGCCCCGCCGCGCTCTGCGGTGTGTCTCCCGCGCGCTGACTCCTGAACATTAGCGCACGACACGGGCAGTCCCAAAATCGGTTCTCGGAGGGGCGGGGGGCAGGGCCGGAGCCCTGCCTCACTCGTCCTCCGCGAGGGTCAGCTCGACGCCGCCCACGAAGCCCGCGGAGAGGTTGTAGATGAACGCGCCGAGCGTCGCCAGCGCCGTCGCGAGGACGACGTCGATGACCGCGATGATCGACGTGAACAGCAGGACGTTCGGCAGCGACAGGAAGGACTGCAGGTCGAAGCCGTTCGACTCGTTCGAGCCGGTGGCCTCGGAGATCGTGCCGCCGACCGTGGAGAAGACACCCATGGCGTCCATGACCATCCACAGCACCGCGGCCGCGACGATCGTGCAGATGCCCAGCGCGATGGACAGCAGGAAGCTGACCTTCATCACCGACCACGGGTCCGCCTTGGCGACCCGGAGCCGGGCCTTGCGGGTGCGCGGGGTCGTGCGCGCCCCGGTGCGCGGCTTGCGGACCGCGCCCGCCGGAGCAGCGCCCGCGGGGGCCCCGCCGGCCGGCGGGTAGGCCTGCGGCGGGTGGTACGGACCGCCGGCCTGCTGAGGCTGGCGCTCACCCGGCAGGGGCGACGCCTGCGGCTGCCCGCCCCCCGGGGCGGCCGGGCCCCCACCGGCCGCATAGGTGTCCGTCACGGTTCCCCCCTGGGATCCAGAAGCGTCGGGCGCCGGCGCGCCCTTCGCGGGCGACGACTTGATCGCCTTCAGCTGCGTGGTGTGGGTGTCCGCCGCCTGCGCGGCGGAGCCACGACCGCCGCCGCCCGTCTCCGAACCGGCCGGAGAACCGGCCGGGATACCGGACGATCCGGTGCCCGTGGCTCCGCTCACGATGACTCACTCCTCGTGCTACTCGGCAGAGGGCGCGTCACCCTCGTCCGTGCCGGTGGTCGCGTCCCCCTCGGCGGTCTCGTCGACGGCCACGTCGCCGTCGACCTCCTCCGCCTCGCGTCCCGCCTCGGCGTTGCGTGCGATACCTACGACGGCATCGCGCTTGCCGAGGTTGATCAGTTGGACGCCCATGGTGTCACGGCCCGTCTCCCTGATCTCGTTGACTCGCGTACGAATCACACCGCCGCCGAGCGTGATGGCGAGGATCTCGTCGGTCTCCTCGACCACCAGCGCGCCGACGAGAGACCCGCGGTCCTCGACGATCTTGGCGGCCTTGATGCCGAGGCCGCCGCGACCCTGGACGCGGTACTCGTCGACGTTGGTCCGCTTCGCGTACCCGCCGTCGGTGGCAGTGAACACGAACGTACCGGGTCGAACAACATTCATCGAGAGCAGCTCGTCGCCCTCGCGGAAGCTCATGCCCTTGACACCCGAGGTGGCACGGCCCATGGGCCGCAGCGACTCGTCCGTGGCGGTGAACCTGATCGACTGGGCCTTCTTGCTGATCAGAAGCAGATCGTCGTCGGCCGAGACCAGTTCGGCGCCGATCAGTTCGTCGTCGGAACCGTCCTCCATCGAACGGAGGTTGATCGCGATGACACCGCCGGAACGCGGCGAATCGTAATCCTTCAGAGGCGTCTTCTTGACCAGGCCGGCCTTCGTGGCCAGCACCAGGTACGGCGCCGCCTCGTAGTCGCGGATCGCGAGGATCTCGGCGATCGCCTCGTCCGGCTGGAAGGCCAGCAGGTTCGCGACGTGCTGCCCGCGCGCGTCCCGGCCGGCGTCCGGAAGCTCGTACGCCTTGGCCCGGTAGACCCGGCCCTTGTTGGTGAAGAACAGCAGCCAGTGGTGCGTCGTCGAGACGAAGAAGTGGTCGACGATGTCGTCTTCCTTCAGCTTCGTGCCGCGCACGCCCTTGCCGCCGCGCTTCTGCGCCCGGTAGTCGTCCGTCTTGGTGCGCTTGACGTAGCCGCCCCGGCTGACGGTGACCACGATGTCCTCTTCGGCGATGAGGTCCTCGATGGACATGTCGCCGTCGTAGGGCACCAGCATGGTCTTGCGGTCGTCGCCGAACTTCTCGACGATCGCGGCCAGCTCCGCGCTGACGATGCCGCGCTGGCGGACCGGGGACGCGAGGATCTCGTTGTACTCGGTGATCTTCGCCTGCAGCTCGTCGTGCTCCTGGATGATCTTCTGGCGCTCCAGGGCCGCCAGTCGGCGCAGCTGCATCTCGAGGATGGCGTTGGCCTGGATCTCGTCGATCTCCAGGAGCTCCATCAGGCCGCCGCGCGCGATCTCGACGGTGTCGCTGCGCCGGATCAGCGCGATGACCTCGTCGATGGCGTCCAGGGCCTTCAGCAGACCGCGCAGGATGTGCGCCCGCTCCTCGGCCTTGCGTAGCCGGAAGCGCGTACGGCGGACGATGACCTCGATCTGGTGCGTCACCCAGTGGCGGATGAACGCGTCCAGGGAGAGCGTGCGCGGGACGCCGTCGACGAGCGCCAGCATGTTCGCGCCGAAGTTCGTCTGCAGGTCCGTGTGCTTGTACAGGTTGTTCAGGACGACCTTGGCGACCGCGTCCCGCTTGAGGACGATCACCAGGCGCTGGCCCGTACGGGACGACGTCTCGTCGCGGACGTCCGCGATGCCGCCGATCTTGCCGTCCTTCACCAGGTCGGCGATCTTCTGCGCGAGGTTGTCCGGGTTGACCTGGTAGGGCAGCTCCGTGACCACCAGGCACTGGCGGTTCTGGATCTCCTCGACCGCGACGACCGCGCGCATCGTGATGGAACCGCGGCCGGTGCGGTACGCCTCCTCGATGCCCTTGCGGCCGACGACGAGGGCGCCGGTCGGGAAGTCGGGGCCCTTGATGCGCTCGATGAGCGCGTCCAGCAGCTCCTCGTGCGAGGCCTCGGGGTTCTCCAGGTACCACTGGGCGCCGGCGGCGACCTCGCGCAGGTTGTGCGGCGGGATGTTGGTCGCCATGCCGACCGCGATACCGGCCGAGCCGTTGATCAGCAGGTTCGGGAAGCGGGCGGGCAGGACGGTCGGCTCCTGGGAGCGGCCGTCGTAGTTGTCCGTGAAGTCGACGGTCTCCTCGTCGATGTCGCGGACCATCTCCATCGACAGCGGCGCCATCTTGCACTCGGTGTAGCGCATGGCCGCCGCCGGGTCGTTGCCCGGCGAGCCGAAGTTGCCGTTGGAGTCGACGAGTGGCATGCGCATCGACCACGGCTGGGCGAGGCGCACCAGGGCGTCGTAGATGGAGGAGTCGCCGTGGGGGTGGTAGTTGCCCATGACGTCGCCGACGACGCGCGCGCACTTGTAGAAGCCGCGCTCGGGGCGGTAGCCGCCGTCGTACATGGCGTACAGGACGCGGCGGTGGACGGGCTTGAGGCCGTCCCGGACGTCGGGCAGCGCACGCGAGACGATGACGGACATCGCGTAGTCGAGGTACGAGCGCTGCATCTCCGTCTCGAGCCCGACGGGCTCGACACGCTGGGCGATGACGCCGCCCTCTTCAGGGGTGACGGGAGTGTTCTCGTCGGCCATTGCTGGTGAAGATCCTTCCTGGTGCGGTCAGCTGAGACCGACTCAGATGTCGAGGAAGCGGACGTCCTTGGCGTTGCGCTGGATGAACTGGCGCCGGGCCTCGACGTCCTCGCCCATCAGGACCGAGAACAGGTCGTCGGCCTGGGCGGCGTCGTCGAGCGTGACCTGGCCGAGGACGCGGTGCTCCTGGTCCATGGTCGTCACGCGCAGTTCCTCGGCGTTCATCTCGCCGAGACCCTTGAAGCGCTGGATGGAGTCCTCGCGGACCCGCTTGCCGCGCTGGCGGCCCAGCTCCAGCAGCGCGTCGCGCTCACGGTCGGAGTAGGCGTACTCCACCTCGTCGCGGCCCCACTTGATCTTGTAGAGCGGCGGACGGGACAGGAAGACGTGCCCGGCCTCGACCAGCGGACGCATGAAGCGGAACAGGAACGTCAGCAGCAGGGTGTTGATGTGCTGGCCGTCGACGTCGGCGTCCGCCATCAGGATGATCTTGTGATAGCGCAGCTTCTCGATGTCGAAGTCCTCGTGCACACCGGTGCCGAAGGCCGAGATCAGCGCCTGGATCTCCTGGTTCTGCAGGATCTTGTCGATCCGCGCCTTCTCGACGTTGAGGATCTTGCCGCGGATCGGGAGGATCGCCTGGTACTCCGGGTTGCGGCCGGACTTGGCCGAGCCGCCGGCGGAGTCGCCCTCGACGATGAAGATCTCGCACTTGGTGGGGTCGTTCGACTGGCAGTCGGAGAGCTTGCCCGGCAGGGACGCGGTCTCCAGCAGGCCCTTGCGGCGCGTCAGATCGCGCGCCTTGCGGGCGGCCACGCGCGCGGTGGCGGCCTGGATGCCCTTGCGGATGATGTCCGCGGCCTCGTTGGGGTTGCGGTCCAGCCAGTCCGCCAGGTGCTCGTAGACGACCTTCTGGACGAAGGTCTTCACCTCGGTGTTGCCCAGCTTCGTCTTCGTCTGGCCCTCGAACTGAGGCTCGCTCAGCTTGACCGAGATGATCGCCGTCAGACCCTCGCGGATGTCGTCGCCCGTGAGGTTGTCGTCCTTCTCGCGCAGCAGCTTCTTGTCGCGCGCGTACTTGTTGATCAGCGAGGTCAGCGCGGCGCGGAAGCCCTCTTCGTGCGTACCGCCCTCGTGGGTGTGGATGATGTTCGCGAAGGAGTAGACGCCCTCGGTGTAACTGCTGTTCCACTGCATCGCGACCTCGAGGGACAGGAGCTTGTCCTTGTCCTCCGCCTCCAGGTCGATGACGGTGGGGTGCACCACGTCCCCCTTGCGGGAGTTGAGGTACTTCACGAAGTCGACGATGCCGCCCTCGTAGTGGTAGTCGACCGACTTGACCTCGGCCTTCTCGTCGGCGCCCGCCTCGTCCGCGCCGGAGGTCGCCTTCGCCGACTCGCGCTCGTCGGTGAGCCGGATGCGCAGGCCCTTGTTGAGGAACGCCATCTCCTGGAAGCGCCGCGAGAGCGTCTCGAAGGAGTACTCGGTGGTCTCGAAGATGTCCGGGTCGGCCCAGAAGGTGACCGACGTGCCGTGCTCATCGGTGGGCTCGTGCCGGGCGAGGGGGGCGGTCGGGACGCCGAGCTTGTAGTCCTGCGTCCAGCGGTAGCCGTCCGTCTTGACCTCGACGGCGACCTTGGTGGACAGGGCGTTCACCACGGACACGCCGACGCCGTGCAGACCGCCGGAGACCGCGTAGCCGCCGCCGCCGAACTTGCCGCCCGCGTGCAGCACGGTCAGGACGACCTCGACGGCCGGCTTGCCCTCGGACGGGACGATGCCCACCGGGATGCCACGGCCGTTGTCGACGACGCGGACACCGCCGTCGGCCAGGATCGTCACGTCGATCGTGTCCGCGTAACCGGCCAGAGCCTCGTCGACGGAGTTGTCGACGACCTCTTGCACGAGGTGGTGCAGTCCGCGCTCGCCAGTCGAACCGATGTACATACCGGGTCGCTTGCGAACCGCGTCCAGGCCCTCGAGGACGGTGATGGCGCTCGCGTCGTACGAGGAGGAGACCTCGGGGCTCGGCGAAGCGCCCGCGCCGTCGGCGCCGGCGTCGGTGGACGGAATGTTCTCGTTGGGGTTGCCGGAATCGGCCACGAAGCGCCCTTTCTGGCACAGCACGAGCCAAGCTCGTCGGCGGGTTGCCGGAGCGGCTGCGGCATGTTGCGTTGGTAAGCCTTGATCAGCGTTGCTCAGCGTGTCCCGGACGGTCCCCACGACTGGGGCGGGATTGTCCTCCAGTCTACCGGTAGCGCTGACAGTGATGGGGGTTTGCCGGTACCTGAGTCCGCATGTGCCGCCCTGAACCCGGCTCGGAGGACTCCCGATATACGGAAGGGGGCTCCAAGAGGCTCACAGCGGCACTCAGCGCTTCGAGCCGTCAACCCTTGGCTACTTCGGAGTCACCTCACGATTCGCAACCGCGTGCGGTTGTACGACGAACGGCTCGCGGACGTCGTTTCGGGGCTGCGGAGAGGTGGTGATGTGATGTCTGTCACCTGCGCCGGAAGAGGGCTTCGGGACCCGTGTGACGGCTGTTTCGGGGGCTTTTCAGCCGGGCGATCCGGACACTCCGGCGGGCCCGGCTCAGCCGTAGGTGTCGCCCGGGCCCGTGCTGCCGGGGGCGCGCAGGGGGCCGTAGCGGCGGGCGGGGCCTCCCGGGCCCTGCACCTTGATCTGGCGGACGGACCCGTGGCCCAGGTCCTCGTTCAGGCGGGCGACCAGCGTCGGCGCGAGCAGCCGCAGATTCGTCGCCCAGGCCGTGGAGTCGCAGCGCACGACCAGGACCCGCTCGCCCTCGTCGTACCGCTCGGGTACGCAGTGCTTGGCGACGTCCTCGCCGACGATCTCCGGCCAGCGGCCCATGACGCCGCCCACGGCGGCCGGGGTCTCCCAACCGCGTTCGGTGATCAGGCGGTTGATGGCCGCGCCGAGCGCGAGGGGATCGCGTCCGTCGGCCCGCGCGCCGGAGCGCAGGCCGCCCCCGCGCCGCGCCTGCTTCTTCTGGTGGGCCGCGTCGCCACGCGCGCGTGCCTGCTCCTTGGCCGCGCGCAGCGCCACGCGCGCGAGGTCGATTCCGGAGGGCTCGGGCGTTTTGCCGGGCGCCGCGTCGCCGGACGAGCCGGCGGATTCCTTCTCGGACGGCCGGTCGCTCATACGCGCTCCACCGTCCCCTCGGACACGGCGTACCGCGCCCCGCTCAGCACATGCGGTACGTCGTCGTCGACCGCGGCGGTCACGAGGACCTGCTCGCCGGGCGCGACCAGCTCGGCCAGGCGCTCCCGGCGACGGCTGTCCAGCTCGGCGAAGACGTCGTCGAGGAGCAGCACCGGCTCGTTGCCCTCGGCGCGCAGCAGGTCGTAGGAGGCCAGGCGCAGCGCCAGCGCGTACGACCAGGACTCCCCGTGCGAGGCGTACCCCTTGGCGGGCAGCTGGCCCAGCTTGAGCAGCAGGTCGTCGCGGTGCGGCCCGACCAGGGTGACGCCGCGTTCGATCTCCTGCTTGCGGGCCTCGGCGAGCGCCGCCATCAGCTGCTCGTACAGGTCGTCGCGGGTGTGCGCCTCACCGGGGGCGGACGGCTTGTAGTCCAGGGCGACCGGGCCGCCGCCGGGGGCCAGCTGCTCGTACGCCTTGTCGGCCAGCGGCTGGATCGCCGCGATCAGGTCGAGGCGCTGGGCGAGCAGTTCCGCGCCGGCGCGCGCGAGGTGCTGGTCCCAGACGTCCAGGGTGGACAGGTCCATGGACCGGCCGCCGTGCCTGCGGGCCAGCGCGGCGGACTTCAGCAGGGTGTTGCGCTGCTTGAGCACACGCTCGTAGTCGGATCGGACGCCCGCCATCCGCGGGGAGCGGGCGGTGATCAGCTCGTCGAGGAACCGCCGGCGCTCGCCGGGGTCGCCCTTGACCAGCGCGAGATCCTCCGGGGCGAACAGGACGGTCCGTACGATGCCGAGTACGTCACGTGGTCTGACCTGCGACGATCTATTGATACGGGCGCGGTTGGCCTTGCCCGGGTTCAGCTCCAGCTCGACCAGCTGGGTGCGCTCGCCCTGCCGCACCTGGGCCCGGACGATCGCGCGGTCGGCGCCCATGCGCACCAGCGGGGCGTCGGAGGAGACGCGATGGCTGCCGAGGGTGGCGAGGTAGCCGACGGCCTCGACGAGGTTCGTCTTGCCCTGCCCGTTGGGGCCGACGAACGCGGTGACGCCCGGGTCGAGCGGGACCTCGACCCGGGCGTACGAGCGGAAGTCGGCCAGCGAAAGATGCGTGACATGCATGGTCGTTCGCCGACCTCCCCCAACGTATGGTTCAACCGTCCCCAGCTGTGGACAACCGGGGGTGTCCAGGGTGCCAGATCGGCCACCCCGGACCATGGACCGCCTCCGCCCGCGGCCGTGACCGCGGCGGAGGGCGGATCACTTCTTCTCGACCGCGTGCCCGCCGAACTGGTTCCGCAGGGCCGCGATCATCTTCATCTGCGGCGAGTCGTCCTGCCGCGAGGCGAAGCGCGCGAACAGCGAGGCCGTGATCGCGGGCAGCGGAACCGCGTGGTCGATCGCGGCTTCCACAGTCCAGCGTCCCTCGCCGGAGTCCTGTGCATAACCCCGGAGACCGTCCAGGTGCTCGTCCTCGTCGAGGGCGTTCACCGCGAGGTCCAGCAGCCAGGAGCGGATGACCGTGCCCTCCTGCCAGGAGCGGAAGACCTCCCGGACGTCGGTCACCGAGTCGACCTTCTCCAGCAGCTCCCAGCCCTCGGCGTAGGCCTGCATCATGGCGTACTCGATGCCGTTGTGGACCATCTTCGCGAAGTGGCCCGCGCCGACCTTGCCGGCGTGCACCGAGCCGAAGTCGCCCTCGGGCTTGAGGGCGTCGAAGACCGGCTGCACCTTGGCGACGTCCTCCTCGGAGCCGCCGTACATCAGCGCGTAGCCGTTCTCCAGGCCCCAGACGCCGCCGGAGACACCGCAGTCGACGAAACCTATGCCCTTGGCCGCCAGCTGCTCGGCATGCCGCTCGTCGTCCGTCCAGCGGGAGTTGCCGCCGTCCACGACGACGTCGCCGGGCTCCAGCAGCTCGGCCAGCTCGTCGATGGTCGACTGGGTCGGCGCACCCGCCGGGACCATCACCCAGACCACGCGCGGGCCGGGGAGCTTGCCCACAAGCTCTTCCAGGCTGTGGACATCCGCGAGGTCAGCGTTGCGGTCGTATCCGACGACGGTGTGGCCCGCGCGACGGATCCGTTCGCGCATGTTGCCGCCCATCTTGCCGAGGCCGACGAGACCGAGCTCCATCAGTTGTGTTCCTTCGGTTGCTGTGGCGTGTGAGGCACCTTCGTACCCGCGTACGAGCCTAAACCCGGACGTCCGCGCACAGCTGTGGGCATACGCGCTCATACGTACACCCTCACCTGGGGGTTTCCCGGGGTTTCCCCACAGGCCGGAGCCGCTTCGTCCCCGGCCTGTGGACAACCCGCGGTTACCGCGGCCGGATCAGCCGCTCAGGCGCACCGGCATGATCAGGTACTTGTAGGCCTCGTCCGCCTCGGCGTCCAGGGCCGGCTTGCCACTGAGCAGCGCGGGCTTGGTGGACGTCGTGAACGACAGCTGCGCCACCGGGGAGTCGATCGCGCTCAGGCCGTCCAGCAGGAAGGTCGGGTTGAAGGCGATCGAGATGTCGTCGCCGTCCAGCTGGGCTTCGACCCTTTCCACAGCCTGTGCGTCGTCGCTGGACCCGGCCTCCAGGATGAGCACGCCCTGCTCGAAGCTCAGCCGCACCGGCGTGTTCCGCTCGGCGACCAGGGCCACGCGCTTGACGGCCTCGACGAAGGGCGCCGTCTCGATCACGGCGACCGAGTTGAACTCCGTCGGGAACAGCGTGCGGTACTTCGGGAGGTCGCCCTCCAGCAGCCGGGTCGTCGTCCGGCGGCCAGCGCCCTCGAAACCGATGAGGCCCTCGCCCGCACCGGAGCCGGAGAGCGCCAGGGTGACGCTGTCGCCGCTCGTGAGCGCCTTGGCGGTGTCCAGGAGCGTCTTGGCGGGCACCAGGGCGACCGCGGACGCCTCCGGGTTCTCCGGCTTCCACAGGAACTCACGGACCGCGAAGCGGTACCGGTCGGTGGAGGCCAGCGTGACGGTGTCGCCCTCGATCTCGATGCGCACACCGGTGAGGACCGGCAGCGTGTCGTCGCGGCCGGCCGCGATGGCGACCTGGGCGGCGGCGGAGGCGAAGACCTCACCGGGGACGGTGCCGGTGGCGGTGGGCATCTGCGGCAGCGACGGGTACTCCTCCACCGGCAGGGTGTGGAGAGTGAAGCGCGAGGAGCCGCAGACCACGGTCGCCCGTACACCGTCTGTGGAGATCTCCACCGGCCGGTTGGGGAGCGCGCGGCAGATGTCGGCGAGGAGGCGGCCGGACACCAGCACGGTGCCCTCCTCCTCGACCTCGGCCTCCACGCCCACCCGGGCGGAGACCTCGTAGTCGAAGCTGGACAGGCTCAGCTGACCGTCCTCGGCCTTCAGGAGGAGGCCGGCGAGGACAGGCGCCGGCGGACGGGCCGGGAGGCTGCGCGCCGCCCAGGCCACGGCCTCCGCGAGTACGTCGCGTTCCACCCGGATCTTCACTGTTGCCGCCTCCTGCTGTTGCCGGCGCTTCTCGGCCTGCCTGGCTTCGTCGTCTGTCTCGGTGTCGTCGGCCCCAGTGAGGGGAAGGACACCGGGAACAGTCTGACGCACCCCACTGACAGTAGGTGCCTCTCGGGGTCAAGTCGTGACGTGGGGCAGCCGGGAGCCGGACGGCGAGTTGTGCACAGGGCCCTCTTCGAAACGAATTCCCAGCTCTCTCTAGTTGGGAGTAGTAGTAGGGCCTGTGGATACCGTGGATAACCTCGTTTTCCCAGCTCAAGGCCGAGATTTTGTCCACCGGGCCTGTGGGTGGAGGCCGTGGACAACCGGCCGCTTCTGTGGAGAACGGAAAGTTCTGCACATCCCGTGCACAGGCAGGGGCGACTTCTCCCCAGCGCCGTCCCCAGCTTTACCCGCCTTTCCCACAGGGCAACCCGGCACCTTCGTGTGACGCCTTTCACTCGCCCCGGTGAGGAGCCGCGTCGCGTTGCCGAACAGTGGACAGCGGTGTGGAGAAGCTGGGGATCACTGGGGACAACCGGCTCCAGCCTGTGGGTTGCCCGTGGACAACTCCGTGCACAGGCTGTGGATCTCCGCGTCGTCCACAGTCTGTGGAGATCGTTCGTCCACGAATCCACAACCGGCTGACCTGGCCTGATGGCCTTTCAACAGGCCGCCCTGTGGACGCAGTCTGGACAACTTTCCGGTCCCCAGGGTGTGGACGCGAGAAAGTCGCCGAATCTGTGGAGGAAGACCGTAACCCGGCAGGTAATCGAACAGCCGCCGTCGCGGGCCGGCACCCGCGGCATGCCGCCGGACATGACGAAGGGCGCCTCCAGGTCTCCCGGGAGGCGCCCTCGACGGTGTGCCGGCGGCCCTCGACGGGCCGGCGGCGGGCTGGGTCAGCCGTTCTTGATGCGGTTGGTGAGCTCGGTGACCTGGTTGTAGATGGAGCGCCGCTCGGCCATCAGATTGCGGATCTTGCGGTCGGCGTGCATCACCGTGGTGTGGTCACGGCCCCCGAAGAGCGCGCCGATCTTCGGCAGCGACAGGTCGGTCAGCTCACGGCACAGATACATGGCGATCTGGCGGGCCGTGACGAGCGCCCGGCCGCGCGAGGTGCCGCACAGGTCCTCGACCGTGAGCCCGAAGTAGTCGGCGGTGGCGCCCATGATCGCCGTGGAGGTGATCTCCGGGGCCGAGTCCTCGCCGCCCGGGATCAGGTCCTTCAGCACGATCTCCGTCAGGCCCAGGTCCACCGGCTGCCGGTTGAGCGACGCGAACGCCGTCACCCGGATCAGCGCGCCCTCCAGCTCACGGATGTTCCGCGAGATCCGGGAGGCGATGAACTCCAGCACCTCCGGCGGGGCGTTGAGCTGCTCCTGGACCGCCTTCTTGCGCAGGATCGCGATCCGGGTCTCCAGCTCGGGCGGCTGGACGTCCGTGATCAGACCCCACTCGAAGCGGTTGCGCAGCCGGTCCTCCAGGGTCACCAGCTGCTTGGGCGGCCGGTCGCTGGAGAGCACGATCTGCTTGTTCGCGTTGTGGAGCGTGTTGAAGGTGTGGAAGAACTCCTCCTGCGTCGACTCCTTGTCCGCGAGGAACTGGATGTCGTCGACGAGCAGGATGTCCATCTCGCGGTACCGCTTGCGGAAGCTGTCGCCCTTGCCGTCACGGATCGAGTTGATGAACTCGTTCGTGAACTCCTCCGAGCTCACGTACCGCACGCGCGTGCCGGGGTAGAGGCTGCGCGCGTAGTGCCCGATCGCGTGCAGCAGGTGCGTCTTGCCGAGCCCCGACTCCCCATAGATGAAGAGGGGGTTGTACGCCTTCGCCGGCGCCTCGGCGACGGCCACCGCGGCCGCGTGCGCGAAGCGGTTGGACGCGCCGATGACGAACGTGTCGAAGAGGTACTTCGGGTTCAGCCGCGCGGTGGGCTCACCGGGGCCGGGCGCCGGCGCGGGCTGCGCGGCGAGCGGGCCGGGGGCACCGGAGGCAGGAAGGTTCGAGCCGACCGGCCCGCCGCGGTGCACATGACCGGAGCCGGGCGGCGGATCGGGCAGCTCGCGGCGCGGACCGCGGTCGTACTCCGTGCGCGGCTGGTCGTAGTCCGGGCGCTGCTGCTCGTACTCGGGCCGTTTCTGCTCGTACTCGGAGCGGTGGTCCGAACGGCGGTCCGACCGGTGATCCGAGCGGTGCTGGTCGTGGTCGGGGCGGTGCCCGTCGTACGACGACCGCTCCACCGGCTGCGGCCGGTAGTCCTGGGACGGCGAGCCGTAGGAGTCCTGGCCGTACGACTCCTGGCCGTAGGACTCCTGCGGCGAGGCGTACGGGTCCCGCTCCGGGAAGCCGAGGCGCTGCTGCTGCCAGCCGTAGTCGTCCTGGGACGGGCGCGGCCAACTGCCCGGCGCGGGCTCGGAGCGCTGGTACTCGCCCGGGTAGGCCGGACGCGCGTTCGGCAGCGGGTCGGACCGGTGGTCGTCGGCCCGGTGCCGGCCGTAGCCCTCGTACGACGGGAGCTCCGGCTCCTCGTAGCGGGGCTGGGAGGACTGGGGGGACTGCTGTGACTGCGGCGGCTGCTGGGACGAGGGCGCCGGCGGGGCCGGGGGCTCGCCCGCCGAGTCGTCGACGGTGATCGCGATACGGATCGGACGCCCGCACTCACGGGTCAGGGTCTCGCTGACGACCGGGGCCAGCCGGCCCTCCAGTACGCCCTTCGCGAATTCGTTCGGTACGGCGAGCAGCGCGGTGTCGGCGACCAGCGCGAGGGGCTGGCAGCGCCGGATCCAGTGCTCGTCCTTCGCCTCCACACCCTGCCCGCGGCCCTCACCGAGGAGCTGCTCGAGTACTCGTGGCCACACTGCGGCAAGATCGGCAGGTACGTCAGCCACAGGGCACGCTCTCTCACGGGTCCCACGAACGTGTGATTGTGGGACGGGTCGGGATTCAATCGGGTGGAGTCAGAATCTGGGGGGACAAGGGAACGAATCGGAGTTCCGTCACGGTAGTCAGCGCGACGGGTACGGTTCAAGTCGTTGTCCCCAGCCTGTGGATAGTGTCCCCCAGTCGCGGCTGGTTTGACCGGATGGCGTAGCCGCGCGTACCGTAACCAGGTCGAGTTGTCGATGGCTGCTGCCGCCTGCCTCCGATGGGCACAGGTCACGTCAGGTGATCGGATAGCGGTGCACTCGGGCGTAACTGCGAGCTACTCGTGGGCGCACGGTGACAGCCAGGACGGCACCCGCCACCACCGATTGATTTCTGGAGCCCCCGAGTGAGCAAGCGCACCTTCCAGCCGAACAACCGTCGTCGCGCGAAGACCCACGGCTTCCGGCTGCGTATGCGCACCCGTGCCGGCCGCGCGATCCTCGCGTCCCGCCGTAGCAAGGGTCGCGCCCGTCTGTCCGCCTGATCCCGGTCAGGTCATGCCGTCGTGCTGCCCACCGAGAACCGGCTGAGGCGGCGCGAGGACTTCGCGACCGCGGTACGACGAGGGCGTCGGGCTGGACGCCCGCACCTCGTCGTCCATCTTCGTAGCGGTGCCACGGACCCGCATGCGCCTGGGGAGAGCGCTCCCCCGACGCGTGCGGGTTTCGTCGTGAGCAAGGCCGTGGGTGGTGCAGTCGTGCGGAACAAGGTGAAGCGCAGGCTTCGCCATCTCATGCGCGATCGAGTCGACCAGCTGCCCCCCGGTAGCCTGGTAGTCGTACGAGCGCTACCCGGTTCGGGTGACGCCGACCATGCACAGCTGGCCCGAGACCTGGACGCCGCTCTGCAGCGGCTCCTGGGAGGGGGCGCGCGATGAAGTACCCGCTGCTGGCTCTGATCAAGCTGTACCAGTGGACGATCAGTCCGCTGCTGGGCCCGGTGTGCAAGTACTACCCGTCGTGTTCCCACTACGGGTACACGGCCATCGACCGGCACGGTGCGATCAAGGGCACGGCGCTCACCGCCTGGCGCATCCTGCGATGCAACCCGTGGTCACTGGGCGGTGTGGACCATGTCCCGCCGCGCAAGCGTCCGCGGTGGCACGAGCTGCTGCGCAACGCATGGCGCGCACGCAAGGGCGGGCCCTCCGCCGCCGAAACGGCCATTGAAGAGAATGTTCCTTCGAGCCCGGCCGCAGAGACCTCGCCCCATGCCCAAGGAGCATGATTAGTGGACACGATTGCCAGCCTCTTCAGCTTCATCACGACACCCGTCTCATGGGTCATCGTCCAGTTCCACTCGGTGTACGGCGCCATCTTCGGCGAGGACACCGGATGGGCCTGGGGCCTGTCCATCGTGTCCCTGGTGATCCTGATCCGTATCTGCCTGATCCCGCTCTTCGTGAAGCAGATCAAGGCGACCCGGGCCATGCAGACGCTCCAGCCCGAGATGAAGAAGATCCAGGAGCGCTACAAGAACGACAAGCAGCGTCAGTCCGAAGAGATGATGAAGCTGTACAAGGAGACGGGCACCAACCCGCTCTCCTCGTGCCTTCCCATCCTGGCGCAGTCGCCGTTCTTCTTCGCCCTGTACCACGTGCTCAACAGCATCGCGAACAACGACACCGTCGGTGTCATCAACCAGAGCCTGCTGGAGAGCGCGCAGAAGGCGCACATCTTCGGGGCCCCGCTGGCGGCGAAGTTCACCGACAGCAGCTCTGACGTCGCTGCGCTCGACGCCTCGCTGACCACGGTCCGCATCGTCACCGCGGTCATGATCGTCCTGATGTCGGCGTCGCAGTTCTACACGCAGCGCCAGCTGATGACGAAGAACGTCGACACCACGGTGAAGACGCCGTTCATGCAGCAGCAGAAGATGCTCATGTACATCTTCCCGGTCATGTTCGCCATCTTCGGCATCAACTTCCCCGTCGGTGTCCTCGTCTACTGGCTGACCACCAACGTGTGGACCATGGGCCAGCAGATGTACGTCATCCACAACAACCCGACCCCGGGTTCCAAGGCTCAGGCCGCCTACCTGGAGCGTCTGACCAAGCGCGTCACGCAGCACGGCAAGGTCCGTGGGCGCGGTGAGAAGGCCATCGTCAAGGCGATCGTCGCCAAGGGCCGTGACCGCAACGAGCACGAGCGCAAGTTCATCAACGGTCTGTCCAAGGCGAACCTCGCAGCGCAGCCCGACGGCACCGTGATCAAGAGCGAGGGCGCCGTCGCCACCGTGACCGAGGACGGCACGCCGGCCGGTGGTGCTCCCCGGCGCCAGCAGCCGAAGCGCCAGAGCAAGTCGCAGCGCCAGGCCCAGAAGCAGGGCGACGAGCCGACGTCGCTGACGAAGTCCGACGCGCCCGAGGACGCCAAGCCCGCCGCGGCCAAGAAGCCCGCGCAGAAGTCGTCCGGCCAGGGTCGCAGCAAGGCCCAGTCCGGGCAGCGCAAGGGCGGACCGCAGCGCCCCAAGTCCCCGTCCAAGAAGTAAGAAGGAGCCCATCCCGTGACGGAAGGCACCACCTCCGCCGCCGCCGAGGGTGCAGACACCCTGACCCGCCTGGAGCAGGAGGGCGAGATCGCGGCGGACTACCTCGAGGGTCTGCTGGACATCGCCGATCTCGACGGCGACATCGACATGGACGTCGAGGCCGACCGCGCCGCTGTGTCGATCATCAGCGACGCTGGCGGCCGCGACCTGCAGAAGCTGGTCGGGCGTGACGGCGAGGTGCTGGAGGCGCTGCAGGAGCTCACGCGTCTCGCCGTTCACCGGGAGACCGGGGACCGCAGCCGCCTGATGCTGGACATCGCGGGCTACCGCGCCAAGAAGCGTGCCGAGCTCTCCGAGCTGGGTGCCAAGGCCGCCGCCGAGGTCAAGAGCTCCGGCGAGCCGGTCAAGCTGAAGCCGATGACGCCGTTCGAGCGCAAGGTCGTGCACGACGCGGTCAAGTCGGCGGGGCTGCGCAGCGAGTCCGAGGGCGAGGAGCCGCAGCGGTTCGTCGTCGTTCTGCCCGCCTGATCGGCCTTACGTTCTCCCGGCCCCGTCTGCCCGCAGGCGGGGCCGAACTTTGTCAGCGATAGTTCTCGTGGTTCTGGTGCAGGCGCCCGGTGCGTCGCACCGTACGGAAGGACGGTCCCCGTGACGGAGGCAGCGGAGCTTCCCCCCGCGCCCGAGCAGGCACGTGAAGTGTTCGGCGATCGCTTCGCGGACGCGGTCCGCTACGCCGAACTGCTCGCCGAGGCGGGTGTGCAGCGTGGTCTGATCGGGCCACGGGAGGTGCCTCGTCTGTGGGAGCGGCATCTCCTGAACTGCGCGGTGCTCTCCGAGGTCGTGCCCGAGAACGTGACGGTGTGCGATGTGGGCTCGGGTGCCGGTCTGCCCGGTATCCCGCTGGCCCTGGTCCGGGAGGACCTGAAGATCACCCTGCTGGAGCCTCTCCTGCGGCGGACGACCTTTCTGACGGAGGTCGTGGAACTGCTGGGCCTGGACCATGTGACCGTCGTCCGCGGCCGCGCCGAAGAGGTCATGGGGAAGCTGCAGCCCGTCCATGTCGTGACCGCCCGCGCGGTGGCTCCGCTGGACCGGCTGGCGACCTGGGGCATCCCCCTGCTGCGGCCCTATGGCGAGATGCTGGCCCTCAAGGGGGACACCGCCGAGGAGGAGCTGAAGAGCGCCGCCACCGCCCTCAGCAAGCTCGGCGCGGTGGGCACGTCCATCCTCCATGTGGGTGAGGGCGTCGTGGACCCGCTGTCCACGGTCGTCCGGGTCGAGGTCGGGGAGAGCCCGGGCGGTGTGCGGTTCGCGGCGAAGCGCGCCAAGGCCGCCAGGACGGGACGCACCCGCCGTCGTCGCTGATCCGTCCTGACGACGAGACGTACTCCACACAAGCTGGCCAACCTACCCATGCCGGAGTGTCGCGACAGTTCGGCCTCGGCTGCTGTGCATCGTGTTTCACGTGAAACGTCGCTCACTGTTGCACGGCATCATCAGCCGCGGCCGCGCTGCTGCCGAACCTCGAGATCGGAAGCCTCTCGGTTCTCTCGGAGAGGGTGCTCCTGACAACAAACCGTCCCCTACGAGGGGCACGGAGTTGTCCACAGAGGTGGATTTCTCCACAGAACACCAGGCCTCACTGGTTCACGACACCGAAGACATGGGAGGCTCTGTTCATTGCGAGCCTGAAGTCGAGGAGAGTGAATCCTTGCGGTCCGACGCCAACATCGCGGGACCGATGACCGATCCGGTCCCCGGTCCCCGTACCGAGTCAGCGGGGGAGGATGTTTCACGTGAAACACCGCCTCCGATGGACGACACTCCCATCGGTCGTGCTGCCCAATTGGCGGTGGAAGCTCTGGGCCGCGCCGGCGAGGGTCTGCCACGGCCTGAGCAGACCCGTGTCATCGTTGTCGCCAACCAGAAGGGCGGCGTAGGGAAGACGACCACCACCGTCAACCTTGCCGCGTCCCTGGCTCTGCACGGCGGCCGTGTGCTGGTCATCGACCTCGACCCGCAGGGCAACGCCTCCACGGCTCTGGGAATCGACCACCACGCCGAAGTCCCCTCGATCTACGACGTACTGGTGGAGAGCAAGCCGCTCTCCGAAGTCGTCCAGCCGGTCCCCGATGTCGAGGGACTCTTCTGCGCCCCGGCCACGATCGATCTCGCCGGTGCGGAGATCGAGCTGGTCTCGCTGGTGGCGCGGGAGAGCCGACTGGAGCGGGCCATCAAGGCGTACGAGCAGCCCCTGGACTACATCCTCATCGACTGCCCGCCCTCGCTCGGCCTGCTCACGGTCAACGCGCTGGTGGCCGGGCAGGAAGTCCTCATCCCGATCCAGTGCGAGTACTACGCCCTGGAGGGCCTGGGCCAGCTCCTGCGCAACGTCGACCTGGTACGGGGGCACCTCAACCCCGCCCTGCATGTCTCGACGATCCTGCTCACCATGTACGACGGCCGGACCCGGCTCGCGTCACAGGTCGCGGACGAGGTGCGCACCCACTTCGGCGAGGAGGTGCTGCGGACGAGCATTCCTCGCTCGGTCCGTATCTCCGAGGCGCCGAGCTACGGGCAGACGGTACTGACCTACGATCCTGGATCGAGCGGTGCCCTGTCTTATCTTGAGGCGGCACGAGAAATCGCTCTGCGGGGCGTCGGCGTGAACTACGACCCGACGCAGGCCCATATCGGGGCCCAGAGCAACCCGAACATGGTGGAGGGGATCCAGTGAGCGAGCGACGGAGGGGGTTGGGCCGTGGTCTTGGCGCGCTGATCCCTGCTGCCCCGACGGAAAAGACCGTGCCCCCGCCGGCGCTGGGTGGCAGTGCCGGTACGTCGGCTGCTGCCCCGGCGCTGAGTGACCGCGGTGTGGCCGCGGCCAAGGTGGCGACCCTGCCGCCTGTTTCACATGAAACAGAGGAGCTGCCCTCGCACAGCTCCGCGGAGACGCCCTCGGCTCCCATGGGTGCCCACTTCGCCGAGATCCCGCTCGACGAGATCACGCCTAACCCGCGTCAGCCGCGAGAGATCTTCGACGAGGACGCTCTGCAGGAACTCGTCACCTCTATCCAGGAGGTCGGTCTCCTCCAGCCGATCGTCGTACGTCAGCTGGGTCCCTCCCGCTACGAGCTCATCATGGGCGAGCGGCGCTGGCGGGCCTGCCGTGAGGCCGGCCTCGAAGCGATCCCGGCGATCGTGCGGGCCACGGACGACGAGAAGCTTCTCCTGGACGCCCTCCTGGAGAACCTGCACCGTGCGCAACTGAACCCGATCGAAGAGGCGGCGGCTTACGACCAGCTGCTGAAGGACTTCAACTGCACGCACGACCAGCTGGCGGACCGCATCGGCCGGTCCCGTCCGCAGGTCTCCAACACGCTGCGTCTGCTGAAGCTCTCGCCCAAGGTGCAGAACCGTGTGGCGGCCGGTGTGCTCTCCGCCGGGCATGCCCGGGCTCTCCTCTCGGTCGATGACCCGGAGGAGCAGGAGCGGCTCGCCTACCGTGTGGTGGCCGAGGGCCTCTCTGTCCGGTCCGTCGAGGAGATCGTGACGCTGATGGGCTCGCGCCCGCAGAAGGCTCCTCGCTCCAAGGGTCCGCGGGCCGGGTCGGTGCCCTCACCGGCGCTGTCCGACCTGGCGACTCGTCTCTCGGATCGATTCGAGACGCGGGTGAAGGTCGAGCTGGGGCAGAAGAAGGGCAAGATCACCGTCGAGTTCGCCTCTCCGGAGGACCTGGAGCGGATCCTCAGCACGCTCGCTCCGGGGGAGAAGCTCGCGCTACAGAAGAGCCTTCTCGGCGAGGACGACGAGGACGGCGAGGGCTGAGGCAGGGCTGCTCTCATCGAGGGCTCGGATCAGTTTTCTGATCGTGAGTGCGGGTCGTGTCCGGTGTGTTCCGGAACATGGCCCGCACTTTGCTTTGATGCGGTATCGATGGAATCGCATCGTGGATAGCATGCGATCGGGTATGGCGCATCCACTGGGCAAGACCTCTAAGGGGAGGCGGGGTCCATGCGAACGGTGAGCCGCACCGGACTGATGAGCGTGGCCTTGGGCCTGGGGGCGGTCGGCGGATTCGTCGGCAGCCTGCTCAAGGAGCGGAGCGCCCTGACAGCCGCCCGTGATGCCGCGGGCGAAGGAAGCGAGGAACAGCCTTCATGGGGCGTCGGCTCGTACCGCTCACGCTTGACAACCTTCCGGACCTTCCCAAGCGCTGCCGCTCGTGTGTCTTCTGGGAGCTCGACCCGGTCAGCGGTGAGGCAGCGGTAAAGGCGGGCACTGCCGCTCTGGAGAAGGAAGCCTGGATCTCCGCCGTCCTGCTGGACTGGGGCTCCTGCGGCCGGGTCGTCTATGTGGACGAGGTGCCGGTCGGCTATGTGCTGTACGCGCCACCGGCGTATGTCCCCCGCTCGAGCGCGTTCCCCACAAGTCCCGTGTCACCGGACGCCGTGCAGTTGATGACCGCGTTCATCGTGCCCGGCTATCAGGGGCAGGGTCTGGGCCGGGTGATGGTCCAGACGGTCGCCAAGGATCTGCTCCGGCGGGGCTTCAAGGCGATCGAGGCGTTCGGGGACGCGCGGTGGAAAGAGCCCGCGTGTGTGCTGCCTGCGGACCATCTCTTGGCGGTGGGCTTCAAGACGGTCCGCCCGCACCCCACGACACCCCGTCTGCGGCTGGAGCTGAGGACGACGCTCTCCTGGAAGGAAGACGTCGAGATGGCGCTCGACAGGCTGTTGGGTGCTGTGCAGAAGGAACCGGCGCTGCGGCCTCTCTAAGCTCTGCGGCGCCTGAGACTCCTTATGGCAAGCCGGCACCCGGCAGACGAAAATGGGCCAACCCCGAGGGGCTGGCCCATTCGTGTTTCACGTGAAACATCACTCAGCGATGAAGTCCTCGAGGTCGCGGACGATCGCGGCCTTCGGCTTCGCACCGACGATGGTCTTGGCGACCTCGCCGTTCTGGTAGACGTTCAGCGTCGGGATGGACATGACGCCGTACTTGGCGGCCGTACCCGGGTTCTCGTCAATGTTCAGCTTGACGATCTCGATCTTGTCGCCGTACTCGGCGGCGATCGCCTCGAGGGAAGGAGCGATCTGGCGGCACGGACCGCACCAGGCGGCCCAGAAGTCCACCAGGACGGGCTTGTCGCTCTTGAGGACGTCCTGCTCGAAGGATTCGTCGGTCACGGTCTTCAGGGTGCCGGCCACTGCGGGCTCCTTAACTAGTGATGCGTGGGGCGGGTGAGGTTCAGACTGCGGTCTTCTCGGGCTCGGCCTGTTCCTCGTCCGCCAGGGCGGCGAGGAAGCGCTCGGCGTCCAGGGCGGCGGAACAACCGGTGCCGGCCGCGGTGATGGCCTGGCGGTAGGTGTGGTCCACGACGTCACCGGCGGCGAAGACGCCAGACACGTTGGTGCGGGTGGAGGGGGCGTCGACCTTGAGGTAGCCCTCCCCGTCCAGCTCCAGCTGGCCCTTGAACAGCTCGGTGCGCGGGTCGTGGCCGATCGCGATGAAGAGGCCGGTGACCGCCAGGTCCGAGAGCTCGCCGGTCTTGACGTTGCGCAGCTTGAGGCCGGAGAGCTTCTGCTCACCCTGGACCTCGGCCACTTCGCTGTCCCAGACGAACTTGATCTTCGGGTCGGCGAAGGCGCGGTCCTGCATCGCCTTGGAGGCGCGCAGGGTGTCGCGGCGGTGCACGATCGTCACGGACTTGGCGAAGCGGGAGAGGAAGGTGGCCTCTTCCATCGCGGTGTCGCCACCGCCGATGACGGCGATGTCCTGGTCCTTGAAGAAGAACCCGTCACAGGTGGCACACCAGGACACGCCACGGCCGGAGAGGGCGTCCTCGTTCGGCAGGCCGAGCTTGCGGTGCTGCGAACCGGTCGCGACGATGACGGCCTTCGCCCTGTGGACGGTGCCGGCGGTGTCGGTGACGGTCTTGATCTCACCGGTCAGATCGACGTTGACGATGTCGTCCGGAACCAGCTCGGCGCCGAAGCGCTCGGCCTGGGAGCGCATGTTGTCCATGAGCTCGGGGCCCATGATGCCGTCCTGGAAGCCCGGGAAGTTCTCCACCTCGGTGGTGTTCATGAGCGCACCACCGGCAGTGACGGCGCCCTCGAACACCAGCGGCTTCAGCGACGCGCGCGCGGTGTAGAGCGCCGCCGTGTAGCCGGCGGGCCCGGAGCCGATGATGATCACGTTTCGGACGTCGCTCACGGCTTGATTCCTCGTCTCTGGAATACGTCGTCGGACCGGTGAGAACTCCCTTGGAAGCTCTCACCCCACCCAACGGATCCTAAGGGGCGCGCATTCCCGCTGTGTCAGGGCACACGGTGATGCCCCCTCTACGGGTTGCCATGCCTGAGGTCGACCAATCGCCGGGCGTTCAGGAACGCGCGTAGGACTCGGTCAGAAGAACCTGGGCCTTGCTCGTCGTCGGGTGCTTCACACAGGTCGCGTCCATCAGATAAGCGGTGACCCGCGTGACATCGGAGGCATCCGGGAGGACGACGAGCAACGCGTCCTTGCCCTTGTAGACGCCTTCCTCAGCGGCGAGTGCGCTGTCGTCGCGGCCGATGCCCTTCTGGACGCACTCCGGCACGTTGATCTCCCGCAGGACCCGCGGCCTCTTGGTGTCCGCGCCGCCTTCCACACCCATGCTTCGGTTGGGATTACGGGAGGCCGGTCCGGACTGCGCTGTCTTGTCGAGGAGGTCCGCGACCTTGCCCTCCAGCTTGTCCGCGGAGAAGGTGTCGGACGCTGTGTGGTCCCCTCCCGCAGTGGGGCTGGAACCTCCGCCGTTCACCGCGAAGACCAGCAGCACAGAGCCGAGTCCCAGTCCCACGGCCGTAAAGGCGGCGCCCAGGGCCACCTTGCGGTTCCCCGCCCTCTTCCGGCCCTTGCGGCCGGGGCCGGTGGTCGACGAGCGCGGATGGCCCGCCGGACGGTCCACGGTGGGCGATGTTTCACGTGAAACATGAGAGTCGGCGATGTCCGCGCCGGCCTTCTCGCTCGGCGCCGGCTCCGCCGGATTCTCCGTCGCGGCCGAGCGAGTCAGCGACTCGGCGGCTAGAGCGGCGTCGATGCGTTCGGCCACATCGTCGGGCATCCGTGACGGGACCGGCACCGAGCCGAGCAGTCCCTGGATCTCCTCCAGCGACTCACGGACGTCCGCGCAGAGCTCGCAGTCCTCCAGGTGTCGCTCTATGTCGGCGGCCCGGGACGGAGAGAGCAGGCCCTCGGTGAGGTCGGAGATCTCGGTGACGTCCGGGTGCCCGGCCTTGCCCGTCTTGGATGTCACGCTCGCCCACCTCCGCCCTTCACTGCGGCTGAATCACTCGGACCGTTGTCGCGTGGCTCCGTGTCCTGACCCGTGGCACGTGGACCCGCTGCCGGTGGGACGGATGTCCCCTGCGTCCGGTTCCGCCTCTCGCCCGGATCCTTTCCGGCGGCCCCGCGCTCGGGCCGTAGATGGGCGAGCAGAGGCAGCAGCCGGGCTCTGCCCCGCGCACAGCGGCTCTTCACCGTTCCGGTGGGGACGTCCAGGACCCGGGCCGCCTCCGCGACGGGGTAGCCCTGCATGTCCACGAGGACGAGGGCCGCCCGCTGGTCGGGGGGCAGGGTGCCGAGGGCTTCCAGGAGCTGGCGGTGCAGATCGTTGCGCTCGGCGGGAGCAGAGGCCGACTCGTGCGGCTCCAGGAGCTGCTCGAGGCGCTCGGTGTCGTCGACCGGCGATGTCTTGCGCGAGGCGGCCTTGCGGGCGCGGTCCAGGCAGGCGTTCACCGTGATCCGGTGCAGCCAGGTCGTGACGGCCGACTGGCCCCGGAAGGTGTGGGCGGCCCGGTAGGCGGAGACGAGGGCGTCCTGGACGGCGTCGGCGGCCTCCTCGCGGTCCCCCAGCGTGCGCAGGGCCACCGCCCAGAGACGGTCGCGGTGGCGCCGCACGATCTCACCGAAGGCGTCGGGATCCCCGGCCACGTGCAGGGCGAGGAGGTCCTGATCGCTCGCGTCGCCGTGAGCGGTGCGATCTGTCACGCGGACCCCCTCCCCTGGGACGCAGTCAGCCGGTGAACTTCACTTCGGTGATGGCCTGCTTGTATCCAGGCTGACTGTAGTTGGCGGAGTCGGCGCCGGAGTACGGCATCGCGGTCAGCCACACCAGCACAAAGCGGCTCTTGACCGGCTTCTCGACGGTCACCTTCGCGGAGTTACCGCTCGTCGTCGCCTGGCCCAGCTCCTTCATCGAGCTCAGCGGGGTGGACGAGTCGAGCGTGTCGGTGGCGTACAGCTTCACGGTGGTGTGATCGCCGCCGTACCGGAGGGACAGCGTCGCGGCCGAGAGCTCCTTCTTGGAGCCGAGGTCGTAGACGATGCCGACGCCGGGCTTGATCACTATCTTCGGACCGTCCTTGTAGCTGTTGGTCCGCCATCCCGTCGACGCGTTGTTGTCGTGCGTCAGGTCCACGTCGTTGGGGTGCTGCGCGTCGCCCTCGGCCACGTACTCCTGGGCGCCGGCGATCGCGAGCGGCTTGGACGGCTTGTTCTTGCCGCTGTTCTTGTCGCCTTCGTCCGTCGTCTGCGTCCGGTTGGGGTCGTCGGACTGCTTGCCGCGGTCCATGAGGGCGTCGGCCAGCTGCCAGCTGCCGAGACCCAGGGCGGCGATCAGGAGGGCCGAGACGGCCCACTTGAGGGCCTTGCCGGTACGGCTCTGCAGCGGGGGCGGCGGGGTGGGCACCGGCTGGGTGACGCCGGGACGCGGCGCCGGACGGCCGTAGGTGCCCTGCTGGTAGGTGGTGCGCTGGTAGTCCGGCGGGGCCGTGAACGCGGGCTCCGGCGGGCGGATGCGGGGCATCTCGCCGATGGCCTTAACCAGCTCCTCCGGAGTGGTGCAGGCGGCCTCGTGGCGGGAGGCGGTGGCGCCGTCGTTGGCGAGCGCGCGCATGGCGAGCTCGGACAGCCCGCGGTGCACGCCGGCCCGCACCTGGTCCGGGGCGATCAGTCCGACGTCCTTGGGGAGTCCGGACAGGCCGTAGGCGTCGCTCTCGTAGGGCCAGCGCTGGGTGAGGCAGGCGTACAGCAGGGCGCCGATGGCCTCGGTGTCGGCGCGCTGCGGGGTGTCGGAGCTGATGCCGCGCAGCGCGGCGTTGACCGCGAGACCGCGGATGCGCCACTGCCCGGTCGAGGTGCGCAGTACGGCGTTCGGGTTGAGGCGCAGATGGGCCAGGCCCTCACGGTGTGCGGCGGCCATGGCGGCGGCCACCTGCGTGACCATCTGGTAGGCGTCGTACACCTCCAGCGGGCCAGCGGCGAGGAGGGCCGTCAGCTCCGTGGCGTCGGGCAGCCATTCGTGGACGACGTAGACGACGTCGTCCTCCTCGACGGCGTCGAGGACCTGGACGAAGCGGGGGTCGCCGAGCAGCGCGGACGAGCGGGCCGCGGCCAGCACGGCCCGGGCGCGCGCGTGATCCGCGGGCAGGATGTGGACGCCGACGGCGCGGCGCAGTTTCTCGTCGACGGCACGCCAGCTGCTGAAACCGTCCAGACGGGTGACGCACTCCTCCAAGCGGTAGCGGCTGGCGAGCTTGTGACCGCTGTGCAGCTCGGGCGCCGAGGCCTTCCCGGGACCGTCGGTCCCGCCACTCCCCTGTGCCTCGTCGATGTCCGTGCCCCGCTCCCGATTCGTGGCCACCCCGTCGGCCGTGGACGACTCGTCCGCCTGAGCGGTCAGCGGCTCGTCACCGCTGTTGTCTGCCACGTCGACGGCAGCCGTGCTCCGTTCCGCCACCGTCGTTCCAGCCTCCCCATTCAATGCGCGCCGCCACACCTCGTGCGCGCCGTCCGACGCCGAACCAATTGTGCCCACAGTCCGCCGCTATGCACGACACACGATGACGGACGATGGTTGTGCGCCTACCCCCACCTCAGCGACCCAGGCGCCCGCGGACCATGCCGACGAGCGAGTTCAGTTCCTCGATACGCATCCGCCGGGCGGCCACGAAGAAGACCCCGAGCAGGACCACCCCACCGGCCAGGACGGCGGTGAGCGAGCCGACGACACCCTGGCCGAGGGCCTGGGTGATGCCGTAGCAGGCCGCGCCGCTGAGCAGCGCCGCCGGGACCGACGCGATGCAGAGCCGCGCGTAGGTCCGCGTCACACGGGAGCCGTCCAGATCGCCGCCGAGCTTCAGCCGCAGCCGCCGCCAGGCCACCCCGACGCCGATTCCGTACGCCAGGCCGTAGGAGGCCGCCATGCCCACCACGGCCCAGCGGGCGGGCAGGACGAGGTAGCAGAGGCCCGAGGCGGCGGCGTTGCAGGCGGCGACGATGACCGTGTTGTAGAAGGGGGTGCGGGTGTCCTCGTACGCGTAGAAGGCGCGCAGGACGACGTACTGCACCGAGTAGGGGATCAGGCCGAGGCCGAAGGCCATCAGCATGAAGCCCATGTTCGTGGCCTGGTCGGCGCCGGACGAGCCGAACATCAGGGTGCACATCGGGATGCCGAGCGCCACGAAGCCGAAGGCCAGCGGCACGATCGCCACCGCGGTGGTGCGCAACCCCTGCGAGATGTCGTCGCGGACCGCGCCGGCGTCGTCCTCGGCGGCCGAGCGGGAGATGCGGGGCAGCAGGGCGGCCATCAGGGAGACGGTGATGATGGCCTGCGGCAGACCCCAGATGAGCTGGGCGTTGGCGTAGGCGGCGAAGCCGGTGCCTTCGTCGCCGGACGCGATACCGGCCGCGGTGGACAGCTGGGTGACGACGAGGGCGCCGGCCTGGTTGGCCAGGACGAACAGGATCGTCCACTTGGCGAGCATGGCGGCCTTGCCGAGGCCGTGGCCCCGCCAGTCGAAGCGCAGCCGCATCCGGAAGCCCGTCTCCCGCAGGTACGGGATCATGGCGAGGGACTGGACCACCAGGCCGAGCAGGATGCCGATGCCGAGGAGCCGCTGGCCCTCCGGCGGGATGCTCGTGACGGACATCCCGGAGCGCTCGGCGGTGCCGTACACCCACAGGAACATGCCGAGCGTCACGATGATGACGACGTTGTTCAGGACCGGGGTCCACATCATGGCGCCGAAGCGGCCGCGGGCGTTGAGGATCTGCCCCATGACGACGTGGACGCCCATGAAGAAGATCGAGGGCAGGAAGTAGCGCGTGAAGGTGACGGCCACCTCGTTGGCGGCGGGGTCGTCGGCGACATTGGTCGACAGCGCGCTCACCAGCACGGGCGCCCCGAGCATCGCCAGCGCCGTGAGGGCGGCGAGCGCGACCATGACGAGGGTCAGCAGACGGTTCGCGTACGCCTCGCCGCCGTCCTCGTCGTCCTTCATGGCGCGGACGAGCTGCGGGACGAAGACCGAGTTGAGGCCACCGCCGACGGTCAGGATGTAGATCATCGTCGGCAGCTGGTAGGCGACCTGGAAGGAGTCGCCGAGCAGACCGAGGCCGAGGGCCGAGACGATCAGCATCGACCGGATGAACCCGGTGAGGCGGGACACCATGGTGCCGGCCGCCATGACCGCGCTCGACTTCAGCAGACCGCCGACGCGGCCGCCCTTCTTGGCGACGGGCGCGGGGGCCGGAGCGGGCGCCGGCTCGTCGTTCCCGGGTGCGGCGGCCGGTGCGGCCGTCTGCTGGGTGCCCGGGGCGGGCGCGGGGGACGGGCCGGGGACCGTCGTCGGCTGGTACTGCTGCGGGCCGCCGCCCTGCTGCTGGTCCCGGAAGAGGTGCGCGAAGGCGTCGTGCTCCGGACGCTCCTCCGCCGAGTGCGAGACGAGATCGTCGACGCCGACGTACTGGGTCGTGCGGGGGTCGTCCCCGTACGGCAGGTACTGGGTCGGGCCCTCCGGCTCCGGTGCCGGCGTCTGCGCCCACACGTTCGGGTCGGGGGCGTACGGCGACTGCGGCGGCTGGGAGTAGAGCGGCTGCTGCGGCTGGTAGGTGCCCGGCGGGGGCGGCGGGTGCGCGGCACGGTCGTACAGCGCCTCGGCGACCGGGTCCTGGGCGGTGATGTCCTGCCCCTGGTAGGGGTCCTGGTCGTAGGCGTCCTGGAGGTACATGTCCGGGGGGTGCTGCGGCGGTACCTGGCCATGCTCGGGCGGCGGGCCCTCGGGGTGCCCCGAGCTGCCCGCGGCCTGGCCGCGGTCACCGTCGTACGGCGCGTTCATGGCTACCCCACCTCATCGTCCCGGGCCCACCGGCCACGACTTCGCTCAACGGTCCACTCTCTCACCCGTGCCGGACGGGTCGGCGCTTTCCGCTGCGGTGTCCGGGGTCGGGTCACTCGGCTGCTCGGAGGCGCCTGCCCGGGCTCCGTCGCCCGGCTCCTCCTCGGCGAGGTCCTCGTCCGTGAGACGTTCCGCAGGGCCCTCCGGGTTCTCCGTATCGTCCTCGGACGGGTTCGTCTCCTCGGCCCCGTCCTCCGCGGCCGCACGGGCCGCCGCGCGCTTGCGCTGCGTGTACATACGGAACCCGGCGAGCACCAGCAGCAGGAATCCGCCGCCGATGACCAGCATCACGGTGGCCGTGAACTCGGTGACCTTAACGTCGAACTTGACCGGGTCGCCGTACGCCCGGCCGTCCTCGGTGTACAGCTGCGCGATCACCGTCGCCTTGCCGTTGGCCTGCGCCGACGCCGTGAACTTCACCGTCTGGCTGTGGCCGCCGGAGACCGCGACCTCCTGCTCCTCGTAGGACTCGCCGCCGATCTCGAGGCGCCTCGGAGCGGTCGACCTGAGCCGCAGGACCAGGTGGTCGACCCCCTGCACCAGGTTGTTCTTCACGGTGACGGGGATCGTGGCGCTGCGTCCGGACAGCTTGGTCTCGGACTTGTCGATCAGCGTGACCTGGCCGGCGAGGGAGTCGACGTACGCCTCCACACCGTTGCGGAAGTCCGCGGCGGCGCCCGCGCGGCCGCGCCACGACGTCGACATCATCCGGTTCATGGCCCGCCCGAAGGGGGTCACGACGCGGGACTGGTTGGTGAGGATGACCTTGAACCGGTCGAGCTTGTCCTGCGTGGTGGCGATCTGCGCGAAGGCGCCCCTGGGCAGCTCCCGCTTGCGCAGGGCGGAGGGGTACTTGGAGGCCGCCGGGACCCGTGTGGTGGCGGACGCGTCCGGCTTGGCCGAGGCGGTCGCCGTGAGGTCCTGTGCCTGCGACCACGAGCCGTCCTGCAGCGCCCGGACGGCCTGCGCCATGGTCTGGGCCTGGCTCGCGGTCGGCATGCGCTGCGGGGCGACGACGATGTTGCGCTGCTTGCCGGTCTGGAGGTTCAGGGTCAGGCTCTGCGCCAGGAACCGCTGCACCGCGAGCGTCGAGGTCGAGGCCCGGGTCAGATTGCCCTGGAACAGGGTCGACAGGCGGGCGTCCGCGACGACCGCGCTGGTGCCGCCGCCGATCGGGCGGGCGGCCGACGGGGTGTACGGGAGGCTGTTGTCCTCCGCCAGGCTGTCGCTGCGGGCGATCACCTTGTCCGCGCCGGCGGAGGTGGCGACCTTCACGATCGAGGGGTCGACGGCGCCGTCCACGGGCCAGGCGAAGTCAGTCGCCGGTTCCACGTGGAGGATCGACTCGACGGTGTCCCCGGCGACGTCGGTCGCCTCCTTGTAGTGGTTCAGGGACCCCGTGACGCTCGTGCCGTTGTGCGCGAGGGAGGCCAGGTCGGGGTCGCCGAAGGGCAGGGCGACGACCTCCTTGTCCTGGACGGCCTGCTGCAGGTCGGAGAGCCACTGCTTGGCGACGCCCTGGTGGGTGCCGGGCGTCGTCGTGTCGCCCTCGCCCTGGATGCCGTAGCTCTCCGTCATCGCGTCGACGGTGGCGAGCAGGTCGGGGTCGATCACCCAGGTGACGTCGAGTTCCTTGCCGAGCGCCACCATCTGCTGGAGGCGGCCTCCGGGGGCGAGCTCCTTGGCGAGGTCGTCGTCGTGGAAGACGGGTGTCTGCGACTCGTCAGAGCCGGTCTCGGCCGTCATGTGCGACGTCGAGATCAGCGGCCACAGCACGGTCGTCCGCGTCTTGGTCTCGGCCTCGTCGGGCTGCCACGGCAGGAACGTGCGCTGGATGCCGAGCACCTGCGGCCAGGGCTGGGCCGACGTCTCGCCGGACAGCGACACGGAGAGCTGGTAGACGCCCGCCTGGTCGAGGTCCAGCTTGTCGACGGGCACCGCGATGCTGAAGCGCTGGGAGATGCCCGGGGCCAGCTTGGCGAACTCCTTGACGTACTTCCCGCCCACCGGGTCGCCGTCGAGGCCGGGCTGGTAGGTGGTGCGTCGGGAGATCGTGTCGATGGCCGAGCGGGTGGCCACCGGCTGGCCCAGACGCAGGTCCACCTGGGCGTCGGTGACCGTCCGCTTCCCCCTGTTGGTCACCGTGCCGGTGACCGTGACGGTGTCGCCCTCTCCGGGGACGCCGGGGGTGAGGGAATCCACAGCCACATCGACCGATCCGGGGCCCGAGGCGGCGCTCAGGGAGCCCTGCGGGGCCGCCTGTGCCGACGAGGAGGGCAGCTGGAGCAGACCGGCCAGCAGAGGCGCGCCGGCGAGCAGTGCCCCGGTGCGCCGCAGCCACCGGCGGGCAGGTGAGGGACTGGTCCCCTGGAAGTCTGCCGCCTCGGCCACGCGCTCGTCCGTCCCTAGTCGTCGTCAGTGGTCGTCGGAATGTGCGTCCAGGCATGGTAACGATGCGCGCTGAGGGGAAGTGCCGCGGTCTCCCTCAGCAAGATCGCTTCTGGCGGCCGTTCTGTCAGGTATGTGCCCGTATAAAGGGGAGGGATTTCGTACGGGGCAAGAGCAGATCTTGTGCCTGTATCGACGGAGGTGTCCGTGCCCCTCTCGGAGAGCCGAGGGCGCGCCGGGCAGGGAGCGGTCGCCCGCCCGGGCCACGTACCCTCTTCTGTTGTGCCGAACGCCAACGAAGACAAGCCCAGCGCCCTGAGCGAGGCGCAGCACCGCGCGGTCAGTGAACTGCTGCGGGTCGCGCCCGTCGCCGACGATCTCGCCCGCCGATTCCAGGAGGCCGGGTTCTCCCTCGCCCTGGTCGGCGGATCGGTACGGGACGCGCTGCTCGGCCGGCTCGGCAACGACCTCGACTTCACCACCGACGCCCGTCCCGAGGACGTGCTGAAGATCGTGCGCCCCTGGGCGGACGCGGTGTGGGAGGTCGGGATCGCGTTCGGCACGGTCGGGGCGCAGAAGGACGGCTACCAGATCGAGGTGACGACGTACCGGTCGGAGGCGTACGACCGGACCTCGCGCAAGCCCGAGGTGTCGTACGGCGACTCCATCGAGCAGGATCTCGTCCGGCGTGACTTCACCGTGAACGCGATGGCGGTCGCCCTGCCGGAGAAGGAGTTCATCGACCCGCACGGAGGACTCGAGGATCTCGCCGAGCGGGTCCTGCGGACGCCCGGCACCCCAGAGGAGTCGTTCTCGGACGATCCGCTGCGCATGATGCGCGCGGCGCGCTTCGCGGCCCAGCTGGACTTCGAGGTGGCGCCCGAGGTCGTGGCGGCCATGGCCGACATGGCCGGACGCATCGAGATCGTCTCCGCGGAGCGGGTCCGGGACGAGCTGAACAAGCTGATCCTCTCCTCACACCCCCGCAAGGGTCTGACCCTGCTGGTCGACACCGGGCTGGCCGACCATGTGCTGCCCGAGCTTCCGGCGCTGCGGCTGGAGAGCGACGAGCACCACCGGCACAAGGACGTCTACGAGCACACGCTGATCGTGCTGGAGCAGGCGATGGACCTCGAGGAGAACGGTCCCGACCTGACCCTCCGCCTGGCGGCGCTGCTGCACGACATCGGCAAGCCGCGGACGCGCCGCTTCGAGAAGGACGGCCGAGTCTCGTTCCACCACCACGAGGTGGTCGGCGCGAAAATGACGAAGAAGCGCATGACGGCGCTGAAGTACTCCAACGAGCTCGTGAGGGACGTCTCGCGCCTGGTCGAGCTCCACCTGCGCTTCCACGGCTATGGCACCGGGGAGTGGACGGACTCGGCGGTCCGCCGTTACGTCCGGGACGCCGGCCCGCTGCTGGATCGCCTTCACAAGCTGACCCGCTCGGACTGCACCACCCGGAACAAGCGCAAGGCGGCCGCGCTCTCCCGCGCCTACGACGGCCTGGAGGAGCGCATCGCTCAGCTTCAGGAGCAGGAGGAGCTCGACTCCATCCGCCCGGATCTCGACGGCAACGAGATCATGCAGATCCTCGGGGTCGGTCCGGGGCCGGTCGTCGGCAAGGCGTACCAGCACATGCTGGAGCTTCGGCTGGAGAACGGGCCGATGGATCACGACGCGGCGGTGGCGGCACTCAAGGAGTGGTGGGCCGCACAGGACTGAGGTCCGGGAGAGGCTGTGTTTCACGTGAAACACAGCCGAGGACCGGCTGAGGACCCATTCAGGAGGCACTGAGGGGCGATGTTTCACGTGAAACATCGCCCCTCAGTGCGTGAAGCTCAGATCAGACGTCCGACAGGCACAGCAGGAAGTTGTCGCCGTCACCGGTCTGCGCGTAGAAGCTCGTCGCACCGTTGACCTTGCGGCACGCCGTCTCGGCAGTGAACGAGGTGTAGGTGCCGTCGATCTTCTTCAGTACCTTGGCCTCGGCGTCCGAGGAGGTGCAGTCGACGACCTCCATCTCGTCGCTCGACGAGGAGGCGGACTTCAGGCAGTCGCCCACCTCAGCCTTGTCCGCGTCGTCCATGCTCGTTATGACACCGACGACGATCGCCACGACGACGCCCACGCCCACGAGGACGTTCTTGATCGTCTTGAAGCTGACCTTGCGACGGGGCTGCTCCGGCGGGATGGGAGCGTAAGGGGCGCCGCCCTGCGGGGGAACGCCCGGAGCGCCCGGCTGCTGAGGGTACGGAGCCTGGCCCTGCGGAGCCTGGGCGTACGGGTTCTGGCCCTGGGCGAATGGATTGCCCTGAGACGGCGGAGTCGACACTTGGGGGTCCCCCTAGAACATGGGTGCTGATCGCGAGCTATGCGCGATGTAAGACGCACGTAAGCTACCGGCCCCCACTGACAATTCCCCACCCGGGAGTGGCTCTGTGTCATTGCCGTGACACTGAGCGCCTCTCAAAGTGGGCCATAGCGACAGCAACCGCCGAGTAGACGACGGCGACCGTGACAATGAGCGGAGCCGAGCGGCCGTCCGGGGGCAGGATCAGGGCTGCCACGGCCGCGGCGCCGACGAACGCGACGTTGAACAGGACGTCGTAGACGGAGAAGGTCCGGCCGCGGAAGCCGTCGTCGACCGAGGACTGCACCACGGTGTCCGTCGCGATCTTCGCGCCCTGCGTCGTCACGCCCAGGACGAAGGCCGCGACCAGCATGGGGACGGTGGCGAAGGGCAGCCCGAGGGCGGGTACCAGGACGCCGGCGACGCCCGCGCAGACGGCGATCCAGCGCCCCGGGCCGAGTCGTCCCGCGGCAGCGGGTGTCACCACGGCCGCCGTGAAGAAACCGGCGCCGGAGAGACCCAACGCCACGCCCAGCAGGGCGAGTCCGTCCTCCGTGTCCGAGGTGAAGGCGTACCGGCACAGCATCAGCAGGGTGACCAGCAGGGCGCCGTAGCAGAAGCGCATCAGGGTCATCGCCAGCAGCGCGCACGCGGCCTCCCGGCGCGGCGGGGCGGAGAGATGGCGTACGGCGGCCGCCAGATCGCGCGCGGTGCCGGAGAGCGCCGAGGAGAGACGCGGGCGTACCAACTCGGGATCGGGCCCGAGCAGTTGCGGTGCCATCCGCAGGGCCATCAGCCCCGCGCACAGATACAGGGCCGCCCCGAAGAGGACCACGGCGGCGTCCGAGTCCCACACCGCCAGCCGGACCACGAAGGCCAGACCGGCACCGGCGGTCGCGGCGAGCGTCCCGGCGGTCGGCGACAGGGAGTTGGCGACCACCAGCCGCTCGCCGTCGACGACCCGGGGCAGCGCGGCGGACAGCCCGGACAGGACGAAGCGGTTGACCGCGGTCACGCACAGGGCGGAGACGTAGAACAGCCAGTCGGGCACGTCGGCGACGATGAGCACGGCCGTGACCGACGCCAGCAGGGTGCGCAGCAGGCTGCCGTACAGAAGGACCTGGCGGCGGCGCCAACGGTCCAGCAGGGCACCGGAGAAGGGGCCCACGAGGGAGTACGGCAGGAGCAGGACCGCCATCGCGGCGGCGATCGCGCCGGCGGAGCTCTGCTTCTCCGGTGAGAAGACGACGTATGTGGCGAGAGCGGTCTGGTAGACGCCGTCGGCACCCTGCGAGAACAGGCGTACGGCGAGCAGGCGCCGGAAGTCCCGGAAGCGCCAGAGGACCCGCAGGTCACGTACGACGGACATGGGGCACAGCCTCACATACGGCGAGGGCCCCCGGGACGACCCAGGGACCCTCATCAGCTCTGGCAGGAGCGTTCCGGTGCGGCACCGCGCGCTCGGGGCGCGGTGCCGCCGTCGGGCGTGCTTAGCGCTCGACCTCGCCCTTGATGAACTTCTCGACGTTCTCCCGGGCCTGGTCGTCGAAGTACTGGACCGGCGGGGACTTCATGAAGTAGCTCGACGCGGAGAGGATCGGGCCGCCGATACCGCGGTCCTTGGCGATCTTCGCGGCGCGCAGGGCGTCGATGATGACACCGGCGGAGTTCGGGGAGTCCCAGACCTCGAGCTTGTACTCCAGGTTCAGCGGAACGTCACCGAAGGCACGGCCCTCGAGGCGGACGTAGGCCCACTTGCGGTCGTCGAGCCAGGCCACGTAGTCGGACGGGCCGATGTGGACGTTCTTCTCGCCGAGCTCGCGGTCGGGGATCTGCGAGGTGACGGCCTGGGTCTTCGAGATCTTCTTCGACTCGAGGCGGTCGCGCTCGAGCATGTTCTTGAAGTCCATGTTGCCGCCGACGTTCAGCTGCATCGTGCGGTCCAGGACGACACCGCGGTCCTCGAACAGCTTCGCCATGACGCGGTGCGTGATGGTGGCGCCGACCTGGGACTTGATGTCGTCGCCGACGATCGGGACGCCCGCCTCGGTGAACTTGTCCGCCCACTCCTTGGTGCCGGCGATGAAGACCGGGAGGGCGTTGACGAAGGCGACCTTGGCGTCGATGGCGCACTGGGCGTAGAACTTCGCCGCGTCCTCGGAGCCCACGGGCAGGTAGCAGACCAGAACGTCGACCTGCTTGTCCTTGAGGACCTGGACGACGTCGACCGGGGCCTCGGCGGACTCCTCGATCGTCTCGCGGTAGTACTTGCCGAGGCCGTCGAGGGTGTGGCCGCGCTGGACGGTCACGCCGGTGCGCGGCACGTCGCAGATCTTGATGGTGTTGTTCTCGCTGGCGCCGATGGCGTCCGCGAGGTCGAGGCCGACCTTCTTCGCGTCGACGTCGAACGCGGCGACGAACTCGACGTCGCGGACGTGGTAGTCGCCGAACTGCACGTGCATCAGGCCGGGGACCTTGGACGCCGGGTCGGCGTCCTTGTAGTACTCGACTCCCTGAACCAGCGACGCGGCGCAGTTGCCCACGCCGACGACGGCTACGCGAACCGAACCCATTCCGGTTGCTCCCTGTGTGTACGAGTGAGGTCCTGAGTGGATCTCACGTGGCGGTGTCGTCGGGCGTATCCGGTCGGGAGGTGTCTCCCGGCCGGGGCAGGCCGCCCGGCGTTCCATGTGTGGTGTCCGGCGAGTCGGGCTCCCCGGAGGCGGAACCCTTCAGGTCCCGCCCGGCCCGCTCGCTCTCGATGAGCTCGTTCAGCCAGCGCACTTCGCGCTCCACGGACTCCATCCCGTGGCGCTGGAGCTCAAGCGTGTAGTCGTCGAGGCGCTCCCGGGTGCGGGCCAAGGAGGCGCGCATCTTCTCCAGGCGCTCCTCCAGCCGGCTCCGGCGGCCCTCGAGTACGCGCATGCGTACGTCCTGCGGGGTGCGTCCGAAGAAGGCGAATCGGGCAGCGAAATGCTCGTCCTCGTACGCGTCGGGACCGGTCTGCGAGAGCAGCTCCTCGAAGTGCTCCTTACCTTCCGCCGTCAACCGGTAGACGATTTTGGCCCGGCGCCCCGTGAGTGGTGCGGCGAGGGCGTCCTCGGTGGTGCTCCCCGGCTCCTCGATCAACCAGCCGTTGGCGACCAGCGTCTTGAGGCAGGGGTAGAGGGTGCCGTAGCTGAAGGCGCGGAACACTCCCAGTGACGTATTGAGTCGTTTGCGCAGCTCGTAGCCGTGCATGGGGGACTCGCGGAGCAGTCCGAGGACGGCGAACTCGAGGATCCCGGAACGCCGACTCATCCCTCGCCTCCTCGCCTTATCTCTCGCTGATGTATCGACTCGATACATCAGCACGATAGAACGGCCTTCCGGAAGCGACAAGTGGAGAAATGGTGAACGGGATCACATCGTCGAATCGTGTCGAGCGACTTGCCTGATTTGGGGTGAAGTTCGGGGTCGCGAGCACTTTGACGGTGCGTAGTCTGTGCGCCATGCACAGCACCGGGAACCAAGTGACGCCAGAGGACGTCGTCGTCCTTGGTGCAGTACGGATGAATGCGAAACCGCTCACATCCGTATGTCGGGGGGACCGGAAAACAGCCGCCGTTGCCAGGCGCGCAGGGGTGCGCCTGCCCGAGGAGTAGTCGTTCGATGAGCGAGCACCGTCGCAAACCGCCGCAGCCGCAGGGAGGCGGACGTGCCGCGGCCCGACGCGGCCAGTCCGGCTCGTCCACCGGCCGCCGTGCGGCACCGCGAGGCGCCACCGGATCTCCTTCCGACCCGTACGGGTCGGGTGCCACCGGATCAGGAGGCGAGGACCGTCTGTACGGCGGCCGCGCCGAGGCGCGACGCGCGGCCCAGAGAAGCAGTGGAAGCCGCCGCAGGGCGGCGGAACCGGCAAGGGGGGGCCGTCGCGCGGCCCCGGGCAGGGGACGTTCGGCACCACCCGCGGAGAAGCGGTTCATCGACTATCCGCGCGCCGGCAAGTACGGCGCGGCGCGATGGATGCCGTCCTGGAGGCTCGTGACGGGCCTCTTCCTCACCTTCATGGGAGGTCTGGTCGCGGCCGCGGGCATCGGATACGCCATGGTCGGCATCCCGAAGGCCCAGGACACGGCCCTCGCCCAGAACAACGTCTTCTACTGGTCCAACGGCAAGCAGATGGCCGCGACCGGTGGCCAGACGAACCGTCAGCTGGTGAGCGACGCGGAGATCCCGAGGGAGATCAAGGACGCGGTGGTCTCCGCCGAGAACGCGACCTTCTACGAGGACAAGGGCATCGACCCGGCGGGTATCGGCCGCGCGCTCTTCAACATGGCCAAGGGTGGCGAGACGCAGGGTGGTTCGACGATCACCCAGCAGTACGTGAAGAACACGTACCTGAGCCAGGAGCAGACGCTCTCCCGGAAGTTCAAAGAGCTGTTCATCTCCATCAAGGTCAACCAGAAGATGTCGAAGGACGAGATCCTCGCTGGTTACCTCAACACCGCCTACTACGGCCGCAACGCCTACGGCATCCAAGCCGCCGCTCAGGCGTACTTCGGCGTGGACGCCAAGAAGCTCAAGCCGTCGCAGAGCATCTTTCTGGCCTCGGTCCTCAAGGGCCCGAACTTCTACAACCCCGACGGCGGTGTGGGCGCCAACGCCACGGCGAAGGCGAACACCAAGCGGGTCAAGGAACGCTGGTCGTGGATCCAGGGCCGCATGGTCGAGGTGGGGCGCATGACGCAGGCCGACCAGGCCAAGGTCGGCGCCTTCCCCAAGCTGAAGAAGCAGAGCTCCAACCTGTCCGGTCAGACGGGTTACCTCATCGACCTCGCCAAGGAGTACGTGGCGAAGAAGGCGGGCCTGTCCCCGGAGGACCTGGAGAAGGGCGGCTATCGGATCTACACGACCTTCGACAAGGACAAGGTCAACGAGCTGGCGGCCGCCGTCGACAAGACGGAGAAGAGCTTCCTCGACCCGAAGAAGCGGGAGAAGGACAAGTACGTCCAGTTCGGTGGCGCGTCTGTCGACCCCAAGACCGGAGCGATCGTCGCGATCTACGGTGGCGCGGGTTACAACAAGGGGCACTACTCCAACAACGCCAACACCCTGGGTGTACCGGTCGGATCGACGTGGAAGCCCATCGTGCTGGCGGCCGCGATGAAGTACGGGACGTACGAGACCGACGGCGAACCCTTGTCGCCGATGGCCCGGTACAACGGCAACGACCTCCTCGTCATCAAGGACAGGAACGGCGACCCGATCCCGGACGGCGACAAGCCGTTCCGTCAGAAGAACGAGGGCACCAAGGCTTGGGGCATGGTCACACTCCGCAAGGCCATGGAGCAGTCGATCAACAGCCCGTTCGCCCAGCTGGGCATCGACGTGGGTCTCGCCAACACTCAGGAACTCGCCCAGGACATGGGCATCCCGGCCAGCTCCTTCGACCAGGCCAACATCAAGAACGTGTCGTTCTCGCTCGGCACCTCGACCCCGAGCGCGATCCGCATGGCGGACGCGTACGGAAGCTTCGCCAACGACGGCATCCACTACGAGCCCTACTCCGTCACCAAGGTGATCAAGGACGGTGAGCCCCTCAAGGGCTTCGAGACGCCGGAGAAGGAAACCGCGATGGACGAGAACGTCGCGAACAACGTGACGGACGTCCTCGAGAACGTGGTCAAGAACGGCACCGGCAAGAAGGTCGCCGACATCGGGTTCCCCGTGGCCGGCAAGACCGGTACGACCGACGAGAACAAGTCGGCGTGGTTCGTCGGCTACACCCGCGAGCTGTCGACGGCCGTGACGCTGTTCCGGACGGATCCCGACAAGGGCAAGCTGCTCTCCATGAACGGCACCGGTGGCGTCTCCTCGATCCACGGTGGTGACATCCCGGCGGAGGTCTGGAAGGACTACATGTCCGAGGCCATGAAGAGCTACGGCACGCCGGAGCCGTTCCCGGATGCCGAGCCCATCGGTGAGATCGTCAACGACACTCCCTCGCCGACGGCGACGCCCACGCCCACCGAGACGGTCGAGGAGACTCCGTCCGAGACGCCGACCCCGTCCGACACACCCTCGCTGACCCCGACTCCGACGAGCACCTGCCGCCCGTTCGACTTCCGCTGTGAGGACGACAGTGGCGGTCAGAACGGAGGCTCCGACGGGGGCGTGACGTCGTCACCGACGGCCACCGAGACGGAGACGGACGACAGCGGCGGAGGCAATAACGGCGGCAACAACGGCGCCGGAGGCATCTTCGGCCGGCCGGAAGGCTGACCGAAGGGCTCAACCGCGACGAGAAGGCCGGTGGCCGGCATCCGAGGGATCGGATGCCGGCCACCGGCTTTTGGCGCTCTCACGGCCATGCAGGGGCTCTAGGAGCGGTGCCTGTGTCGATGGCGGTCCCTGTGTCGGGACGCCGGAGCCCAGCACACTGCGACGGATCCCTGTTTCACGTGAAACGTCGGTTTCACGTGAAACAGTCAGCGGTCGCGCCCCGGCTTCCCGAGCCTGTTCTTCGGCACGTGCGGCAGGATGTGCCCCATGTCCAGTGCAGAGACGACGCCCATGAGCGCGCATGAGCCGGATCAGGTGCGGCCGACCAGGGAGGACGAGGTCGCCGCGCGTGGCAGTGAACTGATCGGTGGCCCGATCGGCCGGCGCGCCCTGCTCGGGACGTCCTGGTGGACGCCGGTACGGATCATCGCGCTGGTGGCCATCGGCATGTTCGCGCTCGGCCTGGTCCAGAAGGCGCCCTGCTACAACGGCGCCTGGTTCTTCGGGGCCAGCTCCCAGTACACGCACGCCTGCTACTCGGACATCCCGCACCTGTACCAGGGGCGGGGCTTCGCCGACGGGCTGGTGCCGTACTTCGACAAGCTGCCCGGCGACATGCAGTACCTGGAGTACCCGGTCCTGACCGGCGTCTTCATGGAGGTCGCGTCCTGGCTCACCTCGGGCAGCGGCAGCATCCAGGACCAGGAGCAGTGGTACTGGATGGTCAACGCCGGGATGCTGATGGTGTGCGCCGCGGTCATCGCCGTGTGCGTGACCCGCACCCACCGGCGGCGGCCCTGGGACGCGCTGCTCGTCGCCCTGGCGCCCGCCTTCGCGTTGACGGCGACCATCAACTGGGATCTGCTGGCCGTGGCCCTGACGGCGGCGGCGATGCTGATGTGGTCGCGTGGCCGCCCACTCGCCTTCGGGATCCTGCTGGGCCTGGCCACCGCCGCCAAGCTGTATCCCGTCTTCCTGCTCGGTGCCCTCTTCGTGCTGTGCTGGCGCGCGGCCAAGTGGCGCGACTTCGGGCGGGCCTTGGGCGGTACCGCGCTCGCCTGGCTGGTCGTCAATCTCCCGGTCATGCTGCTGGCCTGGGACGGGTGGTCGCAGTTCTACCGGTTCAGCCAGGAGAGGGGCGTCGACTTCGGCTCCTTCTGGCTGATCCTCGTCCAGAACTCCATGGACCCGCTGAGCACCGAGACCGTCAACACCCTCGCCACGCTGCTGATGCTGCTGTGCTGTGCCGGGGTCGCGGCGCTCGCGCTCACCGCGCCGCGCCGGCCGCGCTTCGCCCAGCTGGCCTTCCTGATCGTCGCGGCGTTCATCCTCACCAACAAGGTCTACTCGCCGCAGTACGTCCTGTGGCTGGTGCCGCTGGCCGCGCTGGCCCGGCCCAGGTGGCGGGACATCCTCATCTGGCAGGCCTGCGAGGTGGCGTACTTCCTCGGTATCTGGATGTACCTCGCGTACACGACCAGCGGGGACGCCCACAAGGGTCTGCCGCCCGACGGCTACCACTGGGCCATCGGCCTGCACCTGCTCGGCACCCTGTACCTGGTCGCCGTCGTCGTGCGGGACATCCTCATGCCCGAGCGCGACCCGGTGCGCAGGGGCGGCGAGGACGATCCGTCGGGCGGTGTCCTCGACCGGGCGGAGGACGTGCACGTGTTCGGAGCGGCGGCCCATCCGCCACGCCATGCCGCCCATGACGAGGAGGGCCCGCAGGTGGCCTGGGGCGACCGGAAGGCCGTCGACGGTTCGCTCTGAGCGAACACGGGGCGGGCGTACTACGCGGAAGGCCGTACACGGAGGTCCGTGTACGGCCTTTCGTCGCTCGAGGGTCTCGACTCAGCGGTCGACGATGCGGTCGAACTGCGTGGTGGTGTGCCGCAGATGGGCGACCAGCTCGTCACCGACCTTCGGCTCGGGCGCGTCCGACGGTACGAAGAGGATCGAGACCTGCATGTGCGGGGGCTCCGCGAACCAGCGCTGCTTGCCGCCCCACACGAAGGGCGAGAGGTTCCGGTTCACCGTGGCGAGGCCGGCGCGGGCGACGCCCTTGGCGCGTGGCATGACGCCGTGCAGCGCCTTCGGGGCCTCCAGGCCCACCCCGTGCGACGTACCGCCCGCCACGACCACCAGGAAGCCGTCGGAGGCCGTCTTCTGCTGGCGGTAGCCGAACCGGTCGCCCTTGGAGACGCGTGTGACGTCCAGGACGGCGCCGCGGTACTCGGTGGCGTCGTGGTCCCCCAGCCACAGTCGGGTGCCGATCCGGGCGCGGAAGCGCGTCTGCGGGAACTGCTGCTGCAGACGGGCCAGTTCCTCGGCCTTGAGGTGGCTGACGAACATCGTGTGCAGCGGCAACCGGGCCGCCCGCAGCCGGTCCATCCAGCCGATGACCTCCTCGACGGCGTCCGAGCCGTCCGTGCGGTCGAGCGGCAGGTGGATGGCGAAGCCCTCCAGCCGGACGTTCTCTATGGCGGCGTGCAGCTGGGACAGCTCGTGCTCGCTCACTCCGTGCCGCTTCATCGAGGACATCACCTCGATGACGACGCGGGCGCCCACGAGGCCGTACACGCCGTCCACCGACGACACCGAGCGGATGACGCGGTCCGGCAGCGGCACCGGCTCCTCACCGCGGCGGTACGGCGTCAGTACCAGCAGGTCCCCGCCGAACCAGTCCTTGATGCGCGCGGCCTCGTACGTCGTGCCGACCGCGAGGATGTCGGAGCCCAGCCGGGTGGCCTCCTCCGCCAGCCGCTCGTGCCCGAACCCGTAGCCGTTGCCCTTGCAGACGGGCACGAGGCCCGGGAACTGCTCCTGCACGTGCTTGTGGTGCGCCCGCCAGCGCGCGGTGTCGACGTAGAGCGTGAGCGCCATGGCCGGACCTGGAACCTTTCTCGTGGCTGCGGTGTATCAGAGGTATGGAAGCTATCGACGGTGCGGGTACTGACGGTATCGAAGCAGTGACCGCGAGGTCAGCGACGCGACATGTAGATGTCGAGCGCCTTGTGCAGCAGCTTGTTCAGCGGGAAGTCCCACTCGCCGAGGTACTCGGCGGCCTGACCGCCGGTGCCGACCTTGAACTGGATCAGACCGAAGAGGTGGTCGGTCTCGTCCAGCGAGTCGGAGATGCCGCGCAGGTCGTAGACGGTGGCGCCGAGCGCGTAGGCGTCGCGCAGCATCCGCCACTGCATCGCGTTCGAGGGCCGGACCTCACGGCCGATGTTGTCGGAGGCGCCGTAGGAGTACCAGACGTGGCCGCCGACGATGAGCATCGTCGCCGCGGACAGGTTCACGCCGTTGTGGCGTGCGAAGTACAGCCGCATGCGGTTGGGGTCCTCGGTGTTGAGGGCCGTCCACATGCGCTGGAAGTACGACAGCGGGCGCGGCCGGAAGTGGTCGCGCACGGCCGTGATCTCGTACAGCCGCTGCCACTCCTCCAGGTCCTGGTAGCCGCCCTGGACGACCTCGACGCCGGCCTTCTCGGCCTTCTTGATGTTGCGGCGCCACAGCTGGTTGAAGTTCTTGTGGACCTCTTCGAGCGAGCGGTTGGCCAGCGGCACCTGGAAGACATAGCGCGGCTGGACGTCGCCGAAGCCGGCCCCGCCGTCCTCGCCCTGCTGCCAGCCCATACGGCGCAGCTTGTCGGCGACCTCGAAGGCGCGCGGCTCGATGAAGTCGGCCTCGATGTCCCGCAGGCGCTTCACGTCCGGGTTCTGGATGCCCTGCTTGATGGAGTTCGCGTCCCAGCGCCGGATGATCACCGGCGGGCCCATCTTCACGGAGAAGGCGCCCTGCTGCTTCAGGTGCGCCAGCATCGGCTCCAGCCACTCGGTCAGGTTCGGCGAGAACCAGTTGATGACCGGGCCCTCGGGCAGATAGGCGAGGTAGCGCTTGATCTTGGGGAGCTGGCGGTAGAGGACGAGACCCGCGCCGACCAGCTCGCCGCTGCCGTCGAACCAGCCGAGGCTCTCCGAGCGCCATTCCGCCTTGACGTCAGCCCAGGCCGGAACCTGCATGTGGCTCGCCGACGGCAGGCTCTGGATGTATGCCAGATGCTGCTCGCGACTGATCGTCCTCAGGGTCAGGCTCATTCGGGGCGCTCCTCGGGCTGGTGTGTCCCCATGGGAACAGGGGCTCCGGCTCTAGCGCCGAAGCCTACTGCGCCCGGGAAGCGCCTCGACCGGGCGTACGAAAGCTCCGCCCCGGCTCCGGGTGCCTCCGGGGCGTCCGTTGGGTGTTCTATGCGGTGTTGTGGCGATGTCCGGTGGCCGGCCTCCCGGCCACCGGTTCGAGGAGGGCGTCCCAGGTGCGTCAGACGCCGCCGAAGAGCCCGCCGTGTGCCATGCCGAGGAAGAAGCCGACTCCCGAGGCGCCGAGGCCCACGATCAGGCCGAAGCGTTCACGGGTCGTCTCCGAGATCCACTGGCCGTAGGCACCGGTGGCGATGCCGATCAGTCCGGTCCAGGAGCTGAGCAGGTGCAGGTTGTGGAACTGGGCCGTGACGAAGGACGTGATACCGAGCACCAGGGTCACCACGAGCAGGGTGTCCTGGAGGGGATGAGCCTTCCCGTCCGTGGCGAGAAGGCCTCCGGCGGTGTTGGGTCGCAATGCCTGTGCCATAGGGCACCTCCTGCGAAAAGCGGCGCATCGTAGCGCCATACACACCCGATGTGTACAGATTGTGGGCGACGGCGGCCGGATTTCAACCGGAAGCCGGTGTGCAGGTAGTGTGTACCGTCTGCACCGGTGTCTGCCCGGCCTCGGGAGAACCGCAAGGTCACCCCCGATTGTCAGTGGCGGCCGATACCGTTGCGTACGCATCACAACCCTCCTGCCACGGAACGACCGTGGCCGCTGAGTCCAAAGGAGGTGGGTTCCACATGCGTCACTACGAGGTGATGGTCATCCTCGACCCCGATCTGGAGGAGCGCGCTGTCGCCCCCCTGATCGAGAACTTCCTCTCCGTCGTCCGTGAGGGCAACGGCAAGGTCGAGAAGGTCGACACCTGGGGCCGTCGTCGTCTCTCGTACGAGATCAAGAAGAAGCCCGAGGGCATCTACTCGGTCATCGACCTGCAGGCCGAGCCTGCGGTCGTCAAGGAGCTCGACCGCCAGATGAACCTGAACGAGTCGGTCCTCCGGACCAAGGTCCTCCGCCCCGAGACCCACTGAGCTCCGCTCAGCTGATTTCGGGATTCGAGTAGCAAGCAGCCAGAGCAAACCCGCCGAGAGGTTCCCCCATGGCAGGCGAGACCGTCATCACGGTGGTCGGCAATCTTGTCGACGACCCCGAGCTGCGCTTCACCCCGTCCGGTGCGGCGGTCGCGAAGTTCCGTGTCGCGTCCACCCCCCGCACCTTCGACCGTCAGACCAATGAGTGGAAGGACGGCGAGAGCCTGTTCCTGACCTGCTCGGTCTGGCGTCAGGCGGCGGAGAACGTCGCCGAGTCGCTCCAGCGAGGCATGCGCGTCATCGTGCAGGGCCGGCTGAAGCAGCGGTCCTATGAGGACCGTGAGGGTGTCAAGCGCACGGTCTACGAACTGGACGTCGAGGAAGTCGGCGCCAGCCTGCGTAACGCCACGGCCAAGGTCACCAAGACCTCCGGTGGTGGCGCCCGCGGTGGCCAGGGCGGTTACGGCGGCGGCGGTGGCGGCGGCCAGGCCGGCGGCTGGGGCGGTGGCCCCGGCGGCGGCCAGCAGGGTGGCGGCGCTCCTGCCGACGACCCGTGGGCGACCGGTGCTCCCGCCGGTGGCAACCAGGGCGGTGGCGGCTGGGGTGGAAACTCCGGCGGCGCCGGCGGTGGCGGCGGCTACTCGGACGAGCCCCCCTTCTAGACCTTCGGGTCAGGGGTGGGTCGTACCCCACACTTCTTGATCACACAGGAGATACACCATGGCGAAGCCGCCTGTGCGCAAGCCGAAGAAGAAGGTCTGCGCTTTCTGCAAGGACAAGGTCACGTACGTGGACTACAAGGACACGAACATGCTGCGGAAGTTCATTTCCGACCGCGGCAAGATCCGTGCCCGCCGCGTGACCGGCAACTGCACGCAGCACCAGCGTGACGTCGCCACGGCCGTGAAGAACAGCCGTGAGATGGCGCTGCTGCCCTACACGTCCACCGCGCGATAAGGGAAGGGTGACCGACACATGAAGATCATCCTCACCCACGAGGTCTCCGGCCTCGGTGCCGCGGGCGACGTCGTCGACGTCAAGGACGGTTACGCTCGCAACTACCTGATCCCGCGGAAGTTCGCTATCCGCTGGACCAAGGGTGGCGAGAAGGACGTCGAGCAGATCCGTCGTGCTCGCAAGATCCACGAGATCCAGACCATCGAGCAGGCCAACGCTGTGAAGGCCCAGCTCGAGGGCGTCAAGGTCCGTCTGGCCGTCCGCTCCGGCGACGCCGGTCGACTCTTCGGCTCCGTCACCCCGGCTGACGTCGCTTCGGCGATCAAGGCCGCCGGTGGCCCCGAGGTCGACAAGCGCCGCATCGAGCTCGGCACGCCGATCAAGACGCTGGGCGCCCACGAGACGTCCGTGCGTCTGCACCCCGAGGTTGCCGCCAAGGTCAACATCGAGGTCGTCGCGGCCTGATTGCCGCACTCGGCTTGATCAGCTGAGAGAAGGGGCCGTACCCGCCCGGGTACGGCCCCTTCTCCGTGAGCTGGGCTGGGTTCGCTTTGAGTTCGGCCGGTTCGTTTCACGTGAAACACGCCGTTTCACGTGAAACCGTCAGCGCGTCGCGCCCGTGACGACCCAGCGACCTGAGCGGGCCCGTAGCCAGAGCGTCAGCATGCGAACCGTCATCATCAGCGTCATGGCCGCCCAGACGCCGGTCAGGCCGCCTCCAAGGACGGGGACGAGCAGGGCGACGGGTGTGAAGACGGCCAGCGTGGCCACCATCGCCCAGGCGAGATAGGGGCCGTCACCGGCTCCCATCAGAACACCGTCGAGGACGAAGACCACACCGCAGATCGGCTGGGACAACGCCACCACGAGCAGTGCAGGCAGCGCGGTGTCCTGGACCGCGCTGTCGCTGGTGAACAGGGGCAGGAACAGTGGCCGTGCGACCACCACGAGCACCCCGAGGCCGATACCGGAGGCGATGCCCCACTCGACCATGCGGCGGCAGACGGCTCGGGCGCCGGCGGCGTCATTGGCCCCCAGATACCGGCCGATGATCGCCTGACCGGCGATGGCGATGGCATCGAGCGCGAAGGCGAGCAGGCTCCACAACGACAGGATGATCTGGTGAGCGGCGACATCGGCGTCTCCCAGCCGGGCCGCGACGGCCGTCGCGATCATCAGAATGGTCCGCAGCGACAGCGTGCGGACCAGCAGTGGTACTCCCGCCTGTGCTGAAGCCCGTATGCCGGCCGCGTCCGGGCGCAGGGAGGCTCCGTGTGCACGGGCTCCACGGATCACGACCAGGAGGTAGACAGCGGCCATCGCGCACTGCGCCAGGACGGTTCCCCAGGCGGAGCCGGCGATGCCGAGGTCGGCGCCGTAGACCAGGCCGACGTTGAGCACGGCGTTGGCGATGAAGCCGCCGACGGCGACATAGAGAGGGGTCCGGGTGTCCTGGAGCCCGCGCAGCACTCCGGTCGCGGCGAGGACGACCAGCATCGCGGGGATGCCGAGCGCCGAGATCCGCAGATAGGTGATCGCGTAGGGGGCGGCGGTGTCGGAGGCGCCGAAGAGTTCGACGAGGAACGGTGCTGCGGGCAGGACGACGGCGATGACGGCGGCGCCTAGGAGGAGGGCCAGCCAGATGCCGTCCATGCCCTGGCGGATGGCGGACGGCAGATCACCGGCGCCGACGCGGCGGGCGACGGCCGCCGTGGTGGCGTAGGCGAGGAAGACGAACACGCTGACGGCGGTCATGAGGAGGGCCGAGGCGACGCCGAGACCGGCGAGCTGCGCGGTGCCGAGATGGCCGATGATCGCACTGTCGGCCATGACGAAGAGAGGCTCGGCGACCAGGGCGCCGAAGGCTGGAACGGCCAGGGCGACGATCTCTCGGTCGTGCTGTCGTCGGGCAGCCTTGGGGGTCGCGGAGGCCTGTGTCATGGGCATCAATGTAATCGTCCACAGGTAAGTGATGCAATCTCTAAGTGACCCTTACGAAGCGTCTGGTCGTGTGTGGCGTCGCGCACCGTTCGAAGGGAACTTGGTCCGACCGGGAAACTTTTTCTTCTGCACAGCCGGTGGACGGTAAACACGCAGGTCAGGCGTGTGGTGTGGGGAAGGTTGCAGTCTTGTTCACAGGGCTGTCCACCGTGTCGTGCACAGGTTTCGCGGGGTTCTCCACAGCATCTGGCCCGTCGTCCACATGGCCTGTGGATAACCAGATTGGCTGACGCCCTCCGCACCTCTACCGTGGTCCGGCGCCCACTCCGTCCGACGGCTGGAAAACCGTCGCAGAAACCGACGTGACAGAACCGGAGGTGGGCCTCTCGATTGTCAGTGGCGTGCCGTAGAACTAGGGGCATGCGAGGTCCGCTCGGCGGACGGGAGGAGGTGGCTCGGTGAGTATTTCCGAGCCCTTGGACGACCCGTGGGCCGACAGCGGTCCTGGGGATCGTCTCCCCGCCTCCCGCCGGCGCAGCGACGGCATCCGTGGCCGTGACGAGCAGCATGACCGGGGCAGAGACACCGGGGAGTGGGACGGCGGAGGCACGCCCTTCGAACGGGTCCCGCCCCAGGATCTCGACGCCGAGCAGTCCGTCCTCGGCGGCATGCTGCTCTCGAAGGACGCCATCGCCGATGTCGTCGAGGTCATCAAGGGTCACGACTTCTACAAGCCCGCGCACGAGACGATCTTCCAGGCGATCCTCGACGTCTACGCCAAGGGTGAGCCGGCCGACCCGATCACCATCGCCGCCGAGCTGACCAAGCGCGGTGAGATCAACAAGGTCGGCGGTGCCGCCTATCTGCACACCCTCGTCCAGACGGTGCCGACGGCGGCGAACGCCGAGTACTACGCGGAGATCGTCCACGAGCGGGCCGTCCTGCGCCGCCTGGTCGAGGCCGGTACGCGCATCACGCAGATGGGATACGCGGCCGACGACGACGTCGACGAGATCGTCAACCGTGCCCAGGCGGAGATCTACGCGGTCACCGAGCAGCGCACCAGCGAGGATTACCTGCCGCTCGGCGACATCATGGAGGGCGCCCTCGACGAGATCGAGGCGATCGGCTCCCGAACTGGAGAGATGACGGGTGTCCCCACCGGGTTCACCGACCTCGACTCGCTCACCAACGGGCTCCACCCGGGCCAGATGGTCGTCATCGCGGCCCGTCCCGCCATGGGTAAGTCCACGCTCGCACTCGACTTCGCGCGCGCGGCGTCCATCAAGCACAATCTGGCGAGCGTCATCTTCTCCCTGGAGATGGGGCGCAACGAGATCGCGATGCGTCTGCTCTCGGCCGAGGCGCGGGTGGCCCTGCACCACATGCGTTCCGGCACGATGACGGACGAGGACTGGACGCGGCTGGCCCGGCGGATGCCCGAGGTCTCGGCGGCGCCGCTCTACATCGACGACTCCCCGAACCTGTCGATGATGGAGATCCGCGCGAAGTGCCGGCGCCTGAAGCAGCGCAATGACATCAAGCTTGTGATCATCGACTACCTCCAGCTGATGCAGTCCGGCGGTTCCAAGCGCTCCGAGAGCCGTCAGCAGGAGGTCTCGGACATGTCCCGTAACCTCAAGCTCCTCGCCAAGGAGCTCGAGGTCCCGGTCATCGCGCTCTCGCAGCTCAACCGTGGTCCCGAGCAGCGCACCGACAAGAAGCCGATGGTGTCCGACCTGCGTGAGTCCGGCTCCATCGAGCAGGACGCCGACATGGTCATCCTGCTGCACCGGGAGGACGCCTACGAGAAGGAGTCACCGCGCGCGGGCGAGGCGGACATCATCGTGGGCAAGCACCGTAACGGCCCGACGGCGACGATCACCGTGGCCTTCCAGGGCCACTACTCCCGCTTCGTGGACATGGCACAGACCTGACGGGAAACCGGGCATCGGCCCCGGCGCCGGCAGAATTACGAGGGGCGATGTGTCGTCGCGCTTCATTCCGACGGTTCCGTGTCCGTGGGGGACGACGGGCGGGGGACCGACACCCCGTTGCCCGTGGGCCGGGGCCTCTCCCGGCTGAGCACGGCCTGGCCTGAGCTGGAGGTGGAGGTCGATGACCGTCGGGTCGGCTCGGGGTAATGCGCTCGACCCGGGTGCCGTCGGCGGGGTGGACTGGGGGGATGACGACATCTCAGGAAGAGCTTCTGCCGGGTACGCGGCGGGCGTTGTCGCACCGGATCGCCGTGGCGCAGGCCGAGGGGCGGGCGCCCTCGTTGGTCGCGGCCGTTGTGCGGGGTGGGCGGGCGGTGTGGCACGGCTCGCGTACCTCGATCGACGGGCACGGGCCGGACGAGAACGTGCAGTACAGGATCGGTTCGATCACCAAGACGTTCACGGCCGTGCTGGTGCTGCGCCTGCGGGACGAGGGGCTCATCGACCTCGGTGATCCCTTGGAGAAGCATCTGCCGGGGACTGACGTGGGGGAGGTCACCATCGCCCAGTTGCTCGCGCACAGCAGCGGGCTGGCGGCGGAGTCGCCCGGGCCCTGGTGGGAGCGGACCTCCGGGGCGTTGCGGCCCGAGCTCGCGGATGTCCTGGGCGAGCAGCCGCTCCTGCATCCGTCCGGGCGCCGGTTCCACTACTCGAACCCCGGCTACACCGTGCTCGGCGCGCTGGTCGAGAAGCTGCGTGGGGCGCCTTGGGCGGATGTGCTGCGCAGGGAGGTGCTCGAACCCCTTGGACTCGAGCGCACCGACACCCGACCGAGCGCGCCGCACGCCGGGGGCTGGGCGGTGCACCCCTGGGCCGATGTGATGCTTCCCGAACCGGCCGAGGACCTGGGCAGGATGGCTCCCGCCGGACAGTTGTGGTCGACGACCGGTGATCTGGCGCGGTTCGCGGCGTTCTTGGCCAACGGGGACGACCGGGTTCTGGGTGCCGGCAGCCTGCGGGAGATGCGGACGCCCGCGGCCCCGCAGGAGGCGGCGGATGTGGCGGGCGGCTACGCCTACTGCCTCGGCCTGGAGATGCGGCACCAGGACGGCAGGACGCTCGTCGGGCACACGGGGTCCCTGCCGGGCTTTGTCGCCTGCCTCACGATGAGCCTGGACGACGACGTGGCGGCGGTGGTCCTGGCCAACTGCACGTCCGGTCCGCTGCCGTTCACGATCGCCGCGGATCTCGTCCGTATCGTCGCCGAGGCCGAGCCGCGCTTTCCCGAGCCGTGGCGTCCGATGCCGGACGTCGATCCGGCCGTGCTGGAGCTGACGGGGCCCTGGTACTGGGGGACGTACGCCTTCGGGCTGCGCCTCACTTCCGAGGGGATGGTCACGCTGGAGCCGCTGTCCGGGAAGGGGCGCGGGTCACGGTTCCGGGCCAACGGCGACGGCACCTGGACGGGGCTGGAGGGCTACTACGCCGGAGAGCTGCTGAAGGTCGTACGACGGCCGGACGGGACCGTGGACCATCTGGACCTCGGGTCCTTCGTCTTCACCCGGCAGCCGTACGACGAGGGGGCGGCTGTGCCGGGCGGTGTCGAGCCCGAGGGCTGGCGGGGGATGAACTCCCTCTGACGGGCACCTTCTGAGGGCCGGAGAGCGGGGCCAGGGGAGCGCCTGTTTCACGTGAAACAGGCGCTCCCCGACCGGCGGCTCCACAACGCCGTCAGAGCTGCAGTTTGAAGCCCGTATGCGACGCGGTGAACCCGAGCCGCTCATAGAAGCGGTGCGCGTCCGTGCGGGTCTTGTCGGACGTCAGTTGTACGAGGTGGCACTCCTGGCGCCGGGACTCGTCCACCGCCCACTCGATGAGCCGGGTGCCCAGGCCGCTCCCACGCTCGTCGGCGTGGATGCGGACCCCTTCGATGATCGAGCGCGTGGCGCCGCGCCGCGAGAGGCCCGGAACGATCGTGAGCTGCAGTGTGCCGACGACGCGGCCTTCCCGGACGGCCACGACCACATGCTGGTGAGGATCACCCTGGAGGCGCTCCAGAGCGGCCAGGTAGGGCGTCAGATCGTCGGGTGACTCCCGCTGGGCGCCCAGCGGATCGTCGGCGAGCATGCCGACGATGGCGGGGACGTCCTCGGCGACCGCGGGCCGTATCTCAAGATCTCCCATTCCCGCACCCTATGCGGAGGCCGGAAGCGACTCCACCACGCGCACGAGGGGGGCGAGTTCGGGGTTGCGGGCGGCTTCGTCGAGGGCTTCGCGAAGCGCCTTGTCGTTGGTGGGGCGGGCTTCGGCGAGGAGGGTGAGTCCGGCGTCGGTGACGTCGGTGTAGATGCCGCGTCGGTCGGTGGGGCAGAGGTAGCGGGAGAGCAGGCCGCGGTCCTCGAGGCGGGTGACGAGGCGGGTGGTGGCGCTCTGGCTGAGGACGACGGCGTCGGCGACCTGTTTCATCTGCAGGTGGCCGCCTTCGCCGTTGTGCTGGCGGCTGAGGACGTCGAGCAGGGAGTACTCGCGGACGCTGAGGTCGTGGTGGGTCTGCAGGGCGCGTTCGATGTGGGCCTCGATCCTGCCGTGCAGCAGGGAGAGGGCGCACCAGCCCTGGGCGAGGGCGGTGAGTGCGGGATCCGTCGCTGTCATGGCATGTCCTCCCGGGGTGGGCTGAAACCAGAGTAGAGCACGCCTGCAATAGACCGCGCTTGCAATTAAAGCGCGTCTGCAAGTATTGTCATCACTCGTAAAGCGCACCTGCAATCGTTCGGGAAGGTACCCCTTCATGCCTCTCGCGCTACTGGCCCTCGCGATCGGGGCCTTCGGAATCGGGACGACCGAGTTCGTGATCATGGGCTTGCTGCCCGAGGTCGCGGGTGACTTCGGGGTCTCCATCCCCACCGCCGGACTGCTGGTGACCGGCTACGCCCTGGGTGTGGTCCTCGGCGCTCCGCTGATGACCGTGCTCGGCACCAAGGTCACGCGCAAGCGGATGCTGATGCTGCTGATGGGACTCTTCGTCGCCGGCAACCTGCTCTCCGCCATCGCCCCCTCCTTCACCGTCATGCTGATCGGCCGCGTGGTCGCCTCACTCGCCCACGGCGCCTTCTTCGGCATCGGCTCGGTCGTCGCGGCCGATCTGGTCGCCCCCGACAAGAAGGCCGGCGCCATCGCGATGATGTTCACGGGTCTGACCGTCGCCAACGTCGTCGGCGTCCCGCTGGGCACGTTCGTCGGACAGGCCGCGGGCTGGCGGATCACCTTCATGATCGTCGCCCTGCTCGGACTGATCGGCCTCGCCGGTATCGCCAAGCTGGTCCCCGACATGCCCAAGCCGCAGGGCGTACGGCTGCGCCACGAGCTGGCCGCTTTCAAGAACGCCCAGGTGCTGCTCGCTATGGCGATGACGGTCCTCGGCTTCGGCGGCGTCTTCGCGGCCATCACCTACATCGCGCCGATGATGACGAACGTCGCCGGCTTCGCCGACGGCTCCGTGACCTGGCTGCTGGTCCTGTTCGGCCTCGGCATGGTCGGCGGCAACCTGATCGGCGGCAAGTACGCCGACCGCGCGCTGATGCCCATGCTGTACGTGTCCCTCGGCGCCCTCGCCGTCGTGCTCGCACTGTTCACGGTCACCGCGCACAACAAGATCCTCGCGGCGATCAGCATCGCCCTGATCGGTGCCCTGGGCTTCGCCACCGTGCCCCCGCTGCAGAAGCGCGTCCTCGACCAGGCGCACGGCGCCCCGACGCTGGCCTCGGCCGTGAACATCGGCGCCTTCAACCTCGGCAACGCCCTCTCCGCCTGGCTCGGCGGCATCGTCATCGCCGCCGGCTTCGGCTACACCTCCCCCAACTGGGTCGGCGCCGCCCTCGCCGCGGCCGCGCTGCTGCTCGCCTTCCTCTCGGCCGCGCTGGAGCGCCGTGGCAAGACCGCTGCGGACACCGCCGTCAGGGGCCGCCACGCCGCCGTAGAGCCGGAAGCCGCCGTCCAGCACTGAGCCGATCCGGGTCGTCGACCACTGAGCCGATCCGGGTCGTCCACCACTGAGCCGATCCGGGTGCGGGGTCAGGGCCGCCCCCGCACCCCCGGGCCACCCCGACCAATCCCCTCGCAGTTCCCCCGCAGTACCGCAACACAAGGAGAACCCATGACCACCGCGACCGCAGTCACCCCTCTGACCAGCCAGGACGCCGACGCCCTCGTCGTCGCCGCCCAGCGCGCCGCCGAGGCGGCTGGAGTGTCGGTCAGCATCACCGTCCTGGACGCCGGAGGCCATCTGCTCGCCTTCCGCCGCGACGACCGCGCCGTGCTGATCTCGGGCGAGACCAGCACCCGCAAGGCCTACACGGCGCTGCAGCTGAACGCCCCCACGGCCGACCTCGTGGACGCCGTCCAGCCCGGAGCCCCCTTCCACACCCTGCCGACCGCGCTCGACCGGCCGCTGCTGTTCATCGCGGGCGGTCTGCCGATCCACCGTGACGGCCGGCTGATCGGGGCGATCGGTGTGGGTGGTGGCGCACCCGAGCAGGACCACCAGTTCGCGGCTACGGCCATCGACACCGTCCTCTGACGGCACGCGCACGCGGACGCACGAAGCGCCGGCCTCCCGCGGGGAACCGGCGCTTCGGCATGCTGCTTCAGCCGGCCGCCACCGTCAGCGGGGCGAAGCGCCGGCTCCAGTCGCCGGGCAGCTCCGGGATGCCGTAGGTCATGACCGCGTTGAAGGCCACGGACCGCAGACCGTGCCGCTTCACCCAGGTCAGCAGCTCCTCGTGGCGTACGTCGATGTCGGTGCGCAGGGGACGGTCGGTGTGGGCGGCGAGGGAGGCGATCAGCGCCTGGGCCGTCTCGGTGTCCCGGGCCACCAGGGGGCCCACCACATGCGTGGCCATGTTCGGCCAGGCGCTCGCGTACCCGATGATCCGGCCGCCGTCCTCGGCCACCCGCAGCTGATCGGCGAAGGCGGGCAGCCGCGTGATGATGTGCGTGCGATCCGCCCCGAACACCTCCTCGTCCAGGCGCAGAATCGCCGGAAGGTCCTCGGCCGTCGCCGCGCGCGTGGGAACCGAGGGCCGGAAGTCGCCCGGCGTGAAGGGCCCGCTCACCATCTCCGCCCGGCCCGTGGTCTTGAAGCCCAGCTCCTCGTAGAGCGGGCGGCCGTTCGGGGTGGCGTGCAGGGTCAGGGGAGTCGTGCCCATCGCGGAGACGACATGGCGCATCAGACGCCGGCCGACGCCCTGGCGGGCGTACCGCTCGGCGACCAGGACCATGCCGATGGCCCCCAGGTCGGGCCGGTCCCGTGGTCCGTACTCGGTGACGACACAGGCGGTGACAAGGCCGCCGTCGGGTGCGTCGATGCCGTATCCACGGCCGGCGGTCAGCAGCAGTCCCCACTTGTGTTCCTCGCGGGGCCAGCCCCGGTCCTCGGACAGATCGGCACAGGCGACGAGGTCGCGATGTGTGAGACGGCGGATGGGCAGAGCGGCGAGGGAAGGTGTCGGCACGCACGTCAGGCTGTCTGACAAGTGACCCGGTCGTCCACCAATTTCGAGTGACGCTTACGAGCTTTTGGGCACACCGCGAGCGTTCGCGTCAGCCCAGATCAGGAGCATGCAAGGCGCGTACGCCCTCGATGTTCCCGTCGAGGTAGTGCCGCAGCGACAGCGGGACCAGGTGCACGGAGGCGATCCCGACCCTGTTGAAGGGCACGCGCACGATCTCGTACTCGCCGATGGGCTCGTCCACCTCGGGGCCGTGCCGCAGGGCGGGGTCCATGGACTCCAGATGGCAGACGAAGAAGTGCTGGACCTTCACTCCGGTCGAGGCCTCGTCGTGACCGATGTGCTCGACGGTGTCGACGAAGCAGGGCACCACATCGGTGATCTTGGCGCCCAGTTCCTCGTACACCTCGCGGTGCAGTGCGTCGACGACGGTGGAGTCCGTCGGTTCGACACCGCCTCCGGGCGTGAGCCAGTACGGATCCATGCCCGGCTTGGTGCGCTTGATCAGGATCAGATCGTCGCCGTCCAGGAGAACGGCGCGGGCGGTCCGCTTGACCACGGGTCGGACGGTCATGGAGGAAATGTGGCCCGGCTGGTTCCACGTGAAACATCGCGGGGTGTCACCGATCACGCCCACCGGGTGACCACCGCAAAAGCCCAGGTCAGGCCCAGTCCGCCGCAGCGCGGAGCAGCCACTCGTGAGCCCGTGCGATATGCGGCATGGCCAGGGTGCCGGTACGGACGACCAGGAAGTACGTCCGCAGGGGTGGCACCGGCGGATCGTGCAGGGCGATGGCCTCGCCCCGGTCGAGGGCGTCCGCGCAGAGATAGCGCGGCAGCACCGCCAGCCCGGCGCCCGCGACCGCGCAGGCGAGGACCGCGCGCAGATCCGGGACGATCACGGTGCCGGGCGCGGCGGGACGGGAGTCGAAGACGGAGGCCCAGTAGCGGGAGACGAACGGCAGGGACTCGTGGACCTCCACGACGGGGACGTCCTCCAGCGCGTGTGCGCCCTTGTGGCGGAGATGACCCGCGCCGATCCGCTCGACCCAGTGGGGAGCCGCGACCAGGACGTGCTCCTCGTCGCAGAGCGCAGTCGCCGTGAGCAGAGCGCCCCGCGGACGGGCCGTCGTGATGGCCAGATCATGATGTCCGGCGGCCAGCCCTTCGAGGGTCTCCTCCGCGGTGCCGAAGGAGGCGCGCAGGGCGAAACCCTGGTTGTCGTCGCCGGTCAGGCCGGTGAGGGCGGGCAGCGCGCGCTCGGCGGTGAACTCGGGAGGCCCGGCGAGATGCAGCGACCGTAAGGAGGACTCGTCGTCGAGACCGGTCTCGGTGATCTCCACCAGGGCGTCGAGATGGGGGGCCGCCTTGTGGGCGAGTTCGTCGCCGATGGTCGTCGGGGTCACGCCGCGCGCCTGCCGGAGGAACAGGGGGCGCCCCAACTGGCGCTCCAGCGTGCGGATCTGCGAGGTCACGGCCGGCTGGGACAGCCCGAGCAGTGCCGCGGCGCGGGTGAAGGAACCGGCCCGGTGCACGGTCACAAAAGTGCGCAGCAAGGCCAGATCCATGCCACCGTCCTCCCCTTCCCCGCCCTTCTCCCCACCCCCAGGGCAGGGCCCAACTATAAATATGTCGATAGGTCTCTGTCGCTACTGTGATTGGACACTGACAGACAGTCAACTAGCCTTGGTCGCGCGGTTCTTCGCGCGCAGAACCGGGAACCGGGGCGGTCCGAGCCACGAGGGGGGAGGCTCGGACCGCCCGACCCCCCCGGCGCAGCTCACCGCGCCGATTCCTCCAGGGCCCGCAGGACGTCCGTGACCAGGTCCTCCGGGTCCTCGGCGCCGACCGACATCCGGATGAAGCCCTCCGGTACGTCGTCCCCGCCCCAGCGCCCGCGCCGCTCGGCCGAGGAGCGCACACCGCCGAAGCTGGTGGCGTCGTCGACGAGCCGCAGCGCCTCCAGGAACCGCTCGGCACGGGTGCGCGAGGGCAGCGTGAAGGACACGACACAGCCGAACCGCCGCATCTGCCGCGCGGCGACGGCGTGCGACGGGTCCTTGGGGAGCCCCGGATACCGCACGGCGAGGTCCTCCGGCCAGTCCCGCAGCGCCTCGGCGACGGCCAGCGCCGTGGCGTTCTGCCGCTCCACCCGCAACTGCAGCGTCGCCAGGGAACGATGGGCGAGCCACGCCTCCATCGGCCCCGGGATCGCGCCGACGATCTTGCGCCAGCGCCGTACGGCCGCCATGGCCTCCGGGTCGCGGCCGGTGACATAGCCCAGCAGCACATCGCCGTGGCCGGTCAGCTGCTTGGTGCCGCTGGCCACCGAGAAGTCGGCGCCCAGCTCCAGCGGCCGCTGCCCGAGGGGGGTGGCGAGGGTGTTGTCGACGGCGACGAGCGCCCCGCGCGCGTGCGCCTCCTCGACGAGGCGCCGGATGTCGCACACGTCGAGGCCGGGGTTGGACGGCGTCTCGATCCACAGCAGCCGGGCGCCGTCCAGGACGCCGAGCTGCGCGTCACCGCCGGTCGGCGCGGTGCGCACCTCGATGCCGTACGCCTCCAACTGCTCGCGGACCAAAGGGAACACCTGGTAGCCGTCGCTGGGCAGGACCACGGCGTCACCGGCCCGCAGCTGGGAGAAGAGCACCGAGGAGATGGCGGCCATGCCGGACGCGAACACGAGCGTCTCGACGTCGTCCTCCCCCGGCGCCTCCAGGCTGCCGATGGCCCGCTCCAGGTGCGTCCAGGTCGGGTTCTCGTCCCGGCCGTAGGTGTACGCGCCCGTGGGCTCGCCCGGCAGGTGGTAGTGGGCGGCGAAGACCGGTCCCGGCAGGGTCGGCTCGTACTTGACCGGCTCCGGCAGCCCGGCCCGCACCGCGCGCGTGCCGTCCCCCGGAACCGGTGCCTGTCCCTGCGTACCGCTCATGCCGTCCTGCCCTCCACCTCTTCGCGGACCGCTGTGAGCAGGCCCGTACTCGCCGACTCCACCATCGTGAGGCATTCCTCGAAGCCGTCCCGCTCACCGTAGTAGGGGTCGGGCACATCGAGGTCCTCGCCCGCGGCGGGGTCGTAGGAACGCAGCAGCCGGACCTTCGCCACGTCGTCCGCCGTCGGGGCCAGCCGGCGCAGCGCCTTCATATGACCCGCGTCGAGGGCGACCACGAGGTCGACGCGTTCGAACCAGGAGGTCCGGAACTGCCGGGCCGTGTGCTCGCTGTCGTAGCCGTGCTCCTCGAGGACGGAGACGGTGCGCGGGTCGGCCGGGTCGCCCTCGTGCCAGCCGCCGGTGCCGGCGCTGTCGACCTCGACCAGGCCGTCGAGGCCGGCCTCCTCGACCCGGGCCCGGAAGACGGACGCGGCCATCGGGGAGCGGCAGATGTTGCCGGTGCAGACGAAGCAGACGCGGTAGGTCATGGCGCGCTCAGTCACCGTCGGGCAGGACGACGTTCAGCGCCCAGGAGACGACCGAGATGATCAGGCCGCCCAGGACGGCCGTCCAGAAGCCCTCGACATGGAAGCTCAGGTCGACCTTGTCGGCGAGCCACGAGGTCAGCAGCAGCATCAGGGCGTTGACGACGAGGGTGAACAGGCCCAGCGTCAGGATGAGCAGCGGCAGACTGAACAGCTTCACGACCGGCTTCACCACGACGTTGACGAGGCCGAAGATGAGCGCGACGAGCAGCAGCGTCGCGGCCTTCTTGCCGGTGCTGTCGCCGGTCAGCGTGATGTTGTCTATCAGCCACACGGCCACGGCCAGGGCGCCGGCGTTGGCGATCGTCTTGACTACGAAATTCTTCATGTGTCTGATCGTGGCAGACGAGATCGGCCAAGAGCACTGCGACGAGGGCGGATGACTGCGATGAAGGCCTTCCGGCTGGATGAACTGGAGGCGGAGCGTGCCGCCAACGACGGTGCCTACCTGCAGTTTCTGCGAGAGCGGAACATGTCGGTCGGGCTGTACGCGCTCGACGCGGGCGAGCACGATCCACAACAACCGCACAACCAGGACGAGGTCTACTTCGTCGTGAGCGGCCGCGCCCAGATCACCGTCGGCCTGGAGACGACGCATGTGGCGCGGGGGAGCGTCGTCTACGTCCCGGCCGGGGTCGCGCACAAGTTCCACCACATCAGCGAGGACCTGAGGGTGCTCGTGGTCTTCTCTCCGCCCGAGAACTGACTTCGCGTCTCGGGGTTCCCTCAGGGTTCGATCAGGGGAGGACAAGGGCTGCGAGGCCCCCGCCGGACCACCTGCCGGTCCTAGCATCGGGTGCAGGGAATCGGATGGGATTCCCCTCGACAGTCAGGACCCGCACTGGACGGGCGGAGAGGTAAGGAAAAGGGCGATGCGTGAGATCTTCGCGGGACTGCCGTGGTGGGTGAAGTGGATCGCGGTGCCGGTCATCGCCCTGGTCGTGTTCGGCGGGCTGATAGCCAGCGTCGTCGGCTTCGTGATCGGACTGCTCTTCAAGCTGCTGGTCTTCGTGGCCCTGGTCGGCGGACTGATCTACGTCGTCAGGAAGTTCACGTCGAGTTCGTCGTCGCGCGGCGACTGGTGAGGTCTCCGGGGACCGGTGGGCGGTAACAGGAATCACCGGTTCCCTCGGGCGAGGGAAGTTTTCCCGGCCGTGCGGCCGTCAGGGACGACGGGCCAATAGAGTCCGTGAATCGACGCGGGGCCGTCCCCGCGAGCGGCGTGCACCCCTCCCCGTGTTCCCCCGCACGGGCTCCCCCTCGCCCCTCGGGAGTGACCTTGGCCACGGTTGACACCGCCCCACCCACACCGACCCACCACCCCCTGGAACAGCCGCGCCCCTGCTCGGTGCCCCAGGTCCCCCGGCAGACGACGCCGGTCTCCGAGACGGCCCCGGCACCCCCGGAGCAGCCGCCGTCCGCGACCCTCATCGGATCCGTGCAGCGCGCCATGCGCCTGCTGGAGTGCGTCGCGGGTCATACGTACGGCGCTCCCGCCAAGCAACTCGCCCGGGAGACGGGCCTGGCGCTGCCCACGGCCTACCACCTGCTGCGCACCCTGGTGCACGAGGGCTATCTGCGCCGCGACAAGGGGCTGTTCTTCCTCGGTGACGCCGCCGTGCGGCTGAGCAGCAGCAGCGCCCAGCAGAAACGTCGCAGCACAATGGTCGACGCACTCGCTCGATGGCGTGACGCGATCGGTGTCCCGGTTTACTACGCCCAGTACCGCGAGGGTGAGATCGAGGTCATGTGCGTCTCCGACACCCCGGGCAATCCGGCGGTGCAGGAGTGGGCCGACTTCCGTGAGACCGGCCATGCCCACGCCATCGGCCAGTGTCTGCTCTCCCAGTTGGACGAGGAGGCCCGGCGCGACCATCTGGACCGGCATCCGGTGCGCGCCATCACGCCCTACACCGTCCGGGACAGCGCCAGCCTGCTACGACGCCTGGACCAGGCCGGGCGGATGGCGCCGGTGACCGAGCGTCAGGAGTACGCGCTGGGCACGGTCTGTGCGGCGATTCCCATCACGGTGGGCACGACGGCCGCGACGATGGCCCTGTCCCTCCCCTTCCACCAGGCCGACCGGTTGCCGTCGGCGGTGCGTCAGCTCCAGGTCGAGATCGGCCGGCTTCTGGGGTCACTCGCGCTCTCTATCAGTATCTGAAAACTCACTCCTTGTGATCTCTCGTGTACGTTCAGCAAGATTCCACCAGTGTCGGGGTCGTCCCGGCCAGTCGAAGGCAACCGACGGGGTAGGCGATGCGCGAGTCCGTACAGGCAGAGGTCATGATGAGCTTTCTCGTCTCCGAGGAGCTCTCCTTCCGCATCCCGGTCGAACTGCGCTACGAGTGCTGTGATCCCTACGCCGTGCGGCTCACCTTCCATCTGCCCGGTGACGCCCCGGTCACCTGGGCCTTCGGCCGCGAGCTGCTGGTCGACGGGGTGGGCCGGCCCTGCGGGGAAGGCGATGTACGGGTCTCACCGGCCGGGTCCGACACCCTCGGCGATGTGCTGATCCGGCTCCAGGTGGGCCTGGACCAGGCGCTGTTCCGTTCCTCCGTCGCCCCGCTCGTGGCCTTCCTGGACCGCACCGACAAGCTGGTACCGCTCGGACAGGAGGGGGCGCTCGCCGACTTCGACGCGCATCTCGACGAGGCCCTGGACCGCATCCTGGCGGAGGAGCAGAGCGCGGGCTGACGTGTCGCGTGGCGGCGGGGGGTGGGGGTGGCGTAACGCTTCAGCGGAGGTGGGGCACCTCATGGGACGGCTCTCGGGATGCCCCTCGAGGGCGCCTGACGGGGCGCCTCACGCCGGCGCCTCACCGCTTGCGGCGCCGACCCCGTCCACCCCGTGTACTCCGTCCCATGGCCGGTGCGGTGCCCGCAACGGCCGGCTGGGCCCCCGCAGGCGCCGGCGCCCTGCCGGGCTCGGGTCGGTCGGCCGACACCACCAGGGCGGCCAGGGCCGTGGTCACCGGCACGGAGGCGACGAGTCCGATGGAGCCCACCAGCGTGCGCACGATCTCCTCGGCCACCAACTCGCTGTTGGCGACCGTGCCGACACCGCTCTGGGCGATGGAGAAGAGCAGCAGCAAGGGCAGTGCGGCACCCGCGTAGGCGAGGACGAGGGTGTTGACGACGGACGCGATGTGGTCGCGTCCGATGCGGATACCGGCCCGGTACAGCCCGCGCCAGCCCATCGTGGGGTTGGCCTCGTGCAGCTCCCAGACCGCGGAGGTCTGGGTGACCGTCACGTCGTCGAGCACACCGAGCGAGCCGATGATGATCCCGGCCAGCAGCAGTCCGCTCATGTCGATCGACGGGTACAGGCCGTGGATGAGGCCGGTGTTGTCGTCGGTGTTGCCGGTCAGCGCGGCCCAGTCGATGAACACCGAGCCCAGGACGCCGATCAGCAGGAGCGAGATCAGGGTGCCGAGGACCGCGACGGACGTCCGTGCCGATGGACCGTGACACAGATAGAGCGCGATGAGCATGATGGCGCTCGCTCCCACCACGGCGACCACCAGCGGGTTCGAGCCCTGCAGGATCGCCGGCAGGATGAAGAAGTTGAGCAGCAGGAAGCTGATCGCCAGGGAGACCAGGGCCATGACGCCCCGCAGCCGTCCGACGAGTACGACGGCGACGGCGAAGATCCCGGCGAGCACCGACAGCGGGACGCGCCGGTTGACGTCCGTGACCGCGTACTGGAGGTCCTTGGGAGCGGAGGGCTCGTAGGCGACCACGACCTCCTGGCCCTCGCTCAACTGCCGTGACTGGTCGGGCTGGACGACCTCCGTGAACGTACGGCCCTTGTCCTTCCCCGTGTCGACGCGGATCGTCGCCTTTTTGCAGGTGCCGCTCTCCTCGCGCACCGCGGAGGAGCCCGAGGGGGTGGAGGTGTCGCCGGTCGGCGGTACTCCTCCGGCGCCCACCTCCTTGCAGCTCAGCTCGACCACCTTGGTGACCGTGGCCTGCTGGGTCTGCCGGTCGAAGCCGACCCCGGTGCGCTCGTGCGCCGGGGCGCCGCCCGGCCAGAGCACGGCGAGGCCGACCACGACCGCGGCGGCGAACGGGATCAGGACGGCCGCGATGACCTTGCGCAGATGACGGGAGACCGGAGCGGCCGGACCGTGGGAGTGGCTGTGCCCATGCCCATGCCCATGCCCATGACCGTGCCCATGACCGGAGCCGGAGCCGGGCCCGGAACCATGCCCGTGACCGGGGTCGTGCCCGTGTCCGCCGTCGGAGCCGCCTCCGGGCGCTCCCGAACTCCAGCCGCCCTGACGGTCGTTGCGTTGTGCGGTGCCGTTGTCGGGGCCTGAGTCTCGGCGCGGTTCGGGCGGAGGGAACGGAGGTTCATGCATCGTGGTCACCCTGCGATCATCGCAAGAACGGCGGGGGCCCTCTGTTCACCGCGCCCGAACTGACGTTAGCGTAGAACCACCTTTGTACACGCGGGAGCTCGGAGCACCGGGCTGAGAGGGCGCTGACCTCCGTCCCAGCGATGTTTCACATGAAACATCGGCAGACGGATATCGCTGCGTCGACCGCCGAACCTGTTACCGGGTAATGCCGGCGTAGGGAGTAGGTCTCATGACCATCAAGGACGCGCGCACGCCTGCCTCGAACCAGGACGAAACGCCCGTGCAGAGCGAATCCTCCACCGAGGCCGGGAAGTCCATCGGCTGGCACAAGGCGTATGTCGAGGGCTCACGCCCCGATCTGCGGGTGCCGGTCCGCCAGGTGCACCTCACCAACGGGCAGTCGGTCACGCTGTATGACACCTCGGGCCCGTACACCGATCCAGCCGCCGAGACCGACGTCCGTCGGGGGCTGCCTCCGCTGCGGGAGAACTGGATCATCGCCCGCGGGGACACCGCGGAGTACGCGGGCCGGCCCGTCCGGCCCGAGGACGACGGCATCAAGCACACGGCGCCGCGCGGAGGTCTGCGCAACCTCGACGCGGTGTTCCCGGGACGGCCGCGTCAGCCCCGGCGCAGCCGTGACGGCCGGGCGGTCACGCAGCTTGCGTACGCCCGTCGCGGGGAGATCACTCCTGAGATGGAGTTCGTGGCGATCCGGGAGAACGTCGACCCCGAGGTGGTCCGTGAGGAGATCGCCGCGGGCCGGGCGGTTCTGCCCGCCAACGTCAACCACCCGGAGATCGAGCCGATGATCATCGGCAAGCGGTTCCTGGTGAAGGTCAACGCCAACATCGGTAACTCCGCCGTGACATCCTCCATCGAGGAGGAGGTCGAGAAGATGACCTGGGCGACCCGCTGGGGCGCCGACACGGTCATGGACCTCTCCACCGGCCGCAACATTCACACCACCCGCGAGTGGGTGCTGCGCAACTCCCCTGTGCCCATCGGCACGGTGCCGCTCTACCAGGCGCTGGAGAAGGTCGACGGCAAGGCCGAGGAACTGACCTGGGAGATCTACAAGGACACGGTCATCGAGCAGGCCGAGCAGGGCGTGGACTACATGACGGTCCATGCGGGCGTGCGCCTGCCGTACGTGCCGCTCACCGCGAACCGAAAGACGGGCATCGTCTCGCGCGGCGGCTCGATCATGGCCGCGTGGTGCCTCGCGCACCACAAGGAGAGCTTCCTGTACGAGAACTTCGAGGAGCTCTGCGAGATCCTCGCCGCCTACGACGTGACGTACTCCCTCGGCGACGGCCTGCGGCCGGGGTCGATCGCGGACGCCAACGACGAGGCGCAGTTCGCGGAGTTGAGGACGCTCGGGGAGCTCAACACCATCGCCAAGCGGTTCAACGTGCAGACCATGATCGAGGGCCCCGGTCATGTCCCGATGCACAAGATCAAGGAGAACATCGACCTCCAGCAGGAGATCTGCGAGGAGGCCCCGTTCTACACGCTCGGCCCGCTAACGACGGATGTGGCTCCGGCCTACGACCACATCACGTCGGGCATCGGCGCCGCGATGATCGCCTGGTGGGGCACCGCGATGCTCTGCTACGTGACGCCCAAGGAGCACCTGGGCCTGCCCAACCGCGACGACGTCAAGACCGGCGTCATCACCTACAAGATCGCCGCGCACGCGGCCGACCTCGCCAAGGGCCACCCCGGCGCGCAGGAGTGGGACGACGCGCTGTCCGACGCCCGCTTCGAGTTCCGCTGGGAGGACCAGTTCAACCTGGCGCTCGACCCGGACACGGCCCGCGAGTTCCACGACGAGACGCTCCCGGCGGAGCCGGCCAAGACGGCCCACTTCTGCTCCATGTGCGGACCGAAGTTCTGCTCGATGAAGATCTCCCAGGACATTCGCCGCCGGCACGGCGGCACCCAGGAGGAGATCGAGGGCGAGATCGAACAGGGCATGGCCCAGAAGTCGAAGGAGTTCGCGGCAGCGGGCAACAGGGTGTACCTGCCCCTGGCGGACTGACCCAGCACCCGGAACGACGACTCGGGCCCGCGCCCCACGGAGTTCGCGGGCCCGAGTCGATCCGTAATGCGGCGACGCGACCGTGGTTGCTCCACCATGATGCGTCGAGGACGTACGGCCTACGTCCGCGTGTGGAGGGCAACGATGGACAGCACCGAGGTGGTGCGGTGGCAGGCGACCGGCAAGGTGCGGTCGTTGATGTGGGACGGGGACGACCTCGTCGACAGAGTGGATGGGGGACGGCGCTGGACATCCGACGGCGCCGAGCACCAGTCACGGCAGCTGTACGCGTACCCCTTCGACCGGGCCGTCGTCTCACCGTCCGGCCGGTACACCGTCACGTACACCGAGCGGGGGACGAAAGCCCTGCTCCTCGACGGACAGCGGATCGTTCGTGAGCTCAACCGGAGCCACTACCACGCCGAGGACTTCGACTACCCGGTGGCGCTCGGCGCGCTGGCCGACGGTCGGGAGGTGCTCGTGCACTGCCCCGAGGCCTATGAGGTCATCGAGGTCGAGGATGTGGCAACGGGTAAGCGGCTCACTCATGGCGAGCGGACGCCGATCGACGTCTTCCATTCCAGACTCGCCATGAGCACCGACGGCAAGCACCTCCTCTCGGCCGGCTGGCTGTGGAGTCCGTTCGGGATCGCCCGGGTGTACGACCTCGAACGGGCACTGACAGAACCGGCCGTGCTCGACGACGAGGGCCTGTTGCCACCGGGGAGCTGGGCGGACGCCGAGATCGACGCCGCCTGCTGGCTCGACGGCGATCGCCTGGCGGTGGCGACGGGCGAAGCCGAAGCCGACGAGGGTGACCTGGGAGTGCTGGGGCCAGAGCAGTTGGGCGTCTGGTCGATCTCTGAGCGGAAATGGCTGCACAGGCACCGGCTTGAGGTTCCGATGGGCACACTCATCGGACATGGCGATCGCGTCATCGCGCTGTGCGAGTACCCGCGGCTGATCGACGTGGCCACCGGAGCCGTTCTCGCGGAGTGGCCGGAGGTCGTCGTCTCATCGCGAGTCGGCAGCTACGGGGTGACCCACGTACCGACGCCGGTGGCTGCGCTTCATCCGGACGGCAGCCGTCTGGCGGTAGCGCAGCCGGACGGAATCGCGATCATCGCGCTTCCCCGGTCGGCTTCGTGCCCATCTCCGAAGGAAGCCTCCAGCCGATGAAGATCTCCAGGACCGTCCGCCGCTGGCACGGCGGCACCAGGAGGAGATCGAGGTGTACCTGCCGATCGCGGACTGATCTTCTGACGTGTCGGAGTCCCCACACACATCGTGAGGGACACCGACAGAATTTCGTGGATTCAATGAGTGCCGGTCCCTGTGCGCTTTTGATCTGCGGGGTTCAACGCGATGTTGGGCGGAAGATCAACTTGTTCACGCCCGAATTGTTGAGGCCTGTACGCACGCCTGGCGAACGCCACGTGACTCGGCGCCGTTACCTCAAGTCGGGCTCAGAATACTGATCACGCTATTGATGTGTACATGTGTGGTCCGTAGTGTTCTCGGCGTTCGGCCGCTTGACCAGCGGCCATGACCTGGGGGAATTGTGAGAGTACGAACGCGCCGAACTGCCGTCGCTTCCAGCACGGCACTCCTGCTCTGCCTTGGAGTGGTCGGGACTGCGCATGCGGATCAGGGAGTGTCGCCGTCGCCCAGCAGCGGAGCTGGGCAATCCCAAAGCACGGACTCGGACACAGCAGAAGACACTGTCATCAACACCGCCCCTCCGCGGGAGCCGGAGGAGCAGGTCACCGAAATTCCTGCAGAAGCGGTCGACGACGAGCCCACGTACACGGGCAAGCCGACACCTGGCGATGCGCCTAACGGCCCCGACTGCGGTGCACCACAGTCCGTCTACAGGGCGAAGACCCGCGACGGGGAGTACCACAAGGGCGTGGGGCCCACGAATGCGAACCACAACGGCACGTCCAGAACGGCCAGGTCGACCTTCACCTCGGAAGTCACAGGCGAGGTGGGGGTCGCTATCCAAGGCGAGCTCGAAACGTCAGTCAACAGGCTGCTTGCCACGATCAAGGCCAAGTTCAATGTCACCGTAACGGCGAAACTCACGGCCAAGCTCGGGAACTCCATCGCGGTGGACACTCCGCCGCACAGGACCACGCACGCCAAGTACGGCGTCTACCGGCTCAAGCACACCGGGGTCAGCTACGTGATTCACTCGAATTGCACGACCACCCCAGAGAAGAAGGTTGTCAGTTACTCCCCCTATCGCGTGGGCTGGAATCTGTGGGAAAGCTGACGAAGTGCCTCGCCATCGGCGGAATCGGAGCGGTTGTCGCATTGGCGGGCTGTACCAGTGAGCCAGAGCGAGCCGTGCCCTCTCCTCACAGCTCGCCGCCCCGGGCCACGGCCTCCCCGACCAGTTCGTCGGCATCAGACCGTGCTGAACACATTCCGGGGGAGACCGTGACCGAGGCTCCGGTCCTTCCGGACGGAGAGGTCGTGGCTCAGGCCGTGAACGTCACCGGCAACCGCGAGATGGAGATCCGCGGCGGAATCACGGCAGGGCCCCTGTCGATCCTCGTGAACTGCCAGGGCCGGGGCACGCTGACCGTCTCCGTGGAACCCGTCGGGTTGAGCTTTCCCCTTGAGTGCGTCGAGGGAGAAGTCAGCAGCACCTTCAACCAGTTGTCACTGAAGCGCGCTCGCGATCACGGCACCGTGAGCGTGTCTGCTCCCTCCGGGGTTCGCTGGGCACTCACTGCCGGACGGTGACGAAGGGGGCCGGCGACCATGCGTTGTCGGCCCTCACTTCGGGGCACGAGGGCTCGGTGCTCAGTAACGACCAGGACACGGCGCCGCCCGAGTCGATCAAGATCCGTAGGGTGATGGGTCTATGGCCGGGATCGATGTTGCCAACGGGGTAGTGGGCGCTGTCATAGGCATGCTGTTCGCGGTGCTGTTCCAGCAGCCGTTGCAGGACGCCTGGTACCGGTTGCGGAAGCGTTCGACACGGGCCCTCCGCAGCCTCGGACGGCGGGAGGAGACGGGGCCCGCCTGGCGTACCTTCTCGCTCGGGCCGCTGCAGACGTCCGCTCTGATCGTCGAGGGGGACGGGGAGTCTCCGATCCCTCCCGAGACCGTCTACGTGCATGTGCGTGACGATGAGATCGAGCTGCCTCCGGACATGCGGCCCTGGCGGAGCGAGATCGCCGCGGAGAGCGAGCAGTTGCGGGCCGAGGGGCGGACTCCGCTGTGGAACGGGCCTCGGTACGCGGTCGAGGCCTTCGACATCTCACGCACCGCTCTCGACGAGCGACCCGAGGTCCATCTGCGGCTGCGGCCGACCGACTACTACACCTTCCTGGCCGCTCAGCAGCTCGACCGCCGGCTTCCGGACGGTACGACGCCTCGGTCCCGCTATCTGGATCCGGACCGGCCCCTGGAGGCGCCGGCCTTCCTCCAGTGCAGCTTCGCCGTCAACATAGCCGTGGTCACCGCCGACGACATGCTCGTGGTCAGCCAGCGCAGTGACCGGGTCCGGATGGCCCCGGGCGTCTGGAACTCCTCCGTCAACGAGGGCCTGTCCCGGCACATCGACTCGTCGGGACGGAGCGCGCCGGACCTGCATGCCGTGGCCCGCCGGGGGATGCGCGAGGAGCTGTCCCTGGAGCCCCACGAATACTCCCTCGACCTGCTGGCCTTCGTCCTGGACATCGGCAAGCGCCACTGGAGCGGTCACTTCTACGCCAAGCTGAAGGACCTGAGCAGCGCGGACCTGCAGGCACGCATGAGCCGGGGCGTGGCGGACCGCTGGGAGCACCAGACCATCGACTACGTGCCCTTCCGGCCCGCGGCGGTCGTCAAGTACATGCTGCGGGACGACCGCGTCCACCGCTGGGCGCCGCTGGCGCCGGCACTCTTCCACCTCTCGCTGGTCCATGCCTACAGCCGCACGCTCGTCGAACGAGTCGAGGCGCAGCTCACCCGGCGCCTGTAGGCCGCGGGTCACTCCGGCTGGTGCTCCGGGCCTCCGAAGTCCGGGCTGGTGTAGTCCGGGCTCGAGAAGCGCGGGCGGTGGCCCCCGGCGGGGCCCTCGTCCGGGCTGCTGAATCCGGGGCGGCCGTAGCCGAGGTTCGGCATCCGGCCCGCCGGAGCGGACGGGGACGTGGGGTGCAGGGCGGCCGCCGTGCCGGCGTCGGCGAGCGCGTCCCGCAGGAACGGCAGGATGCCCCGTTCCAGCAGGGCTTCCCGCCAGGCCTCCCTGGCCAGGACCACTTCCTCGCTCAGTGCGCCGTACGGCGTGCCGTCGAGGGTGGGCCGGTTGCGCAGGGCGGTCAGCAGGAGGCCCACGGCGGCGACCAGGATGGCCGCCGCCGCGATGGCTCCGAAGACCCATCCGGTGGTGAGCATCGTCTGGGCGAAGGCCGGCTCGGGGTTGAACATCTTCAGGATGTAGCCGACGAGCAGGAATATCGCCGCGGCGGTGCCGGCGAGGACGGGTGCCAGGACCGCGAGGACGGCCACGACGCCGGGCCCCGCGGTCTCGGCGACCTCTCCCACGGTGGTGGCGAGTCCCATCGCGCCCCCGCCCGGCTCGGTGGAGCCGGATTCACGGGACGACGGGGTGGACGGCGCCGGCTGGCGCAGTTCCTCGCGGACCTTCACGTAGTGCTGGTACTCGATCGCCGCGGCGGCCGTGATGAGGGCGGTGGCGCTCAGCGCCATGGTGCGCAGTTGTTCCGAGTTGAGCCGCTGTCCGACCGCGGCCAGTTCCGGGCGGTGTGGGGCGGAGCGCAGCGCCTCGTCGAGGATCCGCTCGTAGTCCTGGCGGTCCTCGCTGAGCAGGTGCTGCGGAACGCTGTTCATGTGCATCCCCCGATGCTCCGTAGGGCTTGGGGCTCGCATGCCAACGAGCCGTCGGGCAGAAACGGAGGGGAGCCTGCTACGGATAAGCCGATGGTAGAGCGGTGACGGCACACGGTGACAGGGGGTTTGCCAAAATTGGGCCCCCGTCCGCGCCTCCGCGCGCCCCCCGTGACCGGGGGACGCGGCATCGGTGGACGGTCAGACCTGCAGCGGAAGTTGCTGGACCAACAGCTTTCCGGCCATGGTCACACCGCCGTCCATCGCGATCGCGAGGCCGTCCGCGTAGACGTGCGGGCCCTCGACCAGCGGACCCGAGTCGTCCTCGCCCTCCTCGGAGCCGACCTCGCCGAGCAGATACGGGATCGGGCTGTGGCCGTGAACGATGCGGGTGCCGCCGTACGTATCGAGCAGGGAGCGCACGGCCTGTGCGCCGCCCTCGTCGCGGAAGGAGAACCGCTTGGTGAACTTGCGGAACAGGTCCCAGACCTCGTCGGCGTCGTTGCGGGTCAGCGTCTCGCGGACGGTGTCGTTGACCTCCTCGATGGACCGGCCGTAGTCGAGGTAGGCGGTGGTGTCGGAGTGCACTAGCAGATGTCCGTCCACCTCCTCGACGGCGTCGAGCCGGGACATCCACTGCAGGTGGTGGTCCTGGAGGCGGTCCATGTCGGTCTTCTGCCCGCCGTTGAGCAGCCAGGCCGCCTGGAAGGTGGCGGTGCCCGCGCCCGAGTTGACGGGGGTGTCGCCGAACCGCTTGGCGCCGAGGAGCAGCAGTTCGTGGTTCCCCATGAGGGCCTTGCAGTAGCCGCCGGAGGCGGCGGCCTCCGCGGACAGCCGCATCACGAGGTCGATGACGCCGATGCCGTCGGGGCCGCGGTCGGTGAAGTCGCCGAGGAACCACAGCCGCGCGGTGCCCGCGCACCAGCTGCCGGCCGCGTCGATGAGGCCCTTCTCCCGCAGGGCGGCCGTCAGCTCGTCCAGATAGCCGTGCACGTCGCCGACGACGAACAGCGGTCCGGGGCCGGCGGTGGTCTGCCGGTCCGGGACGGCGGCGGGCTCGACCTGCACCTGGACCGTGTCACCGCGCTGGATGACCGGGAGGTCGCGCTCGGTGGGCGTGTATCCCTCGGGGTAGGTCTCCGGGTACGTCTCGGCGGGCGGTGGCACCACGTCGGGGTGCGCGCTGTGGGCGTACGGACCGGTCTCGTGGACGTAAGCGGGCACCCGGAAGTCGCGCAACGTCGCCGTCCGCTCCACCTCGGGTCCCTGACCGGCCCCCTGAGTCATCAGACCCCTCCACCATCGCGCCGCAGCTGCACCGCTTCGGACTGCCTGGTCGCAGCGGCCCGCGGTGTCGTGGGCCCATCATAGGAATGCCGATCGCGCCATGTGATGACCCAGGGGTGGTGAATCGGAGCAGGACTCCCGTCCGACGCGGCTTTCGCCCCGATCGGGCCGGAAATCGCCCACTCGACGACCGGCCCCGGACGCACCCCCGGACCTGTGTGCGACGTGCCCCGGGGCGCGTTTCCAGCGGTCCCGGAAGTCCCGGCAGTCCCAGCGGTCCTAGCGGTCCTAGCGGTCCTAGCGGACCGGTAGGACCTAGCGGTCCTCGGGAGACCTCGGCGGGCTGACCGTCGTGCGCGGCGGGCGTCGCTGGGACGAGGTGCGCACGATCAGCTCCGTCGGTATCACCTGCTCGACCGGCTGCTCCGAGTCGACGCCCTCGATGGCGTCGATGAGGAGCTGCACGACCGCCGTGCCGATGCGGCGCGGCTTGAGCGAGAGCGTGGTGATGGGCGGCTCGGTGTTCGCGTACACCGTGGATTCGCTGCAGCACACCAGAAGCAGGTCGTCCGGTACGCGCAGGCCGTAGCGACGGGCGGCGGCGAGCAGATCGGTGCCGTTCGGGTCGAAGAGGCCGTAGACCGCGTCGGGCCGGTCCGGGCGGGCGAGCAGCCGGTCGGCGGCGACGGCGCCCGCGCACGGGTCGTGCGCCGGGTAGGCCTCGTACACCGGGTCCTGGCCGACCCGCTCGCACCAGCGCAGATACGCGGTGGTCGACAGGTGCGTGTACGTGTCCGTCGTGGTGCCCGTGAGCAGGCCGATACGGCGGGCGCCGGCGTCGGCCAGGTGGTCGAGGATGCCGAGGACGGCGGCCTCGTGGTCGTTGTCGACCCAGGCGGTGACCGGCAGCGAGCCGGCCGGGCGGCCGTCGGAGACGACCGGCAGCCCCTGCCGGACCAGCTCGCTGACGACGGGGTCCTGGTCGGAGGGGTCGATGACGACGGTGCCGTCCAGGGCGACGTTCGACCACACGTCGTGGCGCGAGGTCGCGGGGAGGATCACGAGGGCGTAGCCGCGGGCGAGCGCGGCCGAGGTCGCGGCCCGGGCCATCTCCGCGAAGTACGCGAACTCCGTGAAGGTGAAAGGTTCATCCCCGTACGTGGTCACGGTCAGGCCGATGAGGCCCGACTTGCCGGTACGGAGGGTGCGGGCGGCGGCCGACGGGCGGTAGCCCAGCCGGTCGGCGACCTCGCGGACATGGCGTCGGGTGGCGTCGGGGAGCCGGCCCTTGCCGTTGAGGGCGTCGGAGACGGTCGTGATGGAGACCCCGGCGGCGGCGGCCACGTCTCTGATACCCGCCCGGCTGGACCGGCCGCCTCGACGAGAGGTTTCCGCGCGGCTCACCTGGTGCTTCCCTGCTGCTGTCATGGCGAGCCGATAGTAGGGCTCATGGGGTGGGGTAGTGCGGACGCATATGCACGCGTTGACAGGCACGTTTCTGCATGGTCATCCGACGCCAATTCCCTTGGAAGTCAAGGAAGTTGAACGATCCAATAGTAGGACGTGACGTGTCGGCGGGTGTGGGCCTGCCCCGTGCCCGATGTTTCGAAGAGGTCTCAACTCACCTGCACGAGGGATGCGCGCCACGGCGCGAGCTACCGGCGCATAGATATATGTGCGGCGCGCCCCTGCTTTCGTACGCCTTCGTGCGGCGATGCCCTGGATGGAGGTGTGACGCAGTGGTCGGACAGCCGGTCCGCCTCCCCTGTACGCATCGGAGCCGAATCCTCATAAGGTGAGGAGTATTGGAGCCGGCGGTGGTGATGGGCCGCCGGTGGTCGCGAGGAGGACTGCGGTGAGCGAGACGAGCCCCAAGCTGCGCGCCGAGCTGGAGGGGATCCCCACCTACAAGCCGGGCAAACCCGCCGCGGCCGGTGGGCCGGTGGCCTACAAGCTGTCCTCGAACGAGAACCCGTATCCGCCGCTGCCCGGTGTGATGGAGACCGTGGCCGCCTGTGCCGCGTCGTTCAACCGCTACCCGGACATGATGTGCACCGGGCTCATGGACGAGCTGTCCGAGCGCTTCGCCGTCCCGGTGACGCACCTGGCCACCGGCACCGGCTCGGTCGGTGTGGCCCAGCAGCTCATCCAGGCCACCTCCGGTCCGGGCGACGAGGTCATCTACGCCTGGCGGTCCTTCGAGGCGTACCCGATCATCACGCAGATCAGCGGCGCCACGTCGGTCCAGGTGCCGCTGACGCCGGGCGATGTGCACGACCTGGACGCGATGGCCGACGCGATCACCGAGCGGACCCGGCTGATCTTCGTGTGCAACCCGAACAACCCGACCGGCACGGTCGTGAGGCGGGCCGAGCTCGAGCGGTTCCTCGACCGGGTGCCCAAGGACGTCCTGGTGGTGCTGGACGAGGCGTACCGCGAGTTCATCCGCGACCCCGAGGTGCCGGACGGCGTGGAGCTCTACCGCGACCGCCCGAACGTCTGCGTCCTGCGGACCTTCTCCAAGGCGTACGGCCTCGCCGGTCTGCGGGTGGGCTTCGCCATCGCCCATGAGCCGGTCGCGGCGGCGCTGCGCAAGACGGCCGTCCCGTTCGGCGTCAGCCAGATCGCGCAGGAGGCGGCCATCGCCTCGCTGCGCGCGGAGGACGAACTGATCGGCCGCGTGGGCTCGTTGGTGTGCGAGCGCAACCGTGTCGTCGAGGGTCTGCGCGGGCAGGGCTGGACGGTGCCGGAGACCCAGGCCAACTTCGTCTGGCTGCGGCTGGGGGAGCGCACGGTCGCGTTCGCGCAGGCGTGCGAGCAGGCGGGTGTGGTGGTCCGGCCGTTCCCGGGCGAGGGCGTGCGGGTGACGGTCGGCGAGGCCGAGGCGAACGACATCTTCCTGAAGGTGGCGGAAGGCTTCCCCAAGGAGAAGTAGCAGGTCGAGGGGCCTGGCCGGGCATCGCATCCCGGTCAGGCCCCTGGGTTGACCGCGGGTAACAGGACCCCCCTACGGAAGGGAACACGCGTGCTGCATAATGGCTTGTGAATGTGAACGCTTTCACAAGCGTAGGTAAGGAGCGGCGACGTGGACCTGGCTCTGGCGCCGGAGACGCTGGCGCGATGGCAGTTCGGCATCACCACCGTCTACCACTTTCTGTTCGTCCCTCTGACGATCTCGCTGGCCGCTCTCACGGCCGGACTGCAGACCGCGTGGGTGCGCACGGAGAAGGAGAAGTACCTCAGGGCGACGAAGTTCTGGGGCAAGCTCTTCCTGATCAACATCGCGATGGGCGTCGTCACGGGCATCGTGCAGGAGTTCCAGTTCGGCATGAACTGGTCCGACTACTCCCGCTTCGTCGGTGACGTCTTCGGCGCTCCCCTCGCCTTCGAGGCCCTGATCGCCTTCTTCTTCGAGTCCACCTTCATCGGGCTGTGGATCTTCGGCTGGGACAAGCTGCCGAAGAAGATCCACCTGGCCTGTATATGGATGGTCTCGATCGGCACGATCCTGTCGGCGTACTTCATCCTGGCCGCCAACTCCTGGATGCAGCACCCCGTCGGCTACCGGATCAACGAGGCGAAGGGGCGGGCCGAGCTCACCGACTTCTGGCTCGTGCTGACCCAGAACACCGCGCTCGCCCAGGCCTTCCACACCCTGTCGGCGGCCTTCCTCACCGGTGGCGCGTTCATGGTCGGCATCGCCGCCTTCCATCTGCTGCGCAAGAAGCACATCCGCGAGATGAAGACCTCGCTGCGGCTCGGCCTGGTCACCGTCGCGATCGGCGGCCTGCTGACCGCCGTCAGCGGCGATGTGCTCGGCAAGATCATGTACGAGCAGCAGCCGATGAAGATGGCCGCGGCCGAGGCCCTGTGGGACGGCGAGCAGCCGGCGCCCTTCTCTGTTTTCGCCGTCGGCGACGTCGACAAGGGCCACAACAAGGTCGCCGTGGAGATCCCCGGCCTGCTGTCCTTCCTGGCCAAGGACGACTTCTCCTCGTACGTCCCGGGCATCAACGACATCAACAAGGCCGAGCAGGAGAAATACGGGCCCGGTGACTACCGGCCCAACATCCCGGTCGCCTACTGGGGCTTCCGCTGGATGATCGGCTTCGGCATGGCGTCCTTCACGATCGGGCTGGCGGGCCTCTGGCTGACCCGGAAGAAGTTCCTGCTGCCGCAGCATCTGCGGGTCGGCGACGACGAGGTGCCGCATCTGGTCCTCCTGCCCCACAAGGCGCTCGGCCCGAAGCTGACCAGGTGGTACTGGCGCATCGCGATCTGGACCCTGGCCTTCCCGCTGATCGCCAACTCCTGGGGCTGGATCTTCACCGAGATGGGCCGCCAGCCCTGGGTCGTCTACGGCGTCCTGCGCACCCGTGACGCGGTCTCCCCCGGTGTCTCCCAGGGCGAGGTCCTCACCTCGATGATCGTCTTCACCGCGCTCTACGCCGTCCTCGCGGTCGTCGAGGTCAAGCTCCTCGTCAAGTACATCAAGGCCGGTCCGCCCGAGCTGACGGAGGCCGACCTGAACCCGCCCACGAAGATCGGCGGCGACTCCCGGGACGCCGACAAGCCGATGGCCTTCTCGTACTAGGCCGAGGGAGCTGCACAGTCATGGAACTGCACGACGTCTGGTTCGTCCTGATCGCCGTCCTGTGGATCGGCTACTTCTTCCTGGAGGGCTTCGACTTCGGAGTCGGCGTCCTCACCAAGCTGCTCGCCCGCGACCGGCCCGAGCGGCGGGTGCTGATCAACACGATCGGCCCCGTCTGGGACGGCAACGAGGTCTGGCTGCTCTCGGCGGGCGGCGCCACCTTCGCCGCCTTCCCCGAGTGGTACGCCACGCTCTTCTCCGGCTTCTATCTGCCGCTGCTGCTGATCCTGGTCTGCCTGATCGTCCGGGGTGTCGCCTTCGAGTACCGGGCCAAGCGGCCCGAGGAGACATGGCAGCACCGGTGGGAGCAGGCCATCTTCTGGTGCTCCCTGCTCCCGGCGTTCCTGTGGGGTGTGGCGTTCGGCAACATCGTGCGGGGCGTGAAGCTGGACCAGAGCCATGAGTACGTCGGTGGCGTCCTGGATCTGCTCAACCCGTACGCCCTGCTCGGCGGTCTGGTGACGCTGACCCTCTTCACCTTCCACGGTGCCGTGTTCACGGCTCTCAAGACCGTGGGGGAGATCCGGGAGCGGGCGCGGGCCCTGGCCCTGCGCGTCGGACTCGTGACCGCGGCGCTGGCCCTGGTCTTCCTGCTCTGGACGCAGGTCGAGAACGGGGACGGGCAGAGCCTGGTCGCGCTCGTCGTGGCCGTCGCCTCCCTGGTCGCCGCGCTCGTGGCCAACCAGGCGGGACGCGAAGGATGGTCGTTCGCCCTCTCCGGCGTCACCATCGTGGCCGCCGTGGCGATGCTCTTCCTGACGCTCTTCCCGAACGTCATGCCGTCCTCGCTGAACGACGAGTGGAGCCTCACGGTCACCAACGCCTCGTCGAGCCCCTACACCCTGAAGATCATGACCTGGTGCGCGGTCATCGCCACACCGGTCGTCATGCTCTACCAGGGCTGGACCTACTGGGTCTTCCGCAAGCGGATCGGTACGCAGCACATCGCCGAACCCGTGCACTGAGGTGTGTTTCACGTGAAACCAATCGACCCCCGTCTCCTGCGGTACGCACGCGCCACCCGGCTGTTCCTGATCGCGGTCGTCGCGCTGGGTGCCGTGGGAGCGGGTCTGGTGATCGCCCAGGCGATGCTCATCGCCGAGACCGTGGTGGGCGCCTTCCAGCAGGGCCTGTCGGCCGCCGAACTGCGTACTCCCCTGGTGCTGCTGGTGGCGGTGGCCGCCGGCCGTGCGCTGGTCGCCTGGCTCACCGAGCTGGCCGCCCATCGGGCGAGCGCGGCGGTGAAGGCGGAACTGCGCGGGCGGCTGCTGGAGCGGGCGACGGAGCTGGGACCCGGCTGGCTGGACGGCCGGCGGACCGGCTCGCTGGTCGCCCTCGCCACCCGGGGGGTCGACGCCCTCGACGACTACTTCTCCCGCTACCTCCCCCAGCTGGGACTGGCGGTCGTCGTCCCGGTGGCGGTGCTGGCGCGGATCGTGACCGAGGACTGGGTGTCGGCGGCGATCATCGTCGGCACCCTGCCTCTCATCCCCGTCTTCATGATGCTGATCGGCTGGGCCACCCAGTCCCGGATGGACCGTCAGTGGCGGCTGCTGTCCCGGCTGTCCGGCCACTTCCTGGACGTCGTCGCCGGTCTGCCCACCCTGAAGGTGTTCGGCCGCGCCAAGGCACAGGCCGAGTCGATCCGCCGGATCACCGGCGAGTACCGCCGCGCCACGATGCGCACGCTGCGGATCGCCTTCATCTCCTCCTTCGCCCTGGAACTGCTGTCGACGCTCTCGGTGGCCCTGGTCGCCGTGTCCATCGGCATGCGGCTCGTGCACGGCGAGATGAGCCTGTACGACGGACTGGTCGTCCTGGTGCTGGCGCCCGAGGCCTATCTGCCGCTGCGCCAGGTCGGCACGCAGTACCACGCGGCGGCCGAGGGACTGTCCGCCGCCGAGGAGATCTTCGAGGTGCTGGAGACCCCCGCACCGGCCACGGGCGGTGCGGCGGTCCCGCCGGGCGCGGTGACCTTCGACGGCGTCTCCGTCCGCTACCCCGGCCGCTCCACCGACGCCGTGTCGGACGCGTCCTTCACGGTCGAGCCCGGTGAGACGGTCGCCCTGGTCGGCCCGAGCGGTGCCGGCAAGTCGACGCTGCTCAACGTCCTGCTGGGCTTCGTACGGCCCACCGAGGGCCGCGTCCTGGTCGGGGGAGCCGATCTGGCGGAATTCGACCCGGCGCAGTGGCACGCACGTGTCGCCTGGGTGCCGCAGCGCCCGCATCTGTTCGCCGGGACCGTCGCCGAGAACGTAAGGCTGGCCCGACCCGACGCGGACGACGACGCCGTACGCCGGGCGCTGCGGGACGCCGGGGCGCTGGAGTTCGTCGACGCGCTCCCCCAGGGCACCGCGACCGTGCTCGGCGAGGACGGGGCGGGGCTGTCCGCCGGGCAGCGGCAACGCCTCGCGCTGGCCCGGGCGTTCCTCGCCGACCGGCCCGTGCTGCTCCTCGACGAGCCCACGGCCGCCCTGGACGGCGCCACGGAGGCCGAGGTCGTGGAGGCCGTACGAAGGCTGGCCGTGGGCCGGACCGTCCTGCTCGTGGTGCACCGCCCGGCACTGCTCGACGTGGCCGACCGGGTCGTACGGCTGGCGGCACCCGAGGCACCGCTCAGGTCGGAAGCCACACCGCACCGGGCCGCCGTCGGCCGTCCGGTCGAGCATGCCCACCCCGTGGAAGCCGCCGACAGTGAGGTGCTGCGGGACATGGCCGTCGGGCGGGGCGTCCTCGGCCGGGTGCGGGCGATGTCCGGGGCCCGGCGCGGGCGGCTGGGTCTCGCGCTGCTGCTGGGCAGCCTGGCGCTCGGCAGTGCCGTCGGGCTCATGGCCACCTCCGGCTGGCTGATCTCACGCGCCTCGCAGCAGCCGCCCGTGCTGTATCTGATGGTGGCGGTGACGGCGACGCGCGCCTTCGGTATCGGACGGGCCGTGTTCCGGTACGCGGAGCGGCTGGTGTCGCACGACGCGGTGCTGCGGATGCTCGCCGACACCCGGATCGCCGTGTACCGGCGGCTGGAGCGGCTGGCGCCCGCCGGGCTGCGGCGCACCCGGCGCGGCGATCTGCTGACCCGGCTGGTGGCGGACGTGGACGCGCTGCAGGACTACTGGCTGCGCTGGCTGCTGCCCGCGGGCGCCGCCGCGATCGTCTCCGCCGGAGCGGTCGGCTTCACGGCGTGGCTGCTGCCCGAGGCCGGTGCCGTGCTCGCGGCCGGGCTGCTCGCGGCCGGCGTGGGCGTCCCGCTCGTCACCGGCGCCGTGGCCCGCCGCGCCGAACACCGGCTCGCCCCGGCCCGGGGCGTGCTCGCCACCCGGGTCACGGACCTGCTCACCGGCACCGCCGAACTGACCGTCGCCGGGGCCCTGCCCGGCCGTACCGCCGAGGCCCGCCGGGCGGACGGCGTGCTCACCCGGATCGCCGCACGGGCCGCCACCGCGACCGCCCTCGGCGACGGGCTCACCGCGCTGGTCTCCGGGCTCACCGTCGCCGCCACCGCGCTCGTGGGCGCCCAGGCGGTCGCCGGCGGACGGCTGAGCGGTGTGTCGATGGCCGTCGTCGTCCTCACCCCGCTGGCCGCGTTCGAGGCCGTGCTCGGGCTGCCGCTCGCCGTGCAGTACCGGCAGCGGGTGGGCCGCAGCGTCGAACGGGTCGTCGAGGTGCTGGACGCGCCCGAGCCCGTACGGGAGCCGTCGGCTCCGCGGCAGGCGCCCGACGCGCCCTTCCCGGTGGTGCTCAGCGGTCTGACCGCGCGTCACGAGGGCCAGGAGCGGGACGCGCTCGCCGCCTTCGACCTGATCCTGGAACAGGGCCGCCGGATCGCCGTCGTCGGCCCGTCGGGGTCCGGCAAGACGACGCTGGCACAGGTGCTGCTCCGCTTCCTGGACGCGGACGCCGGTGCGTACACGCTGGCCGGTGTGGACGCGGCCGCACTGGACGGGGACGACGTACGGCGGCTCGTCGGGCTGTGCGCCCAGGACGCGCACCTCTTCGACAGCTCCGTGCGGGAGAACCTCCTGCTGGCCCGCAAGGACGCCACCGAGGCCGAACTGCGGGACGCCCTGGAACGGGCCCGGCTGCTCGACTGGGCGGACGGGCTGCCCGACGGACTGGACACGCTCGTCGGGGAGCACGGGGCACGGCTGTCGGGCGGCCAGCGGCAGCGCCTCGCGCTGGCCCGCGCACTGCTCGCCGACTTCCCCGTCCTCGTCCTCGACGAGCCCGCCGAGCACCTCGACCTGCCGACCGCCGACGCGCTGACCGCCGACCTGCTCGCCGCCACCGAGGGCCGTACGACCGTGCTGATCACCCATCGGCTGGCCGGGCTCGAGGCCGTCGACGAGGTCGTCGTCCTGGACGCGGGACGCGTGGTGCAGCGCGGCCCGTACGCCGAACTGGCGGCCGTCGAGGGACCGCTGCGGGCGATGGTCGAGCGGGAGGCGGCCGCCGATCTGCTCGTGGGAGCGGTGTGACCCGGCGTCAACGCCCGTACTGCCCCGTCCGCAGCAACGGGTCCCCCGGCCGGCGGACCTGAACAGGACCGCCCACGCGTGACGGGTCCAGGATCGCTGACATGCGTTCACCTCACCGTCGCCCCCGGGTCCTTCCGGTGCTGCTGTGCGCGCTCGCCCTGCTGATGTCCCGGCCCACCGTCTCCGTCGCCGACGACACTCCGAGTGGGGACGGCCCCGGCGCGCTGGGGCTGAGCGCGCAGGTGGTGCGGCTGTACGAGGACGCGGCCCAGGCGACGAGCCGGTACGAGCGCGGACGGCAGGAGGCCGAGGCGCACCGCGCGCAGGCGCTGCGGATCGAGAAGCTGCTCGACCGTGAGCGGCGCGAGCTCGGGGTGCTGCGCGAGGACCTGGGCCGGATCGCCCGGGCCCAGTACCGCACCAGCGGCGGGATGCCGCTGACCGCGCAGATCGTCCTCGCGTCGAGCCCCGAGGAGCTGATGCGCGGTCAGCATGTGTTCTCGCAGACCAATCTGGCCGTCAACAACGCCATCGAGAAGAGCCGGCGGGCCGAGGACCGGCTGGTGAAGGACGAGGCGAAGGCCGTCGCCGCGTGGGAGGGCCTCCAGAAGCGCAACACCGAGCTCGCCGAGCTGAAGAAGACGGTGGAGCGCACCCTGGACGAGGCGCGGTGGCAGTTGCAGGGCGAGGCGGACGCCGCGGTGGCGGCCGGGTCCTGCCCCGGTGCCGTACGGCTCGACCAGAAGCGGAAGAAGCTCTCCACCGCCTGGGTCGCCCCGGTCGAGACCTACGCCCTGTCGGCGTCCTTCGGCAGTGGCGGGCAGCGGTGGGCTCACCGGCACACCGGGCAGGACTTCGCCGTGCCGATCGGCACGCCGGTGCGGTCGGTCGCGGACGGCCGGGTGGTCAAGGTGTCGTGCGGCGGGGCCTTCGGGATGGAGGTCGTCGTCCTCCACACCGACGGCTACTACACGCAGTACGCGCACCTGGCGTCCGTCGCGGTCGACCAGGGCGAGCGCGTCGACGCCGGCCAGTGGATCGGCCAGTCGGGCACCACCGGCAACTCGACCGGACCGCATCTGCACTTCGAGGTGCGGATCACCCCGGAGCTGGGGTCGTCGGTGGACCCGGTGCCCTGGCTGGAGGAGCGCGACGTACACCTCGGGTGACGTGCACCCCGGGTGACGGCCGTCAGTAGTGCTCCGCCAGCAGCTGCTCGATGACGACGGCGACGCCGTCCTCGTTGTTGGCGACCGTCTGCCCCGAGGCGGCGGCGATCACGTCCGGGTGCGCGTTGCCCATCGCGTAGGAGCGACCCGCCCACGTCAGCATCTCGACGTCGTTCGGCATGTCCCCGAAGGCGACGACCTCCTCGTGCGAGATGCCGCGCTCGGCGCAGCACAGGGCGAGGGTGCTGGCCTTGGAGACCTCGGGTCCGCTGATCTCCAGCAGGGCGCTGGGGCTGGAGCGGGTGACACCGGCCCGGTCCGCGATGGCGACCCGGGCGAGAGTCAGGAAGGCGTCGGGGTCGAGCGTGGGGTGGTAGGCGAGGATCTTCAGCACCGGCTCGGCGGCACCGGGGCCGTCCGCCGCGAGCAGGTCCTCGGCCGGGGCCAGCTCGTCCGGGACCTCCATGTGCAGCTTGGGGTAGTCCGGCTCCTGGTGGAAGCCGTAGGTCTGCTCGATCGCGTACACCGTGCCGGGCGCCGCGTCCCGCAGCAGCCGTACGGCGTCCAGCGCGTTCTCCCGGGCCAGCTCGCGGACCTTCACGAACCGGTGGGCGCCGGGCCCGCCGTGCAGATCGACCACGGCGGCGCCGTTGCCGCAGATCGCCAGGCCGTGACCGTGGACGTGGTCGCTGACGACGTCCATCCAGCGAGCGGGGCGGCCGGTCACGAAGAACACCTCGACGCCCGCCTTCTCGGCGGCGGCCAGCGCGGCGACGGTGCGCGGGGAGACCGACTTGTCGTCCCGCAGCAGGGTGCCGTCCAGATCGGTGGCGATGAGCCGGGGGCGGACGACCGGCCCGCCGTCCTGCCCGAGCGAGGCCGAGAGCGCGGGGGACGCCGGGTTCTGGGGCTGTCGAGTCGCTGAGGTCACGCGTTCATTCTCCCGCATATGCCAGCTCGCCCGTGCAGGAGTCCGCACATCTGATGCGGCACCTGAGGAGATACCGCCCCCGCAGGCACCAGCGGCAGCCTCACCGGAGCTGCGCCCCGGCCTCCATGGCGATCTGCTCGAAGACCTTCACATCGGCCGCGAAGTCCGAGTCCGGGATCGGCCAGTGCACCACGATCTCCGTGAATCCCAGCTCCTGATGGCGGCCCGCGAAGTCCACGAAGGCGTCCAGCGACTCCAGCGGACGTGCGCGGTCCGGGGTGAACCCGGTCAGCAGCACCTTGTCGAGCGAGCCCGGCTCCCGGCCGGCCTCCGCGCAGGCGTCACCCAGCTTCTCGATCTGCCCGCGAATGGCTTGAACCGACTGTTCGGAAGTGCCGTTCTCGTACAGCTTCGGGTCGCCCGTGGTGACCCACGCCTGCCCGTACCGCGCCGCCAGCCGCAGCCCGCGCGGCCCCGTCGCCGCCACCGCGAAGGGCAGCCGGGGGCGCTGCACACACCCCGGGATGTTCCGGGCCTCGTGGGCCGAGTAGAACTCGCCCCGGTACGACACCGAGTCCTCGGTGAGCAGCCGGTCCAGCAGCCCCACGAACTCGGTGAACCGGTCGGCGCGCTCGCGCGGGGTCCAGGGGTCCTGCCCCAGCGCGGTGGCGTCGAAGCCGGTGCCGCCGGCGCCGATCCCCAGGGTGATCCGCCCGCCCGAGATGTCGTCGAGAGAGATCAGCTCCTTGGCGAGGGTCACCGGGTGCCGGAAGTTCGGCGAGGTCACCAGCGTGCCCAGACGGAGCCGGTCGGTGACGGCCGCGGCGGCGGTCAGCGTGGGCACGGCACCGAACCACGGGCCGTCCCGGAAGCTGCGCCAGGACAGATGGTCGTAGGTGTAGGCCGCGTGGAAGCCGAGCTGCTCCGCACGCTGCCATGCCTCGCGGCCTCCCTCGGACCAGCGGCGGTACGGGAGGATCACGGTGCTCAGGCGCAGACTCATGGGTCGAGCGTATGCGGCCGGTCGGGTTTCACGTGAAACGGTCACCGCACGCGTGTGCTCAGCCACGGAGTGAGGCTGAGCGGCGGCATGAACTCCTTGTGGGTCCGGTCGCCCGGCAGCGGAACGATCAGGAAGTGGCCGGGCGGGAAGCGCCGCACCCGGACATGGGCGAGGCCGTCGTAGAGGGCGCGGACGAAGGCGGGCACGTCGTCGCGGTCGACGTCCGGGCAGTCGACGCCCTCGACGGAGATGAGCGCGTCGTCGTCCGGATAGAGCCGCACGCTCACCCGGGGCGAGCCGCCCAGCTCGACATAGGCCTCGTGCGGCAGCGAGCCGTCCGGGTCCGTGGTCACCCCGACTCCGGCGGCGCTGCGGCGGGAGGTCTGGTCGGCACCGATGTCATGGGTCACCTCGATGGCACGGCCGTACTCGGAGGCGAGGGCGCGCAGCGCGGTCACGGCGGACTCGGTGGTGGGGAAGTGGTCCATACCACCGATCATGCAGGAGGAGCAGGCCGCCGGAGCGGAATCGAGGGCCTTTCGTTTGGATCAGGCCGGATCAGGGACCCCGCGAGCCCGGCCTGATCCAAACGAAAGGCCCTCGGTCAGTGCGCCTCGGGGAACCGTAGATACTCCGGCGGAACGGCCTTCGTCAGCCAGACCCCGTTCGCGCTGGCATGGAAGACATGCCCGTCGCGGTGCATGGCGCCGGTGTCCACGGAGAGCACGACGGGGCGGCCGCGCCGGGCGCCGACCCGGGTGGCGGTCTCACGGTCGGGCGACAGATGCACGTCGTGCCGGTTCATCGGCCTCAGCCCCTCGGCGCGGATCGCGCCCAGATGGGCGGCCACGGTCCCGTGGTAGAGGTACGGCGGCGGGGTGGCGGGGGCGAGCCCCAGGTCGACCTCGACGCTGTGCCCCTGGCTGGCGCGGATCCGGGTGCCGTCCACGGCGAAGCGCTTCTTGTCGTTGGCCGCCACCACATGGTCCAACTCGTCCCGGGTGAAGGAGAAGCCGTGCGCCCGCGCGGCGGCGATCAGCGTGTCGATCTCCACCCAGCCGCCCTCGTCCAGCACGAGACCGATCCGCTCCGGCTGATGGCGCAGATGCTTCGAAAGATACTTGGACACCTTCACGGTGCGTCTCTCGTCCATGCCTCCCAGCCTGCCGGGAGCGAGAGGAATCACGCGAACGATTTCGCGAAGCAGGTTTGGTCCACAGCCAAGTGCCCTTATCCACAGGGGAATTGGCAATCCTGTGGAGAAACGGCGCCCAGAAGCAACCGAGTCGGCAGGCGAAACCGGCCACCCGCCTACAACCGCGGCCCCACCCGCCTACAGCCGCGGCTCCACCCGCGCGAGCCTGCGCAGCGCCCTCGGGGCGAACCGCGCCAGCAGATACGTCCCGCGCGCCTCCGGTGTCACCGGGACCACCGCGTCACCGCGCACCACCGCCCGCAGGATCGCGTCGGCGACCTTCTCCGCCGGGTAGTTCCGCCGCCCGTACCAGCGCGCCGACCGCTTCCGCAGCCGCTCCTGCTCCTCGGCGTCGACCCCGGCGAAGCGCGCGGTCGAGGTGATCGGGGTGTTGATGAACCCCGGGCAGATCGCCGTCACGCCGATGTCCTGTCCCGCCAGCTCCGCGCGCAGGCACTCGCTCAGCATCAGCACGGCCGCCTTGGAGGTGCTGTAGGCGGGCAGTGCCTTGGACGGCTGGTAGGCGGCGGCCGACGCGACATTGACGATGTGCCCGCCCTGCCCCCGCTCGGCCATCTGCCTCCCGAACAGCCGGCAGCCGTGGATCACGCCCCACAGATTGACGTCCAGGACCTCCTTCCAGTCCTCTGGGGTCGTGTCGAAGAAGGAGCCCGCCAGCCCGATCCCGGCGTTGTTCACCAGGACGTCCACCACGCCGTACTCGGCGGTGACCTTCGCGGCCAGCTTCTCCATGGCCGGACCGTCGGAGACGTCGGCCGTCTCCGCCCAGGACTCGGGCGCCCCCATCAGCCGGGCCACCTCGGCGGTCGTCGCGGCCGACGCGGCGTCCCGGTCCACGGCCACCACCCGCGCCCCGGCCGCCGCGAACGCGTACGCCGTCACCCGCCCGATGCCGCTGCCCGCGCCCGTGACCAGCACGAGCTGCCCGCCGAAGCGGTCCGTGTGCTTCCCGGTCGCCGGCGCCCGCTTCGGCCGTCCGTCCTCCACCGACGTCACGAACTCCTTGATCCACGCGGCTAGCCGGTCCGGCCGGGTGCGCGGTATCCAGTGCCGGGCGTCCAGGGTGCGCCGGGTCAGCCGCGGCACCCAGTGCTCCAGTCCGTCGTACAGCCGCTCCGACAGGAAGGCGTCCCCGAGCGGCGTGATGAGCTGCACGGGCGTGTGCGCGTAGGCGTCCTCGCGCGGGCGGCGCAGCCGCGCCCGGACGTTGTCCCGGTACAGCCACGCCCCGTGGGCGGCGTCCGACGGCAGCGACGCGGTGGGGTAGCCGTCGCCGGAGGCCTTCTCCAGGCGCTCCAGGATGCGCGGCCAGCGCCGGCCGAGGGGGCCGCGCCAGGCCAGCTCGGGCAGCGCGGGGGTGTGCAGCGCGTACACGTACCAGGACTTGGCGCCCTGCCCGAGCAGCTGCGCGAGCCGGCGCGGGGTGGGACGACGCAGCCGCCCGTTGATCCAGTGCCCGAAGTGGTCGAGGGACGGCCCCGACATCGAGGTGAAGGAGGCGATCCGGCCCTCGGCGCGCCCGACCGTGGCGAACTCCCAGCCCTGCACCGAGCCCCAGTCGTGCCCGACGAGATGCACCGGCCGGTCCGGGCTGACGGCGTCCACCACGGCCAGGAAGTCGTCCGTCAGCTTCTCCAGCGTGAACCCGCCGCGCAGCGGCCGGGGCGCCGTGGACCGGCCGTGCCCCCGGACGTCGTACAAGACGACGTGGAAGTGCCCGGCCAGCCGCTCGGCGACCTCGGACCACACCTCCTTGCTGTCCGGGTAGCCGTGCACGAGGACGACCGTCGGCCGTGCCGTATCGCCGAGTTCGACGACACACAGCTCCACCCCGCCGGTCGCCACCCGGCGCTCACGCGCACCCTGAAGGGTCACTTCTCCTCCGCCCCGCACCCGGTTCCCGCACCCTCCGGTCGCCGTACGTGCCCGTAACGTGACACCCGCGAATCTGACACCTGTTGGAGATCGCGTCAACAGGGTCACCGGCGCCTGTGGAAAAGCCGCACGATGGGGAAAATCAGGGCCAGGCCCCTTCGACCTCAGGGTGATCCCCAGGGCCGAGTAGTCCTGGAGTCTGACCCCGAAACAGCTCTGCGGGGTGACGCCCGGCGTGGCACGGGTCACTACCTTCGTGGTGTGACTGTGATCGCGACCGAAAGCCTGAGCAAGCGGTTCCCCCGGGTGACCGCGCTTGACCGGCTGACCATGGACATCGGGCCCGGGGTGACCGGACTCGTCGGGGCCAATGGAGCCGGCAAGTCCACCATGATCAAGATCCTGCTGGGTCTGTCCCCCGCGACCGAGGGCCGTGCCGAAGTGCTCGGACTCGACGTCGCCACCAAGGGTGCCGCCATCCGTGAGCGCGTCGGGTACATGCCCGAGCACGACTGCCTGCCGCCCGACGTCTCGGCCACCGAGTTCGTCGTACACATGGCCCGGATGTCCGGCCTGCCGCCGACCGCCGCGCGCGAGCGCACCGCGGACACGCTGCGCCACGTCGGCCTGTACGAGGAGCGCTACCGCCCCATCGGCGGCTACTCGACGGGCATGAAGCAGCGCGTCAAGCTCGCGCAGGCCCTTGTGCACGACCCGCAGCTGGTCTTCCTCGACGAGCCGACCAACGGCCTCGACCCGGTCGGCCGCGACGAGATGCTCGGCCTGATCCGCCGGATCCACACCGACTTCGGCATCTCGGTCCTGGTCACGTCCCATCTGCTGGGCGAGCTCGAACGCACCTGCGACCACGTCGTCGTCATCGACGGCGGCAAGCTCCTGCGCTCCAGCTCCACCACCGACTTCACCCAGACCACCACCACCCTCGCCGTCGAGGTCACCGACAGCGACGAGCACCCCGATGGCACCCGCGCGGTGCGCGACGCGCTCCACGCGCGCGGGGTCGACGTCCTCGACGGCAGCGCCGGCCTCCCCGGCGCCGGGCACATCCTGCTGCTCACCGCCGAGGGCGACGAGACGTACGACCTGGTGCGGGACGTCGTCGCCGACCTCGGCCTCGGCCTGGTCCGCATGGAGCAGCGCCGGCACCACATCTCGGAGGTCTTCCAGGACGGCGAGCAGACCGCCGACGCACAGCGGAAGGAGGCGGTCGGCCATGGCGGTTGAGCAGCCCACACGGACCCCGGCCCCGCAGCCGGGCGACCAGACCCGGATCCACAACATCGGCTACCGCAGCTACGACGGCCCACGCCTCGGCCGTTCGTACGCCACCCGCTCGCTGTACTCGCAGTCCCTGCGCGGCGCCTACGGCCTCGGCCGCTCGGTGAAGTCCAAGGTGCTGCCGATGCTGCTGTTCGTGGTGATGTGCGTGCCCGCGGCCATCATGGTGGCCGTCGCGGTCGCCACCAAGGCCAAGGACCTGCCCGTCGACTACACGCGCTACGCGATCATCATGCAGGCCGTCATCAGCCTGTACGTCGCTTCGCAGGCACCCCAGTCGGTCTCCCGGGACCTGCGCTTCAAGACCGTGCCGCTGTATTTCTCGCGGCCCATCGAGACCGCCGACTACGTCCGGGCGAAGTTCGCCGCCCTGGCCTCCGCGCTGTTCATCCTCACCGCGGCCCCCCTGCTGGTGCTGTACGTGGGCGCGCTGCTGGCCAAGCTGGACTTCGCCGACCAGACCAAGGGATTCGCACAAGGACTCGTCTCGGTGGCACTGCTCTCCCTGCTGTTCGCCGGCATCGGCCTGGTCATCGCCTCGGTCACGCCGCGCCGCGGCTTCGGCATCGCGGCCGTGATCGCCGTCATGACGATCTCCTACGGCGCGGTCTCCACGCTCCAGGCCATCGCCCACGCGCAGAGCCTCGGCGACGACGGCGGCAGCAGCGGTGCCATCGCCTGGATCGGGCTGTTCTCGCCCGTCAGCCTCATCGACGGCCTGCAGTCCGCGTTCCTCGGCGCCACCTCCACGTTCCCGGGCGGGAACGGACCCGGCACCGGCGAGGGCGTCGTCTACGCCGTCGCCGTCCTCGGCCTGATCGCCGCCGCCTACGGCCTCCTGCTGCGCCGCTACAAGAAGGTGGGACTGTGACCTCGCTCCAGATCGACCACGTCTCCCGCTGGTTCGGCAACGTGGTCGCCGTCAACGACATCACCATGACGATCGGCCCCGGCGTCACCGGCCTCCTCGGCCCGAACGGCGCCGGCAAGTCCACCCTCATCAACATGATGGGCGGCTTCCTCGCCCCCTCCACCGGCACCGTCACCCTCGACGGACAGCCGGTCTGGCGCAACGAGGCCATCTACCAGCACATCGGCATCGTCCCCGAACGCGAGGCGATGTACGACTTCCTCACCGGCCGCGAGTTCGTCGTCGCCAACGCCGAACTGCACGGACTGGGCGCCAAGGCCGCCCAGAAGGCGCTCGCCACGGTCGAGATGGAGTACGCGCAGGACCGCAAGATCCAGACGTACTCCAAGGGCATGCGCCAGCGCGTGAAGATGGCGAGCGCCCTCGTCCACGACCCCTCGCTGCTGCTGCTCGACGAGCCGTTCAACGGCATGGACCCCCGGCAGCGGATGCAGCTGATGGACCTGCTGCGCCGCATGGGCGACGAGGGCCGCACCGTGCTGTTCTCGTCCCACATCCTCGAAGAGGTCGAGCAGCTGGCCTGGCACATCGAGGTGGTCGTGGCCGGACGGCACGCGGCCAGCGGCGACTTCCGCAAGATCCGCCGGCTCATGACCGACCGGCCGCACCGCTACCTGGTGCGCTCCAGCGACGACCGCACCCTCGCGGCCGCGCTGATCGCCGACCCGTCGACGTCCGGCATCGAGGTCGACCTGACCGAGGGCGCGCTGCACATCCAGGCCGTCGACTTCGGCCGGTTCACCGCGCTGCTGCCCCGGGTCGCCCGCGACCACGGCATCCGCCTGCTCACGGTCTCGCCGTCCGACGAGTCCCTCGAGTCCGTCTTCTCGTATCTGGTCGCGGCGTAGGAGGCCACAATGTACGACCCCACAGTCGCCCGGCTCACATACCGAGCCCTGCTCGGCCGGCGCCGGGCCCTCATCCTGGGCGCGCTGCCGCTCCTGCTCATCGTGATCGCCGTGGCCGTCCGCGGTCTCGCGGGAGCGGACGACCAGACGGCGTCCGACCTGCTCGGCGGGCTCGCCCTGGCCACGATGGTGCCGATCATCGGCGTCATCGCCGGCACCGGCGCCATCGGCCCGGAGATCGACGACGGCTCGGTGGTGTACCTGCTGTCCAAGCCGGTGAAGCGGCCCACGATCATCTTCACCAAGCTGATCGTGGCGATCGCCGTGACGATGGTGTTCTCGGCGCTGCCGACGTTCGTCGCGGGCTTCATCCTCAACGGCAACGGCCAGCAGATCGCCGTCGCGTACACGGTGGCCGCACTCGTCGCCTCCATCGCCTACGCCGCGCTGTTCCTGCTCCTCGGCACGGTCTCCCGGCACGCCGTGGTCTTCGGCCTGGTCTACGCGCTGGTCTGGGAGGCTCTGTTCGGCTCCCTGGTGCCGGGCGCGCGCACTCTGAGCGTCCAGCAGTGGTCGCTGGCGGTGGCGGAGAAGGTCGCCGGCGGCGAGATGGTCACCTCGGACGTCGGCCTGACGACGGCCACGGTGCTGCTGGTGCTGGTGACCGTGCTGGCCACCTGGTACGCGGGCCAGAAGCTGCGGTCGCTGACGCTCGCCGGCGAGGAGTGAACGCGGCTCCCGGATTATTCGGTGGCGCCCAAGTCGGCGTCCCGGCACCATGGTTGTGCCGAGGACGCCGGCCTGGTCCGGCGCCACCGTCTGGGAGAGGAGCTGAGCGATGTCCCTGCACGACAGTCCGTTCGGCTCCCGTCAGGGCGGACCGCGGCGGGTTCCGGTGTAGTTACCCCACCGTCGAGCCCGCTTCCGCACGGGAGCCGCCCGGGGCGGCCGCTTCGAGCACGCGATGTCGCTCTCGCGTGGGCCGCCCACCCGGAGGATTGGCCGAGAGGTAAGGCACCGGCTTGCTGAGCCGTGGTCGGGGGAGACCCCGCGCACGTTCGATCCGTGCATCCTCCGCGAGACGTTTGTCACTGGGACTGGGCCACGTACGCCGTGGGGTCGCGGTCGAGGGTTGGCCGCGGGCCGGCTGTGGCTGGTCGCGCAGTTCCCCGCGCCCCTTGGGGTTGGAGCGGTTGCCCGAGTTGGCGGTGCGGGGTGAGTCTCGCGGTCGTGGGGCGGGTGCGGGTCGGCTTCGGCTGGTCGCGCAGTTCCCCGGGCCCCTTGGGGCGGAGCAATTGCCGTGGCCCCTGGGCGGGGCGGTCAGCCGAGCAGGCGCTCCAGGACGATCGCGATGCCGTCGTCCTCGTTGGACGACGTCACCTCGTCCGCCACCGCCTTGAGTTCGTCGTGGGCGTTGGCCATGGCCACGCCGTGCGCGGCCCACGCGAACATCGGGATGTCGTTCGGCATGTCGCCGAAGGCGATGGTGTCCGCGGCCTTCACGCCCAGCCGGCGGGCCGCCAGGGACAGCCCGGTCGCCTTGGACAGCCCCAGGGGCAGCAGCTCGACGATGCCCTCACCGGCCATCGCCACCGTGACGAAGCCGCCCGCGGCCCGGCGGGACGCCTCGGCCAGCTCATCGTCCGACAGCTCCGGATGCTGTATGTAGATCTTGTTCAGCGGGGCGCCCCACAGATCCGACGCGTCCGTGAACGGCGTCGAGGGCAGCGCGCCCGTCAGCGCGTAACCCGGGCCGACCAGCACATCCCCGTCCAGACCGTCGCGGCTCGCCGCCAGATACAGCGGGCCGACCTCGGCCTCGATCTTGGCCAGCGCCACCCCCGCCAGCTGCCGGTCCAGCGTCACGGACGTCAGCAGACGGTTCTCACCGGCGTGGTAGACCTGCGCGCCCTGACCGCACACCGCGAGGCCCTGATAGCCCAGATCCTGAAGGATGTGCCGCGTCCACGGGACCCCGCGGCCGGTGACGACGAGGTGCGCGGCGCCCGCCTCGGTCGCCGCCGCGAGGGCGTCACGGGTGCGCCGCGAGACCGACTCGTCGGAGCGCAGCAGCGTCCCGTCCAGATCGGTCGCGATCAGCTTGTACGGCAGGCCGCCGCGGCCGGCCGGAAGACCGGCCGCGGAGCCCTCGGTGTCGTCGGCGCAGGCGGTGCCGCTCACTTGGCCACCGGCTCCAGGACCTCGCGGCCGCCCAGGTACGGGCGCAGGATCTCGGGGACCCGGACGGAGCCGTCGGCCTGCTGGTGGTTCTCCAGCAGGGCCACGATGGTGCGCGGGACGGCGCACAGGGTGCCGTTGAGCGTGGCCAGCGGCTTGACCTGCTTGCCGTCACGGACGCGGATCGACAGCCGGCGGGACTGGAACTCGCCGCAGTCCGACGTGGACGTCAGCTCGCGGTACTTGCCCTGCGTCGGGATCCACGCCTCGCAGTCGAACTTGCGGGCGGCCGAGGAGCCCAGGTCGCCCGAGGCGACGTCGATGACGCGGAACGGCAGCTCCAGCGACGTCAGCCACTGCTTCTCCCACTCCAGCAGGCGCTGGTGCTCGGCCTGGCTGTCCGCCGGGTCGACGAAGGAGAACATCTCGACCTTGTCGAACTGGTGCACACGGAAGATGCCCCGGGTGTCCTTGCCGTGCGAGCCGGCCTCGCGGCGGAAGCAGGGCGAGAAGCCCGCGTAGCGCAGCGGCAGCTGGTCGGCGTCGAGGATCTCGTCGCGGTGGTACGAGGCGATGGCCACCTCGGAGGTGCCGACCAGGTAGAGGTTGTCCTTCTCCAGGTAGTAGACGCCGTCGGCGTCCTGTCCCAGATAGCCGGTGCCGGCCATCGACTCGGGGCGCACCAGCGCGGGCGTCAGCATCGGCGTGAAGCCGGCCGCGGTGGCCTGGGCGATCGCCGCGTTCACCAGGGCGAACTCTAGGAGGGCGCCGACGCCGGTGAGGAAGTAGAAGCGGGATCCGGAGACCTTGGCGCCGCGCTCGACGTCGATCGCGCCGAGCAGGTTGCCGAGCTCCAGGTGGTCCTTCGGCTCGAAGCCCTCGGCGGCGAAGTCACGGATCTCACCGTGGGTCTCCAGCGTGACGAAGTCCTCCTCGCCGCCGATCGGGACGTCGGGGTGGACGAGGTTGCCGAGCTTGGCCAGCAGCTCCTGGGTCTCGGCGGCGGCGGCGTCGCGCTCGGCGTCGGCGGCCTTGACGTCGGCGGCCAGCTGGCTCGCCTTCTTCAGCAGCTCCGCCTTCTCGTCCCCGGAGGCCTTGGGGATGAGCTTGCCGAGCTGCTTCTGCTCGGCGCGGAGTTCGTCGAAGCGGACGCCGGACGACCTGCGCCGCTCATCGGCGGACAGGAGGGAGTCGACGAGCGCGACGTCCTCTCCACGGGCGCGCTGCGAGGCGCGCACTCGGTCGGGGTCCTCACGGAGCAGGCGAAGGTCAATCACGTGCCCCAGGCTACCGGGGCCTGGCGCGCGCCCACGACTCACTATTCCGATACGAGGCTTACGTTGCGTTATGGGGGAATTGCGAGCCGTGTCAATAAAGCGTGTCCCGCCCCCTGGAAGAAGCAGCTGCGGGGCGGCTCGTTGACCTGATTCCCTTGGGGGGAACGGGACTTGGGGTCGTGTTGTCCACAGGGATCCCCAGTCTCCGAAAAGTTATCCACAGGCTGTGTGGAAGAACTGTGGATGTCGGAATCGATCACTCCGCAACGCGTCGATCTCCTCGTGGATTCCCGGGACAAACCCGCCTCACCCTCACCTTTGGAGGGACATTGCGCGGGCTTGGGAGGGAAAGGGGTCGCCCCAAAGGATTGCGCAAGGGAAAAGAGTGGACGAAGGGTGATGTGCACGAAGAGGGCTGCGAAGAGGTCCTGAGGACCGATTTGTCGACAGACTGACCCTTGTCTGTCGACTTGTCCCCAGGTCGAGAAGCGGACCTGTGGAAAACTCCTGTGGATAACGACTATCAGCAGGTAGGACCGGCGCGGCGCACACCCGACGTCCCACAGAACAAGCGCGGCTCAGTACCGGCGCGGCTCACAACCGGCGCGGTTCAGAACCGCCCGTCCTGGCAGCGCGCCACCCAGTCCGCCGCCGAGACGAACTCCTCGTCCGACGTCCCCAGCCGCGGCGCGTCCACCTCCGAGGGCTTCAGGTCCGCCCGCGGATACGACCCCAGGAACCGCACCTGGAGACAGATCCGCTTCAGACCCATCAGCGCCTCGGCGACCCGGCGGTCGGAGATATGCCCCTCGGCGTCGATGCAGAAGCAGTAGTTGCCGATGCCCGCGCCGGTCGGACGGGACTGGAGCAGCATCAGGTTGATCCCCCGGGTGGCGAACTCGCCGAGCAGATCGCGCAGCCCACCGGGATGGTCGTCCCGCTGCCACAGCACCACCGACGTCTTGTCCGCCCCGGTCGGCGCGGCGGGCCTGGCCGGCCGGCCGACCAGCACGAACCGCGTCTGCGCGTTCTCCGCGTCGTGGATCCCGGTCTCCAGCGCCACCAGGCCGTACCGCGCGGCGGCGAACTCACCGGCGAAGGCGGCGTCGTACTGGCCCTCCTGGACCAGCCGCGCGGCGTCCGCGTTGGACGCGGCGGACTCCCAGTGGGCGTCCGGGAGATTGTTCTTCAGCCAGTTGCGCACCTGGGGCTGGGCCGCCGGATGGGCGGAGACCGTCTTGATGTCCGACAGCGCGGTCCCGGGCCGGACCAGCAGCGCGAAGGTGATCGACAGCAGCACCTCGCGGTAGATCATGAGGGGCGCGCCCGCGACCAGCTCGTCGAGCGTGGTCGTGATGCCGCCCTCCACGGAGTTCTCGATCGGTACGAACGCGGCTTCCGCCTCGCCGGCGCGCACGGCGTCGAGCGCGGACTGCACGGACACGTACGGGATCAGCTCCCGGGTCGCGGCCTCGGGAAGCGTGCGCAGGGCGACCTCGGTGAAGGTGCCCTCGGGGCCCAGATAGGCATAGCTCGCTGGCATGACCTCACCCTAATGGGCCTGGCGGAACCGGGCGGGCGCATACGGCCCCGTCCACCCGGGAGAGCGACCGCCCCGACCGGTGCGTGCGGCCCGAGCTCAGCCCTCCAGCAGCCGCTGCCCCACGTACTCCCCCTCGGCCGCCCCGCCCGGCACCGCGAACAGCCCGCTCGCCTCGTGCCGGATGTACCGCGACAGCGCGTCGCCCCGGTCGAGCTTGCGCTGGAGGGGGACGAAGCCGCGCAGCGGGTCGGCCTGCCAGCAGATGAAGAGCAGCCCGGCGTCCGGCACCCCATCCGGGCCGATGCCGTCGTGGTACGAGAACGGCCGCCGCAGGATCGCCGCCCCGCCGTTCTGGTCGGGCCGGGTGATCCGCGCGTGCGCGTCGAGCGGGACGACCAGGTTCCCCGCCCGGTCCGTCTTCTCCAGGTCCATCTCGGTCGTCTCGGTGCCACCGGTCAGTGGCGCCCCGTCGGCCTTGCGACGCCCGATGACCTGCTCCTGCGCCGTGACCGAGAGCTGCTCCCAGTCGTCGAGGAGCATCCGGATCCGGCGTACGACGGCGTAGGAGCCGTTCGCCATCCACGCCGGGTCCTGCGCGCCGGACTCCGGCACGAAGATCCGCCGGTCGAAGTCGGCGTCCGTCGGCTTCGGGTTCCGGGTGCCGTCCACCTGGCCCATCAGATTGCGTGCCGTCATGGGTTGGGCGGTGGCGCCGGGGGACCGGTTGAAGCCGTTCATCTGCCAGCGCACCTTGGCCGCCCGGCCCACGTCCTTCTGGATCGCCCGCAGCGCGTGGAACGCGACCAGCGCGTCGTCGGCGCCGATCTGCACCCACAGATCGCCGTTGCTGCGCGCCTTGTCCAGCCGGTCGGAGGAGAACTCCGGCAGCGGGTCCAGGGCGACCGGCCGCTGCTTCTCCAGGCCGGTCCGGGCGAAGAAGCTGTACCCGAAGCCAAAGGTGATTGTCAGGGAGGACGGTCCGGCGTCCAGCGCGACCCCGGTGTCCTCCTGCTGGGCGGCCTCGCCCGCCATCAGCCGCCGGGCCGTCTCCGACCAGCGGCGCAGCAGCGCCGCCGCCTCCTTGCGCCCGGCCCCCGCCGCCAGGTCGAAGGCGACGACGTGGCCGCGCGCCTGGAGGCGCTGCACGATGCCGGGCTGATGTTTCCCGTGAAACATCACCTCGCCGGCGCCCAGCGAACTGAGCGGCGTCGCCTCGGCCGGCCGGGCCGCGTATCCGGCCGCCCCACCGGCCGCACCCAGCGCCAGACCGGTCGCACCGGCGGTCCCGAGCAGTCGGCGCCGCGAGATCCCGCCCGCGACCGGGCCACCGGCAGAGTCCGCGCCGGAAGCGGCGGGAGCGGCGGCGTCGGCGGCATCGGCGGCCCGCGGACGGGCCTGGGGGATGGACTGGTCGGTCATGGTGCGGTTCAGCCGATCTGCGCGTTCTTGGAGACGGTCGCCTGGTCGATGTCGGAGGTGCGCACGGTCACGGCGATCTTCCAGTCACCGGCCATGGGAATCTGCACCCCGCTCGCCGACCAGTGTCCGGTGGAGATGTGGTCGGGGACGACGGGCAGCGGCCCGATGTCCTGCGCCTCCAGGGTGAACGCGACCTTCACCTCGGGGATGTCGAAGGCACGTCCGTTGGGCCGCAGGACGTAGACGTGCATCTCGTTGGCGCCCGAGCGCGCCGGGTCGAGATCGATCCGCACGACGCCCTTGCCGTCCTCGCCCCCGGTGTCGAAGGACATGTCCAGGGTCAGCGCCCCGGCGGCGTTCGCCTCGGTGGTCGCGGACGAGGAGGCCGCGGCGGCCTGCTCCTCCGTACGGCCCGGCTCGGTCGACGTCAGCATGGTCGTGACGGCGAGCAGGACGACGGCGACACCGGCCTCGGCGAGCACCGAGCGGCGCAGCCCGAAGCGGTTGGGGTCGGCGTCCCGCTCCCGCTTGCGCCGGGCGGTGTCCACGGCGGCCCGCTGCCGGGCGAGCTGCGCGGCCCGCTCGGAGCCGGCGCCCGCGCCGACGTCGGCGGCACCGGATTCCGTCGTCGCGGCGGAGGTGACGGCGCCGCTGGTGACGCGCTCCTTCTCGACGTCAGCGTCCGCGTCCGCCTCGTTCTCACCCTCCTCGGCCGCCTCCGCCGAGACAGCAGCGCCCGACTCCGCCAGCCGTGCCGTCCACCGCCGCGAGATCCACGCGATGCCGACCAGCAGCACCACGAGCCCGATCTTGACGAGCAGCAGCTGCCCGTACCGGGTGCCGGTGAACGCCGACCACGAACCGAGCTGCCGCCACGACTGGTAGATCCCGGTCACGACGAGCGCCAGCACGCTGCCGAACGCCAGCCGCGAGAACCGTCGTATGGCCGCGCCGTCGACGGGCGTCTCCACGGGTGCCCGGTACAGGGCCACCAGCAGCGCGGTCAGCCCGCCCAGCCAGCCCGCGACCGCCAGCAGGTGCAGGACGTCGACCGGCATGGCCAGCCCGGCCTGGAGCCCGGTCGAGGCGTGCTCGGACATCGCCCAGCTCGCCGCGAGCCCCGCCGCGACGACACTCCCGCCGATCGCCAGCCCGAAGGTGAGGTCCCGCTTCTCCTCGTCGTCCCGTTTGTCGTACGCCCCGAACAGCACCGCGATGAACAGCGCGGCGGCGGCGAGCAGCAGCAGCCGGGAGACCAGGGCCGCGCCCGTCTTGGTCTGGAGGACCTGCCCGAGGAGGTCCAGGTCGAAGATGTCGCCGACCTTCCCGCTGCCGGTGTAGGAGCCCCGTACGAGCAGCAGCCCGAGGGTCGCCGCCGTCAGCGCGAGCCAGCCGGACACGACGAGCCGCTGCATCGACCGCACGGCCGTCCCGCCCCGCCAGCAGCCGAGCACGAACGCGGCGCCGCCGACCAGGACGATGAACCCGGCGTAGGACACATACCGGCCGAAGCCGTAGAGCACGCCGACGACCCCGCCGCCCGCGGCCTGGTCGTCGACGGAGACGGACGTCTTGGAGGGCGCGCCGATGGAGAAGGTGTAGGCCCCGGCGACGGGATGGCTGTCCTCGGACACCACCTGGTAGGTGACGGTGTACGTGCCGTCGGGGAGTCCGCTGTGCAGCTTCACGGAGTAGGTGGTCCCGCCGGTGCCGACGGGGTCGCCGCGGTCGACGCGCTTGCCCTTGGGGTCGAGGACCCGCAGGGAGTCGTCGGCGAGGGCGACCTTCTCGGAGAAGGTCAGCGAGACCTGCTGCGGGGCCTTGTCCACCACCGCCCCCTGCCGGGGGTCGCTGCCGGTGAGCGCGGCGTGCGCGGAGACCGGTCCGGCGCCGGCGAGCAGCAGACCGGTGGCGGCCAGGAGCAGCAGCACCAGCGTCCGGACCCGGGGGGCGATGGTTGACGTCAAGGCGATCTCTCCCTCAGTGCCCGGTCTTCGGGTTGTACGTCGCGGACTTCACCGGAATCTCGACCGTGACGGTGCCCGACTCCGCGAAGTGGAGCTTCACGGTCACCTTCTCGCCCTGCAACGGCTTCCGCTTCAGCTTTTCGAACATCAGATGGTTGGCGCCGCTGCGGAACACGAGGCTTCCGTGGGCGGGGACCGTCAGATCCTCCGCCTTCCGCATCGCCGAGCCGACCGTCTCATGGGCGGTCACCTCGCCGACGTCACTGGTCACGGAGGTCAGCTCGTCCTCCGTACCGCCCTTGTTGGTGACCGTCAGAAAGCCGGCCGCCATGGAGTCGGACACCGGCTGCGGGATGTAGGCGCCGCTGACGGACAGATCGGCGGGGGAGTCCTCCTCGGACCCGCAGCCCGCGAGGAGCAGGGCCCCGGCCAGGATGGCGACGGACGCGGCGCGACGGCTCACGGCCGGGCCCCCTTGATGAGCGCCGGGAGGTCCTTGGTGTAGTCGTCGACGGAGGCGTCCTCGGTGTAGAGGACGTACCCGGCGTCGGTCTTCGGGGAGAACGCGACGACCTGGGTGCCGTGCGTGGAGACGACCTTGCCGTTCTTGTCCTTGTGCGGCGCCTCGATGGTGATGCCGAGGGTGCGGGCGCCGGCCTGGACGGTGTCGAAGTCCCCGGTGAGGCCCACGACCTGGGGATCGATGCCCTTGAGCCACTTGCCGAGCGCGGCGGCGGTGTCGCGCTCCGGGTCGGTCGTGACGAAGACGATCCGCAGCTCGTCCTGCTGGGCCTCGGGCAGCTGCTTCTTGGCCACGGCGATGTTGCTCATCGTGGTCGGGCAGACATCGGGGCAGTTGGTGTAGCCGAAGTAGACCAGCGTCGGCTTGCCGGCCGTCTCCTTGCGCAGGTCGTACTTCTCGCCGTGGGTGTCGGTGAGGACCAGGTCCGGCTTCTCGAACGGCTTGTCGAGGACGATGGCGGCCTTGTCGGAGCCGGTCTCCTCGGAGACCACGGTCACCGGTGAGGCGCCGTCGTCCTCGCCGCCGCCGCAGGCGGTCAGGGTCAGGGTGGCGGCGGCGAGCAGGGCAGCCGCCGCGAAGGTCTTCTTACGCATGTGCAGTCTCCCGGGGGACGCCCCCGGGACCCGGCCGGCGTGTGTGCCGGCCGGGAACCCGGGGACGACCCGAGGTTGGGTCGGGATGGGTCAGGCGGTGGTGCGCCGGCGGCCGGCGAGCACGCCGTAGGCCACGCCCAGCGCGCCGACGACGATGCCGACCACGCCCAGGACGCGGGCGGTGGTGTCGCTGCTGTCGGCGGGCTCGGCGGCGGACGTCTTCGCGGAGGCGGCCTCGGCGTCGCCGGAGCCCTTGTCGGCGGAGGCCGAGCCGTGGTGGCCGCCCTCCTCGGCGGCGGACAGCTGGAGCACCGGCGCCGGGTTCTCGGGCTCCTCCTGGCCCTCCTGCGGCACCTCGATCCAGCGGACGACCTCCTTGTTGGAGTACGTCTGGACCGCCTTGAAGACGAGCTGGTCGGTGTCCTCGGGGAGGGTGCCGACGGACAGCGGGAACTTCTGGAAGAAGCCCGGCTCGACGCCCTTGCCGTCCGCGGTCCAGGTGACCTTGCTGACGGCCTCGGTGATCTTCCGGCCGTGCAGCTCCAGCGGCTTCTTGAGGGTGGACTTGGTGACCTCGGCCTTCCAGCCGGGCACCGGCTGCGGCATCACGGACGCGAGGGGGTGATCGGTCGGGAAGGTGACCTCGAGCTTGGTGGTCGAGGCGTTGTCGCGCTCGTTGGGCACCTTGAAGTCGACGACCGCGTAACCGCCCTTGGCGGCCTCGCCCTCCGGCTGCACGCTGACATGGGCGAACGCGGGCGCGGACAGGGCGAGCACGGCGGTGCCGGCGAGGGTGCCGGCGGCGGCGAGACGAGAGGCCTTCATTCGGAGCACTCCACTGTGGGTGAGTTACGGGATTTCCGGTGGTGAAGAGGAGTACGCGTGCGCGAAGGTGCCTGATCACACGGGATCGGCGGGAAACCGGTCACCGGGGACAGGCGTGCCGGACCGCCCCGTGACGGGGACGGGCGCACGCGCGCGTGCCGCACGACGGCGGCCCCTTCACACCCCGTAGGTGGAGTGGTGGTCGCGTCGTGTCAGGCGGCGAGGCGGAACGCGTCGGCGGCAGGCGGGCCGCGCCTGATCACGGAGTGCTGGAGTACGACGGTGCGCGGGGCGGGCACGGCCCGTCCCCCGGCGCGCGGCGGACGCGGACCGGCCTCGGGGACACCCGGCAGCCCGGCCCGCAGGGCGCGCACCAGCGCGAGGGCCCCGCGCAGGGACCGTACGAGTGCGCCCTCGGCGACGGTGTGCGCCGACAGCGCGGACATCTCGGCGATCCGCAGCAGTGCCAGATCACCGCGCCGCAGCAGCCACCCTCCGGCGAGGGCCGCGAGGAGGTGGGCGAGCAGCATCGGCAGGGACGGCAGCAGCGACACGTTCGTCGCGTCCGCCGCCGGGGCCATGGCGTCCAGGTGCGCGGCGTGCGCCCCCGAACCCGGGCCGATCCTGGCCTCGGTGAGGATCCGTTCGGCCTGGGTGGGACTGATCGCCGCGGCGGCGGTTCCGCAGACGAGCCGCGCGGCCTGCTGCACGAGCGCCGTGTCGGACGCCGGCCCGGAGCCGGCGGCCGCCGAGGCCGTCCCGGCCCCGTGCTGTCCGAGCCCGAACAGCGTGTGCAGGACCGTCTGTCCGCCGGCGAGCAGCGCGGCCGTGCCGGGCAGCGAGCGCACCCGGCCGGTGAGCGGCACCGTGACGAGGACGACCCCGACGAACCCCGCACCCAGCGTCCACAGCGGCACCGTGGCGCACGAGCCGAGCGCGTGCCCGGTCCCGGCCAGCACGACGCAGACCGCGGCGAACACCGCGGCCCGCAGTACCCGGAGGTCGCTTCCGGCGCGCGCTGTGCGCGGGTGGGGGGCAGACATGGCGGCCTCATCATCCCACTGGCCCCGTGCCCTCCATACGGCAGGTCCACAAGATGACGAACCACCGGAAGGTCACGTTCTGGTGTGGCCCGCCACTACATACACCGATTCATGCATAGGCGCATCGACCATATGGGCGGCGTCACGTCACGGATGTGCTTACGGGCGGTCACACGCGGCAATACGTAACGGTATGTCGAGCCGCGGCCAGGAGGCTGGAGCATGAGCATCTGGTGGTCACTCCATCTGCGGCGCGATGCCGCGAGCGTGCCGCTCGCCCGGCGCCTGCTCATGGGCACCATGGAGACCGCGGGCGTCGACCCCGACGTCTCCTACGACCTCTCCGTCGCCCTCAGCGAGGCCTGCGCCAACGCCGTCGAGCACGGCGGCACCGCAGCCCCCGACGGCTCCCCCCAGGCGTACCGCGTCACGGCGTACCTCGACGGCGAGCGCTGCCACATCGAGGTCGCCGACTCGGGCCCCGGCTTCACCCCACCGCGCCGCACCACGCGCCAGGTCGCCTCGGACGCCGAGCACGGCCGCGGCCTGTGCCTCATCGAAGAGCTCGCGGACCACGTCCAGTTCGGCAGCCCCCAGGGCCGCAGCGGCGCGGTGGTCAGCTTCGAGAAGATCCTCAAGTGGCGGAACGACGCACCGCTGGTGGCGGTGTAGCGCCGGCGGTGCGTGCTCGAAGCCGACCGGACGGCGAACGGCTGGGCGACGGGACGGTCCGTGACAGCCGCGCGGCACTGGGCAGCGGCGCCGCCGCCCCGCTGCGGGGCACGGCCTGACGTGGTGGCGATCGGTTCGCCTAGCACCCCGCCCCCACCCGCTCCCCCGCCCTCCCCATCTCCCGCCGCCCCAGAGCGTGCCGCGCCGCCGGCCCGATCGCGTACGACGCCGCCAGCATCACCGCGCCGAGCGTCAGCCAGCCCGGTGTGCCCCAGTCCACGAGCAGCGACGTCAGCAGGAGGGGGCCGAGGGTGCGGGCGACGGTGACGCCGGTGCCGAACAGGCCCTGGTACTCGCCGGTGCGGTCCCGCGGGGCCAGGTCGAAGGACAGCTGCCAGGACCCGGCCGACTGCCCCATCTCCGCGGCCACCTGCAGCACCGCGCCCAGCACCAGCACCCCCGCCGCCGCCCACGGCGGGGCTCCCGCGCTCAGGGCGAACGCCGCGCACGCCGCGAGCATCACCCAGGACGCCCGGCGGATCGCGCGCGTCGCCGTGGCCGGTCCCGTGACCCCGCGCGCGACCCGCACCTGGAACGCCATGACCGCACCGGTGTTGAGCACGAACAGCGCGGAGACCATCCACGCCGGGGCGTCGGTCCGGCGCGTGATCCACAGCGGCAGGACGAGGCTGAGCAGCGGAAGCCGCAGCAGCAGCACGGTGTTGAGCAGCGCGAGCACCGCGTACGGCCGGTCCCGCAGCACCCCGAGACCGGCGGGCCGCCGCCCGGACCCGGCCCGTACGGCCGGCAGGCGCGACAGCAGCCCGGCGCACAGCAGGAAGCTCAGCCCGTCCAGCGTGAACACCGCCAGGTACGCCGTCCGCGTCCCGGCGTGCAGCGCGAGCCCGCCGAGCCCGGCACCCACCGCCAGACCGGCGTTGAGCGTCGACTGCAGATGCGCCAGCAGCCCCGTGCGTTCCCCGGCGGACACCAGCCCCGCGAGCAGCGCCTGCCGGGCCGCCGCGAGCCCGGACTGCGCGGCGGCGTACCCGCACGCGACCAGGACGAACGGCACGAACCCGCGCACCACCGTGAAGGACGCCACCGCGAGACCGGTCGCGAGGGCCAGCAGCACCGCCGTCCCACGCGGACCGCGCCGGTCGGCGAGCCGCCCGAGCGGCACCCCGGCCAGCGAGCCGACCGCCCAGCCGACGGTCAGCCCGAGGCCGACGCGGGCGGGGCCGAGCCCGACGATCTGGGTGAAGTACAGCGCTGACGTCGTGTAGTAGGCGCCGTCGCCGACCGAGTTGCTCAACTGCGCCAGGGCCAGGGTGCGTCGGGGACCGGCGGGCGGGAGAAGTCGGGAGGTCATGGGACGACCGTAGAGAGCCGGTGGGCCTGTTCCGAGGCCCAATCCGGGGGCCTTTCAGTGGCCCAATCCAGCCTCGTCCAGGGCCCGCGCCAGCACCTCCAGCGCCTCGCGGCAGGCCCCTTCCCGGGGTGTGCCGTATCCGACGACCAGCCCCTGCGGCCTGTCCCCGCCCGGCGTGTGCCAGTGGTCCGCCAGCCGTCCCACCGCGAGGCCGTACGCCTCCGCCCGCGCCAGCACCCGCTCCTCGTCGTCGACCTCCACGAGCGCGTGCAGCCCGGCCGCGATCCCCCGCACCCGGTGCGCCCCCAGCCGGTCCAGGAGCAGGTCCCGGCGCCGCCGGTAGCGCAGCCGGCAGGACCGGACGTGCCGGTCGTAGGCGTGGCTGTCGATCAGCTCGGCGAGCGCCAGCTGGCCGAGGACCTCGGTGTGGTGGTCGCTGTGCAGCTTGGCGTCGGCCACCGCGTCCACGAGGTGCGGCGGCAGCACCATCCAGCCGAGCCGCAGTGCCGGCCCGAGCGTCTTCGAGGCGGTGCCCAGATACGCCACCTGCCCCGGCGCCATGCCCTGGAGCGCGCCGACCGGCTGCCGGTCGTAGCGGAACTCCCCGTCGTAGTCGTCCTCCACGATCAGCCCGCCCCGCGCACGGGCCCACTCGGTGAGCGCGCGCCGCCGCTCCGGGTGGAGGGTCACCCCGGTCGGGTACTGGTGCGCGGGCGTCACGACCACGGCCGCACAGTCACCGGGAGGGAGGCACGCCCCCCGCCCGTCGACCTCCAGCGGCACGACGGCACCCCCGTGACGCCGTACGACGTCCCGGTGGAAGGGCAGCCCGGGGTCCTCCATGGCGACCGGGCCGCCGTCGAGCACCCGGGTGAGCAGCGCCAGCCCCTGGACGTACCCGGAGGTGATCACGATGTGCTCCGGGGGAGCGGCCACACCCCGGGCCCGGCCCAGATAGCCCGACAGCGCGGTCCGCAGTTCGATCCGCCCGCGCGGATCGCCGTAGTCGTAGGCCGGGGAGGGCGCCCGCGCGATCGCCGCGCGCAGCGCCCGCAGCCAGGCCGCCGCCGGGAACGCCCCGACGTCCGGGCTGCCGGGCCGCAGATCGAACCGCGGCGCCCGCTCGGGCTCGCCGGTGCCGGGCGGGCCCGCCTCGACGGGCGGCAGCGCGGCGACCCGGGTGCCCGAGCCCTGGCGGGCGGTCAGATACCCCTCGGCGACGAGCTGGTCGTAGGCGGCCTTCACGGTGTTCCGCGAGACGCCGAGCTCCTCGGCGAGCTGCCGGGTCGCGGGCAGCCGTTCCCCGGGCGCGAGCCGCCCGTCCCGTACGGCGTCCCGCAGGGCGCGCTCCAGCCCCGCCCGGCGTCCACCACCCGCGGCGACCGCGAGATGCAGATCCACCCCCACCCCCCAGCAGAAGCGACGACGGCCGGGCGCCCCGCAGGGCACCCGGCCGTCCTCCGTCCGTTAGCCGCCGAACCTCAGCCCTTCAGCGCGGCCATCCAGCTCTCGACCTCGTCCGAGCGGCGCGGCAGCCCGGCGCTCAGGTTCCGGTTGCCGTCGGCGGTGACGAGGATGTCGTCCTCGATCCGCACGCCGATCCCGCGGTACTCCTCCGGCACGGTCAGGTCGTCGGCCTGGAAGTACAGGCCCGGCTCGACGGTCAGCACCATGCCCGGCTCCAGCGTGCCGTCGACGTACGACTCCACGCGCGCGGCGGCGCAGTCGTGCACGTCCATGCCGAGCATGTGGCCGGTGCCGTGCAGCGTCCACCGGCGCTGCAGCCCGAGCTCCAGCACCCGCTCGACCGGGCCCTCGACGAGGCCCCACTCGACGAGGCGCTCGGTGAGCACCCGCTGCGCGGCGTCGTGGAAGTCGCGGTACTTCGCGCCCGGCTTCACGGCCGCGATCCCGGCCTCCTGGGCGTCGTACACGGCGTCGTAGATCTTCTTCTGGATCTCCGTGTACCGGCCGTCGATCGGCAGCGTCCGGGTGACGTCGGCGGTGTAGTACGTGTGCGTCTCGACGCCCGCGTCCAGCAGCAGCAGGTCGCCGGAGCGGACCGGCCCGTCGTTGCGCACCCAGTGCAGCGTGCAGGCGTGCGACCCGGCGGCGCAGATGGAGCCGTAGCCGACGTCGTTGCCCTCGACGCGCGCGCGGAGGAAGAACGTGCCCTCGATGTAGCGCTCGGACGTCGCCTCGGCCTTGTCGAGGACCTTCACGACGTCCTCGAAGCCGCGCACGGTCGAGTCGACGGCCTTCTGCAGCTCGCCGATCTCGAAGTCGTCCTTGACCAGCCGCGCCTCGGAGAGGAAGACCCGCAGCTCCTCGTCCCGCTCGGCGGTGACCTTGTCGGTCAGCGCGGCCTCGATCCCGGCGTCGTACCCGCGCACGACCCGCACCGGCCCGGTCGCCTCGCGCAGCTTGTCGGCCAGCTCGCGCACGTCGGACGCGGGGATGCCGTACAGCTTCTGCGCCTCGGTGAGGGAGTGCCGGCGGCCGACCCACAGCTCGCCCTGGCCGGAGAGCCAGAACTCGCCGTTCTCACGGTCGGAGCGCGGCAGCAGGTAGATCGTGGCCTCGTGGCCGCCGGAGACGGGCTCCAGGACGAGCACGCCGTCCTCGGTCTGGTTGCCGGTGAGGTACGCGTACTCGACGGAGGCCCGGAAGGGGTACTCGGTGTCGTTGGAGCGCGTCTTCAGGTTGCCCGCCGGGATCACCAGGCGCTCGCCCGGGAAGCGCGCGGACAGCGCGGCACGGCGGGCGGCGGTCTCGGCGGCCTGCGGGATCGGCCGCAGGTCGTGCAGCTCGGTGTCGGCCCAGCCGGACTTCATGTTCTCGGCGAGCTCGTCGGACACGCCCGGGTACAGGCCGTTCTTGCGCTGCTTGATCGGCTCTTCGGTCTCTTCCGGGGTCTCCGGGAGCTCGTCGGCCACGGTCATCCTCCTCGATACGGCATTCGACCCCGTCCATCGTACGGTCGCGCCGGGCCGCTCCGGGGGGCGCGGATCGAGCCGTCCGCCGCTGCTATGGCGCAGGCCACGCGGCTGTTATGGGGCGGTCACCGAGGGCCCACCGGCCGCTACGCGAAGCGAGCGGCCAGCAGGACGACGTCCTCGTCGCTGTCGTATCGGTCCAGCCCGTCCGGCAGCACGGCCCGCAGCACATGGTCGACGACCGCCTCCGGGTCCTGCCGCAGGGCCCGGGGCACCCCGGCGGCCGCCGCGTGCAGCCGCGCGAAGGCCCGGTCGGTGGGATCGCCGGTACGGTGCAGCAGGCCGTCGGTGTAGAGCAGCACCGTCTCCCCGGCCTCCGCGGTCAGCTCGACGCTTGGCGCCTCCCAGCAGGCCAGCATCCCGAGCGGCGCGGACACGGACGTCTCCACGAACTCCGTGCGCCGCTCCCCGATCAGCAACGGCGGGCTGTGGCCGGCGCCGGCCAGCGTGATCTTGCGCAGGGCGGGCTCGCAGTAGGCGAACAGGGCGGTCGCGGACCGGGCGGGCTCGGTGAGCCGCAGCAGCAGCTCCAGGTCCGACAGGACCGCCACCGGGTCCTCGCCCTCCATCACGGCGTACGCCCGCAGGCTGGCCCGGAGCCGGCCCATCGCGGCGACGGCGCTCGGCCCGGACCCGGTCACCGAGCCGACCGCGAGGCCCAGCGCGGCGTCCGGCAGCGGCAGCGCGTCGTACCAGTCGCCGCCGCCGCGCGGCCCGGTGAAGTGCCGGACCGCGAGCTGGACGCCGCCCATCCGCGGCAGCCGCGCGGGCAGCAGCTCGTCGGTCATCGTCCGCATGGCCGTGCGGGTGCGCTCGACCTCGACGAGCCGGGCCAGGTGCTCGGTCGCGTACCGGGTGTACAGACCGATCAGATGGCGCTGCCGCTCGGCCGGTTCGGCGGGCTCGTCGTACAGCCAGACGGCGGCGCCGAGGCGCCCGGCGTCCTCGGTGGACAGCGCCAGGGCGTAGCTGGCGGCGTAGCCGAGGCGCGCGGCGACCTCGCGGTGGCGCGGGTCGAGCCCGTCCTCACCGAGCAGGTCGGGCTCGGTGATCTCGCCGTCACCGCCGGGCAGCCCGTCGAGGATCCGTCCGTACGACATGGCGCTGCGCGGCACGGTCTCGATGTGCCCGAGGTCGGCGCGGGCGAGGCCGAGGCCGATCGTGGTGTCGGGGCCCTGTCCGTCGCCCGGTTCCAGGACGACGAGACCGCGCCGGGCGCCCACGAGGGCGGCTCCGGCGCGCAGCAGTTCCTGAAGGGCTTCGTCGAGCGTGTCCGTGCGGACCAGGCGCTCGGTGAGTTCGTGCAGGGTCGTCAGGTCCGACACCCAGCCGGCGAGACGGTCCTGGAGGACCGCGCCGGGTGCGTGCGGTGAGGCGACCGCTGGGGCGTCCGGGGTTGCGGGCGTGGGCGCGACAGTGTGTGCGGGTGAGGGAACCGTTGAATCGATTCCGGCCACTTTCGAAGGGTGAGGGGCGTTCATGGCGTCCGGCTTTCCGACCGGTGCGTACTGCTCAAAAGCATCGCAAACCCCCATGTCATTCTGCGCCGCCAGCAGTGTCTCCACATGTACACGCACTCGTGAGGGGATGTCCAGCATTGTCCTGCGGGGATTCCTGGTGTCCGTGGGAAGCGGGGGCATTCCGCGTACACCTCTTGCGTCAAGGCAAAGTTGGCTTAAAACTGCCTCAGGGAACGGGGTATTGCGGTCGACTGGTTTCGCTCCACGGAGCGTCACAGCGGTCGTTATGGGTACGTACTCGGTGAAGACCAGGGGTGGTTGACGACCACCCGGAACCTGGTGACGGAGCCGAGCGTCCTAGCCACCGACGATCGTGCCCCATCCTCCCGTGGCGGAGGCGAAGAGAAACACGCGCGACGCAAAACGCCAGACTTCGCCACCCCACGCCATGCCCATGCTTCTGGTAGACGCAGTATGGACGAGGCCGCCACGGACGCAGTCCCCGTTCGGCCCATAGGGGTGCCCCTTGCTCGCGGCAGGGGTGTGATGCGCCAACAGGTACGCACAGTGAAGTGATCGACACATGTTGTGATGTGGTCCTCGGTGTTGCCAGCGGTGCAACGGAAAGGAACGAGCGCTCATGCGCGAGATCCTCGGAAAGCGACGCAGGCTCCTGCGCGGTGACGGGAAGCCCGAGCTGATCGGCGCGGCCCTGACCTTCGCGACGCAATGGCGATGGCCCGTGCTGCCGGGCGTGACGACACCCCCGCAGGGGCGGGCCCGCTGCGGCTGTCCCGACCCGGAGTGCACGGTCCCCGGCGCCCACCCCTTCGACCCCGGCCTCCTCGCGGCCACCACCGACGAGCGCATGGTGCGCTGGTGGTGGGCGAACCGGCCGACGGCGCCGATCATCCTCGCCACGGGCGGCACGGCACCCTGCGCGGTCAGCCTGCCCGCCCTGCCGGCCGCCCACGCGCTGTCCGCCCTCGACCGGGCGGGCATGCGTCTCGGCCCGGTCGTCGCCTCGCCGGCCCGCTGGTCGATCCTGGTGAAGCCGTACTCGATGGAACAGCTCGGCGAACTGCTGTACGCCAAGGACTTCGTCCCCGGCTCGCTGCGCTTCCACGGCGAGGGCGGCTATCTCGCCCTGCCCCCCTCCGAGACGGGACAGGGGCCGATCACCTGGCAGCGCGCCCCGCTGCCCGGCTCCGCCTCCCCGTGGGTGCCCGACGTCGAGGCCGTCGTCGACGCGGTGGTCTGGGCCCTCACTCGTACGGGTGTGAGCGCGCCCGAGTTGTAGGGCTGTCCGGCGCGCGCGGACCGCGCAGGGGCACCGGATCGTTAGATTCCGCCTTATGCCGCGTCATTCCAGGGGAAAAAGGGCACCGTCGTCACATCGCCGCGGGCCCCGCCAGCGAAGAGTCCGTCTGATCGCCCTCGCGTCCGTCGCGGCGGCCGCGATCGCCCTGCCACTGGCCTGGGCGGCCGCCGGGCAGGTCGTCGAGGCCCGGTCCGCGGCCGACGCCCCCGCGAAGGACGCGCCGGGGCGCTCCTCGCGCGATGGCGGCGCCCACATGTCCCCCCGTGCCGACGCCAAGGCGCCCACGGTCGCGCCGTCCGGCCCGGCCGCCCTGCTCGGGCTCGGCCTCGCCACGGCCGTGCGCTGCGGTCCCGAACTCACCTCGCCCGAGGGGGTCGAGGCGCAGACCTGTGTCCTCACCCAGGGCGAGGAGACCTGGGCGCGCACCTACTACCGCAACGCGACCGGCGGCGCCCTGGAGTCCGTGCTGAGTCTGATGGGGCCCGAGGGGCGCACGATCCGGATGCGCTGCGCGGTGGGCGCCGGGGACGAGCCGGGGACCTGTGAGACGCCCCGGCAGCGCACCCGCGCGGGCTCCGAGGTCTACACGGCGGTCACCGAGTTCGCGGAACGGGCCGGGCACGGGGCGCTGTTGCTGCGTTCCGCCAGCAACTCCGCGCCCGGGTCGGCGGGATCGGCCACGCGCCGTTGACATCCGGCGGCGTTCCGTAAAGGGCCGCGCACATGGAAAGACCCGGTTGCTGGCGACGGGGGATGCACCAGCAACCGGGCTACTGGAACGGTAACAAGAAGTCGGCGGTTCGCAAATTCGATCCGGGCTTTCCAGTCACGGATTCCCTTGCTCCGCACGGGAGTTGTGATCGGATTCACCTTCCGCGGGCGGGCGCGTCCGGCTGAACCGCCGTTCAGCCGGAGCCGTCCCGCCCCCGTCGCGTCAGCTGAGGGTGACCTGCCGGTTGGTGAGCCCGCCGCGCGCCCGGCGCTCGTCCGGCGTCAGCGGGGCGTCCGTGGCCAGAGCCGCGGCGAGCCGCTCGGCGAACTCGGCCGCCGGCTTCTCCACGTCCTCCGCGCCGACCCCGCTCGGCAGGTCCCACACGGGCACGGTCAGGCCGTGCGCCCGGAAGGACCCTACGAGACGCGTGCCCTCGCCCAGGCCGGACGTGCCCGCCGCGTGCAGCCGCGCGAGAGCGTCCAGAAGCTGCTCCTCGGGGTGCGGCATGACCCAGCGCAGGTGGTTCTTCTCCGGGGTCTCGCACCAGTACGCGGAGTCCACGCCGGTCAGCTTGACCGTCGGGATGGCCGCGGCGTTGGCGCGCTCCAGGGAGGCGGTCACCTCGGCGGTGGCGTTCTCCGCGTCGGGCACCCAGAACTCGAAGCCCGAGTGCACAACTGGCTCGAACGTGCCTTCGGGGTCGAGCAGGTCCTGCAGCCGCGGGCCGTCGGCGGGGGCGCGGCGGCCCTGGACCGGGGTGCCCGGCTGGGCGGCGAGGGCCTGCTGGAGGGTGTCGGCGAGGTCGCGGCTGATGTCACCGGACGCCGTGTCGTTCTGCAGGCCGAGGAGGACCGAGCCGTCGTCGCGGCGCAGCGCCGGCCAGGCCATCGGGAGCACGGTGGCCAGGGTGACGGAGGGGACGCCCTCGGGGAGGCCGCCCTTCAGGGTCAGCTCGGCGGTGGCGGCGGGCACCAGCTCGCGCAGGGCGACCCAGTCGCACTCGCCCGGCAGCCCTTCGAACGGGCGCTGCACCAGCTCGGTCACCGCCTGCGCGGCGGCCCGGCCGTGACAGGCCTTGTAGCGCCGGCCGCTTCCGCAGGGGCAGGGCTCGCGTGCGCCGACGACCGGGATCTCTCCGTCGGCGATCTGCGGGCGCTTGGCCTTGGTCTGGGGTCGCTTCTTGGCCATCGTGGGTGTCTCCCGGTTACGGCTCGTCTGGTACGGGCGCGAGCCTAGCCGTTTCCGCCAGGGGCGACGGGAGCCTGTGGACAAGGCGTGTGCGTGTGCCGGGAGCGGCGCCGGTCCCGGCCGCGGTTTGTCCAGGTCGCGGTTTGTCCAGGCCGCGGTCGGTCCCGGCCGGGGTCAGTCCAGTCGTGGTCAGTCCGGGCCGGGGTCAGTCCAGGTCGTCGAAGGCGTCCGTGAAGTCCAGACCGGGGATGGCGCTCACTGCCGGGGCCGTGACGCGCGTAGCGAAGTCGTCGCGCCGGTGCCCCGGGCGCGCGGCGCGTACGTCGTCGTGGACGACCACCCAGACCGTCACCTCGCCGTGGACGTCGTCGCGGACGCCCCAGTCGTCGGACAGGGCGCTGATGATGTTGAGCCCGCGGCCGCCGTGCGCGGTGACCGAGGGCGTCGCCGGAGCGGGGCGGGTGGGACCGCCGCCGTCCGTCACCTCCACGGTGAGTCTGCCGCCGCCGTCCACCCGCCAGGCCGCGCGGACGTCGCCGTCCCCCGCGAGGGAGTCGCCGAGCGGCCGGCCGTGCTTGCACGCGTTGCTCAAGAGCTCGGACAAGATCAGTACGGCGTCGTCGATGACCGATTCGGGGACACCGCCGCTGCGCAGCTGCGCCCGCATCCGGTGTCTCGCCTTCCCCACGCCCGCAGGACCATGGGGTACGGCCATGCTCGACGACGTGGGCACCTCCTGTGCCACCACCAACGCCACCCCCGAGACCTCCTTCGCCCCACGCCACGGAGTGGATGCCCTCCTGGCCTGTACCGGAAACCGGCCAAACAAGGTCCGGTGACGCATTCGCAACGACCGAACACGCAGCGAACGCGCCGGAGCACTCCCTGTCACCGGGATGGCTGGAATCCGTCGGTGTGGCTGAGAGTGGAGGATGGGGCCGCCGGGACCGCAGGGTCAAGAGGTCGTACGGAGATTGTGTGAAGGACGCCGGGCGGTCAGCGTCCGAGCTGGTCCAGCACCGCGCGCGGGCGGTTGGTGATGATGCCGTCGACGCCCAGCTCGACGCAGAGGTCCACGTCCTGGGGCTCGTTCACGGTCCACACGTGCACCTGGTGCCCGGCCGCCTTCAGGCGCCGTACGTACGCCGGGTGGCTGCGCACGATCCGGATCGACGGGCCGGCGATGTGCACGCCCGCGGGCAGCCGGCCGTCACGCAGCCTGGGCGAGACGAACTGCATGAGATAGACCGTGGGCAGCGTCGGCGACGCGGCGCGCACCCGGTGCAGCGAGCGTGCCGAGAAGCTCATGATGCGTACCGGCGACTCGGCCGGGTCGGCGGGCGCGTCCAGCCCGAACCGTTTCAGCAGATGCAGCAGCCGCTCCTCCACCTGGCCGGCCCAGCGGGTGGGGTGCTTGGTCTCGATGGCGAGCTCGACCCGGCGCCCCGCGTCGGCGACGAGCTCCAGGAGCCGTGCCAGGGTGAGGACGGAGGTGTCCTCCGGGTCCTCGGGGCGGACCTCCCAGTCCGGCTCCTCCGTGCGGTTCTTCCAGTGGTCGCGGTTCCTGCGGGAGCCGAAGTCCAGGGCGGCCAGCTCCGCGAGCTCCAGGGCGGAGACCGCGCCGCGGCCGTTGGAGGTGCGGTTGACGCGGCGGTCGTGGACGCACACGAGATGGCCGTCGGCGGTGAGGCGGACGTCGCACTCGAGGGCGTCGGCGCCGTCCTCGATCGCCTTCCGGTACGCGGCCAGGGTGTGTTCCGGGGCGTCCTCGGAGGCTCCGCGGTGGGCGACGACCTGGATCTGATGCTGCCGTGCGTGGGTCACCGCGTCATGGTGCCACCGCGCGGGGGTACACGTGCGACCGCGGTGGTCGCCCGAAGGCTGGGATTGCGCCCGCTTAGTGAGAAATGACCTATATAAAGGGTGGCCGTGGATCCACAGGCACCGCTTATGGTGCTCTGACGGCCGTTGGGAAAAGCTGACCGCATACAAATAGACCTGCACAGCAGAGCGCACCGACCGCCGAGGATCAAGCGTGAACGGGCGTGACCGAGTGCGACCGAAGACACCTGCCGTGGATCGAGGAGAGAAGCTGTGAGCACCGAGAACGAGGGCGCCGCGGTACCCCCGGCCCCGTCCGCACCCCCCGTACCGGTGGACGCTCCCGCTGCTCCGGCCTCCCAGGAGCAGCGCGCCTCCGAGAGCGGCACCGCGCCGCTCCCGCCGGTGCCGGGCACGAGCCCGTACGCCGCCGACGGCTTCCATGCGCCCGGCTCGCCCGCCGCCCCCTCTGGGTCGGCCCCGGACGCCTCCTGGCCGCCCCCGCCGCCCGCGGGCGGGTCCCCGTACGGCGACGCGGCCGGCGGCGGCATGGGCGCCGGCGGCTGGGGCAGCAGCTACCAGCAGCCCGCGCCCAGCCCGGGCCGCGGGCGCGGCGGCATGCTCGCCGCGGTCCTCATCGCGGCGCTGGTCGCGGGCGGACTGGGCGGCGGCCTCGGCTACACCCTCGCCAAGAACGACGACAACACCTCCTCCACGACCGTCTCCGCGCCCGACAGCGGCGGCTCGGTCAAGCGCGACCCGGGCACGGTCGCGGGCGTGGCCGCCAAGGCGCTGCCCAGCACCGTGACGATCCAGGCGGAGAGCAGCAGCGGCGAGGGCGGCACCGGCACCGGGTTCGTCTTCGACACCGAGGGCCACATCGTCACCAACAACCACGTGGTGGCCGACGCGGTCGACGGCGGCAAGCTCACGGCGACCTTTCCGAGCGGCAAGAAGTACGACGCCGAGGTCGTCGGGCACGCCCAGGGCTACGACGTCGCGGTGATCAAGCTCAAGAGCGCCCCGTCCGACCTCAAGCCGCTCACGCTGGGCGACTCGGACAAGGTGGCCGTCGGCGACTCCACCATCGCCATCGGCGCGCCCTTCGGTCTGTCCGACACGGTCACCACCGGCATCATCAGCGCCAAGAACCGCCCGGTGGCCTCCAGCGACGGCACCGGCAGCAACGCCTCCTACATGAGCGCCCTGCAGACCGACGCGTCGATCAACCCGGGCAACTCCGGCGGCCCGCTGCTGGACGCGCAGGGCAACGTCATCGGCATCAACTCCGCGATCCAGTCCACCGCCAACGGCATGGGCGGCACCGCCCAGTCCGGCTCCATCGGCCTCGGCTTCGCCATCCCGATCAACCAGGCCAAGTACGTCGCCCAGCAGCTGATCAAGACCGGCAAGCCCGTCTACGCCAAGATCGGCGCCTCCGTCTCCCTGGAGGACACCAGCGACGGCGCCAAGATCACCGACCAGGGCGCCGGCGGCTCGGACGCGGTCGAGCCGGGCGGCCCCGCGGCCAAGGCGGGCCTCAAGCCCGGGGACGTCATCACCAAGCTCGACGACACGGTGATCGACTCCGGCCCCACCCTGATCGGCGAGATCTGGACCCACCAGCCCGGCGACAAGGTGACGATCACCTACGAACGCGACGGCCGCACCCGCACGGTGGACCTGACCCTGGGCGCCCGCACGGGCGACAGCTGATCCCCGGCCCGGGCCCCACGCACCCCGCGCACCGCACCGGGCCGGTACGCTGTACCCGCTCCGCCCCGCCGGGCGGAGCGGGGTGGGTTGCCCGAGCGGCCTAAGGGAACGGTCTTGAAAACCGTCGTGGCGGCGACGTCACCGTGGGTTCAAATCCCACACCCACCGCATGTGAACGGCCCCCGACCGGCATACCGGTCGGGGGCCGTCGCGTATGTCTTCGCGTGTGCCCGAACCCTTCATGGCGGTGGGGCGGTTGTGGTTCGCTACGGGGGTGGCTCGGGACTTGGAGACTGTCGCGTTCGAATCCGCCGAGGCGTTCCAGGCGTGGCTCGGTGAGAATCACGCCGTCTCGCCCGGTATCTGGCTCAAGCTGCGCAAGAAAGCGCCCGGAGTCGTCGCGTTGGACTACGCCCAGGCGCTCGACGTGGCCCTCTGCTACGGCTGGATCGATGGGCAGAAGGCCGCGCTGGACGACGAGTGGTGGCTGCAGCGGTTCGGGCCGCGCACGGCGCGCAGCAGGTGGTCCAAGATCAATCGGGACAAGGTCGCCGCCCTGATCGAACAGGGACGGATGCGGCCGCCGGGGCAGGCGGAGATCGACCGGGCCAAGGCGGACGGGCGGTGGGACGCGGCCTACGACAGTCCGCGGACCGCCACCGTGCCCGACGACCTCGCCGCGGCCCTGGCCTCCGAGCCGGCCGCGGCGGAGTTCTTCGAGACCCTGAATCGCACGAACCGCTTCGCCATCATCTATCGCGTCCAGGACGCCAAGCGGCCCGAGACCCGGGCCCGCCGCATCGAGAAGTACGTGACGATGCTGGCGAAGGGCGAGAAGCCGCACCCGTAGGCCCGGGAAGAGGTCCGCTTCAGTCCCCCTGGCACTCCGAGCAGGTGAAGAGACTCGAGCGCGTCCGCCAGCGTGTTCCCGAGGTCGTACGAGCCGCGCAGGAGTGTCGCGCGGGACGCGTGCCAGTCACGTGCCGGCCGCATCGAGTGCAGTTCCACTTCGATACCCATCTGGCTACGGCTCAGCTGTAGTAGGCGATCTTGTCGTCCAGGACGGTGATCGCCCGGCGCAGGGACTCCACGCGTTGTTCCAGGGCGGCGCGGCGGTCGCGGAGGAAGGCGACGCGGTGGTGCGGGGGGTGGTCGGCGCGGAGCATCGCGACGAACTCGCGCAGGTCCGCGATGCCGAGGCCCGCGTCGCGGAAGCAGGTGACCAGGCCGATCCAGAACAGGTCGTCTTCGGTGTACTCCCGGTGCCCGCCGGCCGAGCGCCGGATCGGGCCGATCAGTCCCTCGCGCTCGTAGTAGCGCAGGGTGTCGAGGGAGACGCCGGTGCGTTCGGCGGCCGTTGCCGGGCTGACTGTGGTCATCAGGGCTGGCTCCAGGGAATCATCGGGCTTCCTCGAAGCGGGTCATGTGGGTGTCGGTGAGGGGTACTTCGCGGGCGGCCAGGGCCTCCTCGATCTGTTCCACGCGGCTGGCGCCGACTATGGGGTCGATGTTCTGGTGCATCAGCCATGCCAGGACCACCTGGTTCCGTGTCGCCGACAGGTCGGCGGCCACCTCGTCCAGGACGGCCAGCACCCGCGTCGTGCCGGGGTGATCGTAGGCCGCCGGGAGCGGCTTGTCCGGGCGTACGTACGAACCCCAGATCAGGGCGCTGTACGCCCACACCGCCAGCCCCTCCGATCGCGCGAGGTCCAGGTCATCGGCGGTGAGGAGGCGGTGGCCGGCCTCCGGGAGCGGGGTGAGGGGGCGGGGCTGGAGGAGGGAGTGGCGTAGTTGGAGGGCTGTGTACGGCTCCAGGTGCCGCTCCCTGGCCAGGGAGCGGGCGCGTTCGACGCGCCAGGCGGCGTGGTTCGCCGCGCCGATCCGCAGGGCCACGCCCTTGGCGACCAGCTCGCCGAAGGCGCCGACCGTCTCCTCCAGCGGGACCGTGCGGTCCTCGGCGTGCGCCCACAGCAGGTCGACGTGGTCGACGCCCAGGCGCCCGAGACTCTCCTCCACACCGCTGCGGACGGCCCGCGCGGACAGTCCTTCGGCGCTCTGCGGCCAGGAGTGCGGGACGAGCGGGTTCTGCCGGACCTTCGTCGCGATCCGCACCGCGTCGCGCGCGCCGGGGCGGGCCCGGAGCCACGCGCCGATCACGCGCTCGCTCGCGCCGCCGACGCCGCTGGGGTCGTTCCAGAAGGAGTAGCAGTTCGCCGTGTCGAGCCAGACCCCGCCACCGGCGACGAAGGAGTCGAGGATCGCGAAGGCCCGGTCGGGGTCGACGCGGGTGCCGAAGTCCATGGTGCCCAGGACTATTTGGGAGTTCTCGGTCGTCATGGCGGTCATGCTGGTGTCTGGAGCGCGCTCCAGGTCAAGAGGCCCCCGCAACCGACGAGAACAGGTGCTACAGCTCGTCGTCCTCTGCCAGGGACTCCCAGTCGATCCTCCGCAGCGACTCCTCGGCGTCGTCGCCGGACGGCACGCCGACCGTCTGCTGGAACCAGACGACCGTGAGCGCCGAGCGGTGCAGGACCGGGTCGAGGCCGGGGTCGAGGGCCGACGAGCGGAACGAGCCGACGCAGGCCACGGGCGGCAGGGTCTCGACCGGGCCGAAGGGGCCTGCGTGCGAGTCGTCCCGCTCCGGCGTGGGCGGGATCAGGTGCACCGGGGTGCCCGGGTGGGTGCGTTCGGCGGTGGTCAGGAGACCGCGGATCGTCATCTCGTTGACCGGCTTGCAGGGGTAGCCCTCCAGCATGCCGCCGTACGTCGAGGTCAGCCGCAGCTCGGCGAGATCGAGGGAGCGGCCGGACGTGAGGGTGACGCGGGTCAGGGGCATGGGCGGACTGTAGGGCGGGGGTGCGGCGGGAGTCGCCCCGTTTTCGCCGCCGGGGTCACGGGTGGTGGCCGGTCAGGCGCGCCGCCGAGGCGATCGTGGCGCGGGCCTCCCGTTCGGTCAGCCCGGTGTCGAGGGCCGCCTCGACGAGGGGTTCGACCAGGCCGGGCCCGATGCCGTCCTCGTACGCCCGGCAGGCCGCCCAGAACAGGCGGGTGTTGCGCTGGCCCTCGTGGGCCGCCATGACGAACTGCACGAGCCCCTGCCCGTGCCCGCCGGCCGACGGGGGCGTGGGGTGGTGCGGGCGCGGCGCGGGTAGCAGCAGGCGCAGCAGCGCGCGCGGGCAGGGCGCCGGGCCGATGTGGGAGGTGCCGGGGGCGGTGCGGTAGACGCCGTGCTCGGTGCGGGAGCCGGGGCCGACCAGGTAGCCGCCGGCACCGCGGATGTCGATGCCGGGCGCGAGCCGGCCCGCCGAGTTGGGGACGACGACGTCCGGCGGCCCGGTCAGCCACAGATGCCGGCCGCCGCTCGGGGTGAGGACGACGACGGTCGGCGGGATGGTGAACAGGTGCCGCAGCGCCAGTTCGCGCAGGGCGGCCGAGGAGTCCGCGTCGGACTTGGTGTCCAGGTCGACGCCGATCAGATGGTGCGGCGGCAGTCCGCAGGCGATGCCGTAGCCGGTGGCCCACGGGGCGGCGGCGAACAGTTCGCGGATGCGGGCGGGGTCGGTGGTGGCGTCGTAGACCCCGTGGCCGGGGCGGCCGCATTCGCCGTGGCAGGGGGTGGGCGCGGGGTCGTCGCGGTGCGGGGAACGCAGGGCCGGGAGCTTCGTCCGGGACAGGGGGATGACGGCCAGTCCGCGTTCGGCGGCTGACAGGGCGTGTGCGAGGGCCAGCGTCGTGGCCTGCCGGTCGGTGGTGGCCATGCCTCTATGTTCGTACGCGTGTTCGAAAAAGGGAAGGGGGAGTGGGGTGTTCGGTGGGTGACACGCCGACGGGGCGGGTGGGGTCGGGGTGGCTGATGGAACCTTTCGTCCCTTGCGGGGCTTGGGGGCGGTCTGTCCTCTGGAGTCCCGACTGGGCGCTAAGTGTGGTGAAAGGGGTTTATCGACTTGTCATCACGCTTGAGGGCGAATAGGGCCGTCCGGGGTGGTTCGCCGGGGTTCCGGTGGGCAACTCTGATCTCGCGACGTCGTGCAGGACTCCGGGGCGGTCGGCCAACTGCCCGGAGAAAAGCAGTACTTCACGCACCACCAACGCGTCCGGCGGGGAGCTCGGGCGCACCTGTTCTGGAGGAACAACATGGCAAGCATCCGTACCGCCCGCGTCGTCGCCGCCGTCTCCGCACTTCCGCTCGCCGCAGCCCTGTTCGCCGGGGTGGCCAGCGCGGACAACGGCGCATTCGCGGACGACGGATCCAGTGCGGCCGTCTCGACCGCCGTCCAGGGCCTCCTCGGCAGCGGGGTCGGCGGCGACAACTTCGGGACCTCGTCGACCACCCAGCAGCAGGCGACCGGTGCCGGGGCCGAGAACGAGAGCAACACCGCCCAGGTCAACGGCTCCGCGGCCACCGCGCTCAATCAGGGCGACGGCAACACGGCCGTCACCTTCACCCCGCTCTGGTGGTGAGCTGAGAGGGCCGGTGCCCCGGTGCTCAGGCATCGGCCCTCTCTGTCCGTGGGTGTGCTGGTGGGGTTTCACATGGCTGCGCGGCGGTGCTCCGGTACCGCCGCGCAGGCGTGTCCGGCCACCTGTCCGCCACCCGCCCGTCCACCTGTCCGCCGCCCGCCCGTCCACCTGTCCGGCCGCCTTCGGCCCATCGGGCGCCCTTGACAGCGCCCCATATCTGACGGACAGTCAGAAACCTTCGGGAGCCTCGCGAGAAGGACCAGGAGGCGGCGGTGGGCGGCGACTTGGCAGCGCGGCTGAAGGCGTACGAGGGACGGCCTGCCGCCATGGCACGCGCCGGCAAGGACCCCGTGAACGCCCCGATGATCCGGCACTGGTGCGAGGCCCTGGGGGACACCAACCCGGCGTACACCGGCCCCCACGCCATCGCCCCGCCCACCATGCTCCAGGTGTGGACCATGGGCGGCCTCTCCGGCCACGGCGGCCGCACGCACGCCTACGACGAACTGCTCGCGCTGCTCGACGAGGCCGGCTGCACCTCGGTCGTCGCCACCGACTGCGAGCAGGAGTACGCGCGCCCCCTGCGCCCCGGCGACGAGATCACCTACGACTCGGTCATCGAGTCGGTGTCGGAGCGCAAGACGACCCGGCTCGGCACCGGGCACTTCGTGACGACCCGCACGGACGTCCGCGCCGGCGGCGCCCTCGCCGGCACCCACCGCTTCCGCATCCTCAAGTACGCGCCCGCCCGGTCCGGGGCCGGTACGGCACGGGGCACGCGCCCCCGGCCCGTCGTCAACCGCGACAACGCCGGGTTCTGGGAGGGCGTACGGCGGCACACCCTGCTCATCCAGCGCTGCACGGGCTGCGGCACGCCGCGCCACCCCTGGCTGCCCGGCTGCAACGCCTGCGGCGGGGCCGACTGGGACACCGCCGAGGCGTCCGGCGAGGGCACGGTGTACTCGTACGTCGTCATGCACCACCCGCCCTTCCCTGCCTTCGACCCGCCCTACGCCGTCGCACTCGTCGAACTGGCCGAGGGGGTCCGGATGATCGGCAACGTGGTGGGCGTGCCGTACGACAAGGTGCGGATCGGGCAGCCGGTACGGCTCGAGTTCCGGCACTACGACGACGAGCTGGTGCTGCCGGTGTGGCGCGCCCAGGGAAGCGCCCCGGAGCCCCCGGAGCACCCTTACGTTGCCGACAACGCGCTGCCCCCGCTCGAGATCCCCGTCACCCGCACCCTGATCGTCGCCGGTGCCCTCGCCTCCCGCGACTACCAGGACGTCCACCACGACCCCGAGCTGGCCCGCCGCCGGGGCTCGCCCGACATCTTCATGAACATCCTGACGACCAACGGCCTCGTCGGCCGCTATGTCACCGACCACTTCGGCCCCACCGCGACCCTGCGCAGCGTCGCCATCCGGCTGGGCGCGCCCAACCACCCCGGCGACACGATGGTGCTGACGGGCACGGTCGAGGCCGTCGACGACGGCGGCACGGCGACCGTCCGCGTGGTCGGCGCGAACCGGGCCGGCCGCCATGTGACCGGCACGGTGACGGTCACCGTCCCCGGCAAGGACCCGTCATGAGCGCGCGCGGCCGGGACCCGCTGTCCGGACGGGCGGCCGTCGCCGGGATCGGGGCCACCGAGTTCTCCAAGGACTCGGGGCGCAGCGAGCTGCGGCTCGCCGTGGAGGCCGTACGGGCCGCGCTCGACGACGCCGGTCTGACGCCGGGGGACGTCGACGGGCTGGTGACGTTCACGATGGACACCAGCCCGGAGATCACGGTGGCCCAGGCCTGCGGGATGGGCGACCTGTCCTTCTTCTCGCGCGTCCACTACGGCGGCGGCGCGGCCTGCGCGACCGTCCTGCAGGCCGCGCTCGCGGTCGCGGCGGGCGTCGCCGAGGTGGTCGTCTGCTACCGGGCGTTCAACGAGCGGTCGGGCCGGCGCTTCGGCGCGGGCGTCCAGCACCGCGAGCCGTCGGCGGAGGGCGCGGCCCTCGGCTGGGCGCTGCCCTTCGGGCTGCTCACCCCGGCGTCCTGGGTGGCGATGGCCGCCCAGCGCTATCTGCACCGGTACGGGCTGACGCCGGAGGCGTTCGGGCATGTGGCGGTCGTGGACCGCCGGTACGCGGCGACCAACCCGGCCGCCCACTTCTACGGCAGGCCCATCACCCTCGCCGACCACGCGGCCTCGCGCTGGATCGTGGAACCGCTGCGCCTGCTGGACTGCTGCCAGGAGACGGACGGCGGCCAGGCCCTGGTCGTCACGTCCGTGGAACGCGCCCGGGACCTGCCGCACCCGCCGGCCGTCGTCGCGGCGGCCGCCCAGGGGGCCGGGCGGGGGCAGGAGCAGATGACGAGCTTCTACCGGGACGACCTCACCGGCCTGCCCGAGACGGGCGTGGTGGCGCGCCGGCTCTGGCGGACGGCCGGGCTCGGCCCCGGGGACATCGACGTGGGCATCCTGTACGACCACTTCACGCCCTTCGTGCTGATGCAGCTGGAGGAGTTCGGCTTCTGCGGCCGGGGCGAGGCCGCGGACTTCGTGGCCGAGGAGCGCCTGCCCCTCAACACCCACGGGGGCCAGCTCGGCGAGGCGTATCTGCACGGGATGAACGGCATCGCGGAGGGCGTCCGGCAGGTGCGGGGCACGGCAGTGAACCAGGTGCCGGGGGCGTCGAGGGTGCTCGTGACGGCGGGCACGGGGGTGCCGACCTCGGGACTGGTCCTCACCGGCGACGGGTGACGGCGGGGTGTGGATCGGGACCGGCCCTCGCCTCCGACGGGTGACGGCGGGTCCGTGGACCGGGACCGGTCCTCGCCTCCGACGGGTGACGGCGGGCCGTGAATCGGGGACGGGGCGGGGCGGATCGGGGACATCCCGCAGTGGGAGGCGGGGTGGCCGTCCACCTTCAGGAGGTGGAGCAGGCCCCACCCCTACAACCTGAGGCGGACGGCGCTTCGGCACCTGCGGCCGATCCGCCGGAGCGGGGTCCGCTCATAGCGTGGAGCCATGACCCCACCCGTCTGCACCAGCGCCTCCGACGCCGCGACGCGGTCCCTGCCGAACGCGGCGTACCCCTCCTTCTCGTCGTACGTACGGGCCCGCCAGCCGGTGCTGCTGCGTACCGCCCGCTCGCTCACCGCGAACCCGAGCGACGCCGAGGACCTGCTGCAGACCGCGCTGGCCAAGACGTACGTGGCCTGGGAGCGGATCGAGGACCACCGGGCGCTCGACGGCTATGTGCGGCGGGCCCTGCTGAACACCCGCACCTCGCAGTGGCGCAAGCGCAAGGTCGACGAGTTCGCCTGCGAGGAGCTGCCCGAGCCGGAGCCCCTGCCGGGCCACGACGACGACCCGGCGGAGCGGCAGGCGCTGCGCGACGCCATGTGGCGCGCGATCATGCGGCTCCCGGCACGGCAGCGGGCGATGGTCGTCCTGAGGTACTACGAGGATCTCAGCGAGGTCCAGACGGCCGAGGTGCTCGGGGTCTCGGTCGGCACGGTGAAGTCGGCGGTGTCGCGGGCGCTCGGCAAGCTGCGCGAGGACCCGGAGCTGGCGCCGGTCCGGTGACCGTCATTGGGGCCCGGAACCGGTGGGAATCCTCCCCTCACCCGTAGCCGCAGAGCCCCGTGAACGCAACGTGACATGATCGATCACCCGGCCCTAGTGACATACCACGCGGTATGCGCGCAGAATCTCCGCATCCCTTACCGCCGCGTAGGCAATGTCGCCCCCGGGAGGACGCCGTGCTGAGCACCATGCAGGACGTACCGCTGCTGATCTCGAGGATTTTGGCCCACGGGTCGACGATCCACGGCACATCGCAGGTCATCACCTGGACCGGCGAGGCGGAACCGCACCGCCGGTCCTTCGCCGAGATCGGAGCCCGCGCCGGGCAGCTGGCGCACGCCCTGCGCGACGACCTCGGCGTACGCGCCGACGAACGGGTCGCGACCCTCATGTGGAACAACGCCGAGCACGTCGAGGCGTACTTCGCGATCCCCTCCATGGGCGCGGTCCTGCACACCCTGAACCTTCGCCTGCCGGCCGAGCAGCTGGCCTGGATCGTCAACCACGCGGCCGACCGGGTGGTCATCGCCAACGGTTCGCTCCTGCCCCTGCTCGCCCCGCTGCTCCCGCACCTCAAGACGGTCGAGCACGTCGTGGTGTCGGGCCCCGGCGACCGCTCGGCCCTCGCGGACGCCGGCGTCCAGGTCCACGAGTACGACGAACTGATCGCCGGCAAGCCCACGGCGTACGACTGGCCCGCGGTGGACGAGAACCAGGCCGCCGCCATGTGCTACACCTCCGGCACCACGGGCGACCCCAAGGGCGTCGTCTACTCGCACCGCTCGATCTACCTGCACTCCATGCAGGTCAACATGACCCAGTCGATGGGCCTGACCGACCAGGACACCTCGCTGGTCGTCGTCCCGCAGTTCCACGTCAACGCCTGGGGCCTGCCGCACGCCACCTTCATGACCGGCGTCAACATGCTGATGCCGGACCGCTTCCTGCAGCCCGCCCCGCTCGCCGCGATGATCGAGAGCGAGAAGCCGACCCACGCGGCGGCCGTCCCGACCATCTGGCAGGGCCTGCTCGCCGAACTGACCGCCCACCCGCGCGACGTCTCCTCCCTCACCCAGGTCACCATCGGCGGCTCGGCCTGTCCGCCCTCGCTGATGGAGGCGTTCGACAAGCTGGGCATGCGGGTCTGCCACGCCTGGGGCATGACGGAGACCTCGCCGCTCGGCACGGTCGCCCGTCCCCCGGCCCACGCCGTCGGCACCGACGAGGAGTTCGCGTACCGGCTCACGCAGGGCCGCTTCCCGGCGGGCGTCGAGGCCCGGCTCACCGGCCCCGGCGGCGAGCGCCTCCCGTGGGACGGCGAGTCGGCCGGCGAGCTGGAGGTCCGCGGGCCCTGGATCGCGGGCGCCTACTACAACGGCCCGGACGCCGAGCCGCTGCGCCCCGCCGACAAGTTCAGCGAGGACGGCTGGCTGAAGACCGGCGACGTCGGCGTCATCTCCCCCGACGGCTTCCTCACCCTCACCGACCGCGCCAAGGACGTCATCAAGTCCGGCGGCGAGTGGATCTCCTCGGTCGACCTGGAGAACGCGCTGATGTCCCACCCGGACGTCGCCGAGGCCGCCGTGGTCGCCGTCCCGGACGACAAGTGGGGCGAGCGCCCGCTGGCCACGGTCGTCCTGCGGGAGGGGGCCACCGCCGACTTCCGGACGTTGCGCGCCTTCCTCGCGGAGGAGGGGCGGATCGCCAAGTGGCAGCTGCCGGAGCGGTGGACGGTGATCGAGGCGGTGCCGAAGACGAGTGTGGGCAAGTTCGACAAGAAGGTGCTGCGCAGGCAGTACGCGGAGGGTGGGTTGGACGTCACCCAGCTCTGACGGGGGCGTTGTCTTGTAGGGGAACTGTCGTCGGTCGGCCGCGGGTTGTGGGTGGCCGGTCGCGCAGTTCCCCGCGCCCCTTTGGGGGGGTGCTGTCGGTGGTCGGGTGCGGGCCGGTTGTGGCTGGTCGCGCAGTTCCCCGCGCCCCTGAGGGGCGCGGGGTCAGTTTGTGCCGATCCGTGACAGGAGGTCCACGATGCGGGTCTGGACCTCGGGGCTTGTCGAGCGTTCCGCCAGGAACAGGACCGTCTCGCCGGATGCCAGGCCCGGCAGGTCGGCCTGGTCGACGGCGGCCGTGTAGACGACCAGCGGCGTGCGGTTGAGCTGCCCGTTCGCGCGCAGCCAGTCCACGATGCCGGCCCGGCGCCGGTGCACCTGCAGCAGGTCCATCACGACCAGGTTCGGCCGGAAGTCCCCGGCCAGCGCCACCGCGTCGGCGTCGCTCGCCGCACGGGCCACCTGCATGCCCCGCCGCTCCAGCGTCGCCGTCAGCGCCAGCGCGATCTCCGCGTGCTCCTCGATCAGCAGCACCCGCGGCGGATGCTGCTCACTGTCCCGGGGCGCCAGCGCCTTGAGCAGGACGGCCGGGTCGGCGCCGTACGCGGCCTCCCGCGAGGCCTGCCCGAGTCCCGCGGTCACCATCACCGGCACCTCGGCGGCCACCGCGGCCTGCCGCAGCGACTGGAGCGCGGTCCGGGTGATCGGCCCGGTCAGCGGGTCCACGAACAGCGCGGCAGGGAAGGCGGCGATCTGCGCGTCGACCTCCTCGCGGGAGTTGACGATGACGGGCCGGTAGCCGCGGTCGCTCAGCGCCTGCTGGGTCGTCACGTCCGGCGCGGGCCACACCAGCAGCCGCCGCGGGTTGTCCAGCGGCTCCGGGGGCAGCTCGTCGTCCATCGGCTGCGGACGCGGCGGATCGGCGACCTCGACGGCCCCGCCCGGCCCGTCCAGCGGCTCGGGTCCCTCGGCGGCGTTCTCGTCCGGGGCGCCTATGGCGTACGACCGCCCGGCCGCCTCGGTCACCGGCGCGAGCCGTGTCTGCCCGGCCCCCGACGGCGGGGACGGCTGCGGCTGGGGCGCGGCGGGCGCCGTCTGCTCGGCCTGCGGATGCGGACGCGCGGGCTGCTCGGCCGCCGCACCCGCACCGGCACGGGCGGCGGGGTCGGGCGGCGTGCCCAGCTTGCGACGCCGGCCACCGTTCGTCTGGTGCGGCGGGGGCGTCGGCGGCGAGGGCTGCTGCACCTGGGCCGCCTGCCGGGTGAACGGCACGCCCTGCCCCAGCGTGCGCACGCTGATCGCGCGCCCCTGGGTGGAGTTGGGGTCGACGGGCGCGCCGGGCGCCTCGGCGGGCAACGGCTGCGCGGCCCGCTGCGGCCGTCCGGCCGCCGCCTCGGGCGGCAGCGGGGTCCCGGGCGCGGGCGTGCCCTGCGGCACCTGCGGCTGGGCGGCCTGCGGCGGTACGGCGCCACCCCCGGCGGTGCTGTCGGCGGCGGGCCACTGCTGGGGGACGGAAGCCGGGGCCGGGGCGCCCTGTGCGGGCGTGCCCTGCGCCGGGGTGCCCTGGCCGTGCGGCGCCGGTGCCTCGGCGGGCAGCGGCCCACCCGGAACGGCGGCGGCCGGAGCCACGGGCTGCTGTGCCGGGACGGGGGCGGCCACGGGAGCCGGGGCGGCGGCCGGAACGGGCTGCGGCACCGTCTGCTGAGCCTGGGCCTGAGCCTGAGCCTGGGCCTGAGCCTGAGCCTGAGCCTGAGCCTGAGCCTGAGCCGGGGCCGGGGCCGCAGGCGCGGTCGGCGCGGTCGGGGCGGCCTCCTCCGCCGGGCGGGCCACGGCACGCCGGCGCCGGCCGGTCGGCGCGGTCGTCGGGTGCGGCTGCGGCGGGGTGTGGTCCTCGGCCGGGTCGTGCGCGACGGCGTCGTGCCGTCCCTCGTCGGCGGCCTGCGGCGGTACGGCGGCCTGCGGCGCGGCGGCGGCCGGTTCCACGACCGTGCCGGGCGCGCGGTCGGCGTCGGCCGGTGGCAGCGCGAACACCTGGCGGGAGCCCGCCTCCTGGGCCTGCGCGGCGGCGGCCCGTTCGGCGGCGGCGGCCAGCGCACGCCGACGCCGGCCGGTCGGCTGCGGGGCGTCCTCGGCGGGCTCCGGGGCGGCGGCGCCGGCCGCGGGCAGCGCGGGTGCCGGGGCGGGCGCGAGCGCCTGCTGCTCCCCGCCGTCGCGCCGGGCACGGCGTCCGCCGGACGCGGGCACGCCCTGCGGCGGCACGGTCCCGCCCAGGTTGTTCCCGACGGCCGCGGTGCCCGCGCCATGCTCGCCGGCCATGACGACGGCACCCTCGGAGACACCGTCCGCACCGGGCTCGGCCGGGCGTCCTCGGCGCCGTCCGGTGCCACCGGAGGCCTCGGGGGCGTTCTCGGGGGCAGCGGCGGCCTGGGGAAGCGCGGGCGCGGCAGCGCGCCGGCGCCGACGGCCGGTCGGCGCGGCGTTCTCCACCCCGGCGGCGGCCTCGGCGTCGGCGGGGGAGTCGCTCTCCAGGAAGGCGTCGACGGAGGACCGCCGGGCCCGGCGCCGCCCACCGCCACCGGGCTGCCCGGCGTCGTCGGAACCGCCCGGCTCCTCGTCGGAAGCGGCGGGAGCGGCAGGAACGGCCGGAACGGCTCCCGCGCCACCCCCGATCGGCACCTCGAGGACGAACGCGCTGCCGCTCATCCCCGGCACCTCGTGCGTCTGCAGCACACCGCCGTGCGCGCGGACGATCCCGCGCACGATCGGCTCGTGCACCGGGTCTCCCCCGGTGTACGGCCCGCGCACCTCGATACGGACGACCTCGCCGCGCTGCGCCGCCGCGACGACCACGGTGTTGTCCAGGTAACCGCCCGCCGACACCGGCGAGTTGCCGGTCGCGTCGACCCCGGCGACGTCCGCGACGAGATGCGCCAGCGCGGTCGCCAGGCGCTGCGGGTCGACCTCGGCCTCGATGGGCGGCGCGTGCACGGCGAACTGCACCCGGCCCGGCCCGATCAGTTCGACGGCGCCGTCGACACCCGCCGCGACGACGGCGTCGAGCATCACCTTCGTCCGCTGGATCTGCTCGGCCCCGGCGTCGAGCCGCTGGTAGCGCAGGACGTTGTCGATCAGTGTCGTGATCCGCGAATAACCAGCGGACAGGTGGTGCAGCACCTGGTTGGCCTCGGGCCACAACTGCCCCGCGTCGTCGGCCGCCAGGGCCGCCAGCTCGCGCCGCAGCTCGTCCAGCGGGCCGCGCAGGGAACCGCCGAGCAGCGTCAGCAGCTGCTCGTGCCGCACGGTCAGCGCCTCGTGCCGGTCCTTCTCGCGCTCCCCGAGGGCGGCGTAGCGCTCCTCACCGGCGGCGAGTTCCTCGGCGTGCCGCTCCTCCAGCTCCTCGAGCTCGGCGACGTGCTTCTGCCGCAGCGCGGTCAGCTCGGAGGCGTGCTCCTCGGCGAGGCGCTCCAGCTCCTCCTCGTGCTGCTTGCGCGCCGCCTCGCTCTCCTCCGCGAGGGCGTCGTACGGCCGCCGGTCGGTGAAGGTCATCACGGCGCCGACGAGCTGGTCGCCGTCGCGTACGGGAGCCGTCGTCAGGTCGACGGACACCTTGTCGCCGCTCTTGGACCACAGCACCTGCCCGCGCACCCGGTGCTTGCGCCCGGAGCGCAGCGTGTCGGCGAGCGGGGACTCCTGGTACGGGAACGGGGAGCCGTCGGGACGGGAGTGCGCGACCAGCGTGTGCAGCTCGCGGCCGCCGAGGTCGCTGGCCCGGTACCCGAGGATCTGGGCGGCGGCCGGGTTGACGAGGACGATCCGCCCGTCGGTGTCGGTGCCGACGACGCCCTCGGAGGCGGCGCGCAGGATCATCTCGGTCTGGCGCTGCGAACGCGCCAGCTCGGCCTCGGTGTCGACGGTGCCGGTCAGGTCCCGGACGACGAGCATCAGCAGCTCGTCGCCGCTGTAGCCGTAGCCGTCGTAGGCCTGCTGGCCGTTCTCCAGATTCGCGGACGTGACCTCGACCGGGAACTCGGTGCCGTCGGTCCGGCGGGCCATCATGCGGGTCGGCTTGGTCCGGCCCTGCGGGTCCATGTGGTCGGGGCGGCGCATCGAGCCCGGGATGAGCTTGGAGTCGAACTCGGGCAGCAGATCGAGCAGCCCGCGCCCCACCAGCGCGGTGCCCGGCGCCTCGAAGGCCTCCAGGGCGATGGTGTTCGCGTTGACGACGGTCCCATTGGCGTTGACCAGCACCAACGCATCGGGAAGCGCGTCGAGTATGGCTGCGAGGCGAGCAGCGCCTCGGGATGGCCTGCTGCTCACGAGACGCTTCCTCCCTGTTACCGCACCTAGCCGACCGCTCCGGCCATCTTGCCAATCGGCCCGCGGCGTGTCACGCGAGGGAGTCTAAGGGCTGGGGTTGCGCTCGCGACGCCGGATGAGAGCGAGGTCGCACCTGGCGGTGACCCAGAACGTATGACCGCCCACGCCGATGTCTCTCCGGCCTGCGCACCCTTGTCCCACCGGGCTGCCGCCGGACTCCCACGGGGCTTCGCGACACCTTCGCGGGACCTTTACGGACCCGGTGCGTCCGGTATGCGGAAGCCGTGCCCCGGGCCGCGCTACACGCCCAGGCCCTGCGCCCGCACATCGGGCAGCAGCGGCACGAACCGGTTCCACCGGGCGATCGCGCATCCGTCGCCCCGGTCGAAGCGGGCATCGACGGGACGCCCCGCCCAGGTCCCGGTGACATGCGCGGTGGCGGGCCCGCCGTACTGCATGGTGCACAGGCCGCCGGGCGCGTCGGGGGCGAAGAGGTCCCGTCCCCACCGCGTCCCCCGGTCGAGCGCGGCACAGGCGCGGGCGGCGTCGGGGTGATCACCGCCGGCCGGGTGGCAGGTCAGCTCGCGGGTGCCGTCCCCGGAACCGGTGCCGCGCACCGTGACGACGAGGTGATCCCCGGAGCCCTGGGGGTGTGCCGCGGCGGGTACGACGGTCCCGGAGCCGACGGCGAGGAGCGAGCCGGCCGCGAGGAGCAGCCGGGCGGAGACGGAACGCTTGACCTGCGACATGCCCTGACTAACGCCGCGCCCCGCCGTACGTTGCGCGGCGCAGCACGCCGGGGAAGAGCTTTGCCCTGCGGGCTCTGTGCCTAGTACCGTGGAGGTCGATTGGTGACAGCACGCTCGACTGTGTCATCATCTGCACGCACCGATCGCGCTCGCGCGAGCGGTTGTGCTGGAGGCGTCGCCTAGTCCGGTCTATGGCGCCGCACTGCTAATGCGGTTTGGGCCTTAAAGCCCATCGAGGGTTCAAATCCCTCCGCCTCCGCCCTTCGACAGGGAGCCCGGCTGATCTCAGCCAGGCTCCCTGTCCGCGTTCCGGAACCGATCACGCCGACGGGACCCGCCTCAGCCCCGTCTGAGCGCGTTTTCCCAGCTCACAAGGGGTGCGGCAAACGGATTTCACATGGCGGCGGCAGTCATGTAATGTTCTTCCTGTCGCCGCGAGCGGGCCGGAAGGGCCGGGAGCGGCGAAAAAACAGAACAAGCACTCGTAGCTTAACGGATAGAGCATCTGACTACGGATCAGAAGGTTGCAGGTTCGAATCCTGCCGAGTGCACACAGGTAAGAGGCCCCGGAGAGATCCGGGGCCTCTTGCGTTGCGGTGCGTACACATCGGGCGGGGGAGCCACGTCATGACCCATGACCTGCCGGCTCCACCTGGTCTGCGCGGGCAGCGGCGGCGGCTAGAGGAGCGCGGGGGTGCGTTGCACGAGGTGTGGGGGGCGTGCTTGGGTCGGGTGATGGATTGTCTGTTGACGGCCGGTGGGCTGCGGAACGACACATTGCGGGATGCCCTGCGGGACATGCTGGGGCGCCCGTTCGGGGCGGCGAACGTCGTGTACATCCCCACGGCGTCCCTCGCCGAGCCCGGGGACCACGGGTGGTTCCTCGCGGATCTGAACCGTGTGCACGGGCTCCGCTGGCGGGAGTTCGACGTCCTGGAGCTGAACGGTCTGCCGCCGCAGCGGGTGCTCGACCGGCTGCTGCACGCCGACGTCGTCTACGTCGGCGGCGGCAACCACTACCACCTCGCGCGCAGCATCACCGGCAACGGCCTGGCGGACGGCATCCTGAAGGCGCTGGAGAGCCGGGTCTACGTCGGGCTCAGCGCCGGGTCGATGATCTTCAGCCGGCATCTCGACGAGCACTCCGCCGACGTCATCGGGGACACCGCCGACCTGCATGTGCTCGGCGCGACGACGCTCGAGCCGCCGTTCGGGCTCTTCGACTGGTACCTCAAGCCCCACCTGTACTCACCGGACTTCCCCGAACGGGACGACGCCTGGGCGGACCGCATCGTCGAGCGGGCCGACTTCCCCCTCTACTTCATCGACGACGACACGGCCGTCCGCGTCCGCGGCGGCGAGGTCGACGTCGTCTCCGAGGGACGTTGGCGCTTCCACCCGTGACTCCGGACGCAGCACCCCGGCGCCCACGGCCGTCGTCACGCACAGCAGGGTGAGCAGGACGAAGGCGTGGTTGAGGGCGACCACATGGGTCAGCCAGCCGATGACCGCCGGGCCGGCGAGCATGCCGACGTAGCCGAGCCCGGCGACCCGGGAGACGTTCGCGCCGGCCGCCGCCGGGTCCGCGTGCCCGGCCGCGCTGAACAACTGCGGGACACAGCCGGACAGGCCCAGGCCGAAGAGGGCCCAGCCCGTGAACGCCGTCCACAGCCACGGGCCGAAGGCCACGAGCGTGATGCCGACGGCGGCCATGGCCGCGCCGTGGCGCAGGATCGCCATCGACCCGAAGCGGGCGGCGAGCCGGTCGGCCAGCAGACGGCCGGTGGTCATCGCCGCCGCGAAGGTGCCGTAGGCGAAGGCGGCCGTGCCGATGGACGCGCCGAGGACGTCCTTCAGGTGCAGGGCGCTCCAGTCGTTGGCGGCGCCCTCGCAGAGCATGACCATCAGGGCGAGTACGGCGAGGAGCCAGACGCGTCCGGCGGTGCCGCGGCGTCCGGAGGCCGGTGACGCCTCCTCGGTGACGGTGGCTTCGGCGGAGGGTGGGGCCGGCATCAGGGCGCGTGCCGAGGCCAGGGCGATCACGACGCTCACCGCTCCGACGCCGGTGAGGGTCACGACCGGGCTGATACCGGCGCCTGTCGCCCCGGCCGCGACAAGAGCCGCCAGCACCCCGCCCACGGAGAACGTGGCGTGGAAGCCCGACATCACGGGACGGCCGTACGCCTTCTCCACGTGGACGGCGTGGGCGTTCATGCTGACGTCCAGGCCGCCGTTGCAGAAGCCGAAGACCAGCAGGGCGCCCGCGAGCGTCCACGGGTCGTGGGCGAGGGCGGGCAGCACCAGGGACGCGCCGCACAGGACGCCGGTGGCGGGGACCACGACACGTGCGCCGAGGCGGTCGGTCAGGGGGCCGGCCATCTGCATGCCCGCGAAGGCGCCGAGCCCGAGCAGGACGAGCAGGCCGCCCAGGGTCGCGTGGCTGACGCCGACCCGCTCCTCGACGGCCGGGATGTGCACCACCCAGGCGCCCATCAGCGTGCCGCAGAGGACGAAGTAGACATAGGTCGCCACACGGGCGCCGAGGAGCGAGCGTTCCATGGCGAGAACGGTAACGAACAGTTGGGATGTTCGAAAGAGCTGGCAATGAACGCCTTGCGTGTGCATTTCTGGGTGGTGTTCAATCCCCGGTATGAGCAACGCAGACCGGCACGGGCTGATCGCGAAGGCCGTCAGGGACTCCGGTGGCGCCACGGTGCAGGAGCTCGCCGAGCTGACCGGCGCCTCGGAGATGACCATCCGGCGCGACCTCGACACCCTGGCCGCGCAAGGCGTCCTGGAGCGCGTGCGCGGAGGGGCCCGCTCCCTGCTGCTCCGGGGCGAGGAGCCGCCGTTCGCCCTGCGCGCCCATGAGGCGGTCGAGGTCAAGCGGCGGATCGCCGCCGAGGTGTCCGCCCTCGTCGCCGACGGCGAGAGCGTCCTGCTGGACAGCGGCACCACCTGTCTGGAGGTCGCCCGGCTTCTGCGCGAGCGGCCCGTCACCGTGATGCCGTTGTCCCTGCAGGCCATCCAGGTGTTCGGTGAGGCGCCCGGCCCGGCCACGCTTGTGGTGCCCGGCGGGCAGCCGCGCGCCGCCGAGGGAGCCCTGACCGGCCCCCTCACCCTCGCCTCCCTGGCCGCCCTGCGCTTCGACACCGCCGTCATCGGCTGCTGCGGCCTGAGCGCGGCCGACGGTCTGACCGCGTACGACCTCGACGACGCCGCGGTGAAGAAGGCGGGCATCGCCTCCGCCCGCCGTGCCGTCGTCGCCACCGACGGCGGCAAGCTCGGCCGCACCGCCTACGCGTACGTCGGCCCCGCGAGCGCCCTGCACACCCTCGTCACCGACGACACGGCGGCCGCCGACGAGGTGGCCGCCCTCGAACGCGCCGGCACCGTCGTCAAGACCGTCTGAGGCGCCCGGGATTGGGTTTCCTCAGGCGTACTTCCAGCGCCAGGCGTTCCGCCGTAGAAGCACTTGATGCTGATGCCGGCCCCGCCGCCGCTGTTCGTCGTGACGCGCCCCGGTCAGGTGCCGTCCTGCTCCCGGAGTGCGTCGATGTACGTCTGCGCGAGACCGGTCGCGCGGGTGAGCCAGTCCGTGAGGACGGCGATCTCGGCCGCCGAGTAGGAGGCGAACAGCTCGATCAGGCGGACGTAATAGGGGCCGTAGAGCGACTCGACGCGGGTGAGCGCGGCGGGGACGGCGGCCACCCTGACGCGGCGCCGGTCGGCGGGGTCCGGGCGGCGGGTGACGAAGCCGGCGCGCTCCAGGCGGTTGAGGATGCCGGTCATCGCACCGGTCGTGACGTGGACCTGTTCCGCGAGCGCGCCCGCGCTGAGCAGGTCGTCGCCGGCCTTCACCACGAAGCCGAAGCAGAGCAGGTCGGTGATGTTCAGCCCGAGCCGCTGGGCCATCTCCTGCTGTCCGAGCAGATGGGCGGCGATGAGCGAGTCCATCGCCTCCAGAGCCTGGGCGGGGCTGGCGGTGGGGCGTGGCGTGGCTGACATCTTCCGTTTTACCTTAGCTCGTGAGAGATTTAGTTCCTGAAAGTCTCACGTCGTAAGGGATCTGGGGTCCCTCGACGTGCCGGGTTCCGCTGCCCCCGGTCGGAGTGGGGGTGGTGTGGAGTGGAGCGGGAGGAGCAGGCGGCATGAGCCAGTATGACGAGGGCCATACGTTCGCCGGGTGGATCGGGACGGCGGTCGCGACCGTCGGCTGTTCGGCGCTGGGGGCGGGGATCTGCGTCACGTCGGCCTCGCTGCTCGTGGGCGGGTTCGCCGTGACGGTGGCGAGCGTCCTCGTCACCTGGGTCCTCCATCTGACCGGCTGGGGCAAGCCGTCGGGGATCCGGCCCAGGGATCAGTGGGGGATGCGGGTGCGCGATCTGAGCGCACGGGAGGGGCATCCCGACTGCTGGGGGTGCCGGCTGGCCGGGCGGGGGCGGCGTACGGCGGAGGCGCCGGGCGTGGTGGTGCGGGCCTCCGCCGGGGCGGTGCCGGGCCGGGAGGCGGCCGCCGTGAGCGCTGGGGGCGAGGCATAGAAACCGCAGGTGAGAGCGGTGCTGGCCGTGTTGTCAGTGGCTGGCTCTAGTCTCGACGGTGATGGGACAGGCATGGCAATGTTCGGGGCTGCGGTGGTCGGCGGACGGGCCCGAGCTGGTCTGGGACGGGGGTCGGCGGTCGGCGCTGACCCGGGGGAAACGGGTGGCCTTCGGGGTCGCGGAAGGGGGAGTGCGGACATGTGTGGGAGCCAGACGGCATCCCTGTCCGCGGCGCGCGGCCGTACCGGGGCGGGGCACGGGGGCGCGGTGCGAGGAGTGCGCGCGGCTGGATCGGGCGCACTCGGTGGCGGCGGACACCATCGCCGACGACCCGCGGCCGTACCACGTATATCTGGCCTGGTTCGGGCCCGGGATGACCAAGGTCGGCATCACCGCCGTTGAGCGGGGCTCGGCGCGGCTGCTGGAGCAGGGGGCGGTCTGCTTCAGCTGGCTGGGTGCCGGTCCGTTGATGGCGGCGCGGCGCACGGAGGAGCTGCTGCGGGCGGCCCTGGGTGTGCCGGACCGCATTCCGTACGCCGACAAGCGGGCCGTGCGCTCGTCGTTGCCGATGTCGGAGGCGGAGCGGGCGGCCGAGGTGGCGGAGCTGCACGCCCGTGCGGTGGCGCTCACCGGCTGGCCGGAGTCGCTGGCCCCGGAGCCGTGCCGACCGGTCGACCACGCGGGGGTGTTCGGGCTGGCCGGGCTGCCGCCGGCGGTCGGCGCGGTCGGTGAACTCGTGGCGGGTGGAGCGGTGAGCGGGGAGCTGGTGGCGGCCGCGGGGCCGGACCTGCATCTGCGGACGGAACGGGGGGTGGTGGTCGTCGACACACGGTTGCTGACGGGGTGGGAGCTGGTGGCAGTGGAGGCGGACGGTGAACTGACCGTGCCGGTGGTGGAGTTCAGGGGGCGGGAAGGGGGCGTGCAGGACGGGTTGTTCTGAGGGCCTTCGGGTTCGGGGCGCTCGGTGCTGGAGGCCTTGAGTGCACAAAGGTCCGGTCCGCAGGGCCCGGCCCCAGAGGATCCAGCCGCCAGGCCGGCAGGCGGGGGCGCAGAGGCGGGTCCCGGGACCCCGCCGCAAGGCCCAGCCCCAGAGGATCCAGTTGGCAGGGCCAACCCCCAGCCCCTTCCCAGCCGCCTCCTGAGAGCACCCTGTGTGTTTCTCAGGTGAATCACAGGTTGGGGAAAGGGTCTTCTCAGGGGCTCTCGACAGGGTGGGCCCCATGACCACGACCTCGCCCCAGGGGCGTACCGAACTGCTGAGGCCGGACGGGAGCCCCGTCCGCGTGCTGGTGGTGGACGACGAGCAGTCGATCACCGAACTGCTGTCCATGGCACTGCGTTACGAGGGCTGGCAGGTCCGCGGCGCCGCGGACGGCGCGGGGGCCCTGCAGGCCGCGCGCGAGTTCCGGCCCGACACCGTCATCCTCGACATGATGCTGCCGGACATGGACGGGCTGACCGTCCTCGGCCGGCTGCGGCGGGAGCTGCCGGACGTGCCGGTGCTCTTCCTGACCGCCAAGGACGCCGTCGAGGACCGGATCGCCGGGCTCACCGCGGGCGGGGACGACTACGTCACCAAGCCGTTCAGCCTGGAGGAGGTCGTCGCCCGGCTGCGCGGTCTCATCCGGCGCTCCGGGGCGGCCGACCGGCGGGCCGAGTCGGTGCTGGTCGTCGGCGACCTCACCCTCGACGAGGACAGCCACGAGGTCACGCGGGCAGGGCACAGCATCCATCTGACCGCGACCGAGTTCGAGCTGCTGCGCTTCCTGATGCGCAATCCGCGGCGCGTGCTGAGCAAGGCGCAGATCCTCGACCGCGTGTGGTCGTACGACTTCGGCGGCCAGGCCAACGTCGTCGAGCTGTACATCTCCTATCTGCGCCGGAAGATCGACGCCGGACGGGAGCCGATGATCCACACGCGGCGCGGCGCCGGGTATCTGATCAAGCCGGCCGTGTCGTGAGCGGGCGGCGACGGTCGCGGACGCGGCGGGCGGGTCAGCCGCGCACGCTGCGGTCCCGGCTCGTCGTCGCCTGTGTGACGCTGATCGCCGTGGTCTGCGCGGTGATCGGCACGGTCACCACGCTCGCCCTGCGCGAGCATCTGGACGACCAGCTGAACGGGCAGGTCGAGGACGCCGGCAAACGGCTGTCCGGGCCGTTCAAACCGGGCGGCGGGGACGCCCCGGCGAACGAGGACCGGATCGAGGGCTTCGTCACCAAGGGGCCCGTGCAGACGGGCGCCGTCGCCGCCGAGGCCGGCCCCGGCTCCGGGGTCGTCCGGGCCGTGATGGCCGAGCGGCAGCCGGACGAGTCCACGGGCTTCGAGGGCCGGGCCATCGAGCTGGGCGCTACCGTCAAGGGCGTGCTCTCCGGGGTCCCCCACGACGGAGGCACCCACACCGTGACCCTCCCCGGGCTCGGCGAGTACCGGGTCCTGTACGTCCCCGCACTCGACGGCGGCGGCTACTACGTGGCCCTGCCGACCGCGACGGTCACCGGCACCCTACGGACCCTCGTCCTCATCGAGGCCATCGTCACCGCCGCCGCCCTCGTGGCCGCCGGGATCGCCGGCACCGCCATCGTCGGCGTGGCCACCCGCCCCCTGCGCCGGGTCGCCGCCACCGCCACCCGGGTCTCCGAACTCCCCCTGCACACCGGAGAGGTCAACCTCAGCGAACGCGTCCCCGAGCCGGAGACCGACCCCCATACCGAGGTCGGCCGGGTCGGCGCCGCCCTCAACCGGATGCTGGACCACGTCCACGCCGCCCTGCACTCCCGCCAGCAGAGCGAGACACGGGTACGGCAGTTCGTAGCGGACGCCAGCCACGAGCTGCGCACCCCGCTCGCCTCCATCCGCGGCTACGCCGAACTCACCCGGCGCGGCCGGGAGGAGATCGGCCCGGACACCCGGCACGCGCTCAGCCGTATCGAGTCCGAGGCGGCGCGGATGACCCTGCTCGTGGAGGATCTGCTGCTGCTCGCACGGCTGGACGCCGGACGGCCGCTCCAGTTCGAGCGGACGGACCTGCTGCCGCTCGTCGTGGACACCGTCAGCGACGCCCGCGTGGCCGGGACGGACCACACCTGGCGGCTCGACCTGCCCGACGAGCCCGCCGTCGTCCCGGCGGACGCGGCCCGTGTGCAGCAGGTCCTGGTCAACCTGCTGGCCAACGCCCGCACCCACACCCCGCCCGGCACCACGATCACCGCCCGGGTGCGGCGCCGGGACGCGTGGGTGTGCGTGGACGTCGTGGACGACGGGCCGGGGATCCCGGCGGACCTGCTCCCCCGGGTCTTCGAACGGTTCGCGCGCGGCGACTCCGCGCGCTCCCGCACCACCGGCTCCACCGGGCTGGGCCTCGCGATCGTGCAGGCCGTGGTCAGCGCGCACGGCGGTGCCGTGACCGTCGACAGCGTGCCCGGACGCACGATCTTCACCGTCCGGCTCCCCGCGCGGCCCACCGGAGTCGGCCTCGTTCAGCCCAGGGATGCGGTGGCCGCGCGCAGATCCTCCAAGGCCGCCAGCGCGTAGGGCGCGAGCGGTTCCTCGTCGTCCCGGTTGCCGCCCTCGGACCAGCGGGCGTACCCCTGCTTGAAGGCGAGGACGCCCATCTCCGCCGCGAGGTGCGCGGTCGGCTCGGGCACCCCGCGTGCGACGAGCGCGGTCGTCATCGCGGCCGCGAGGCCGACGCTCTTGAGGGCGTCCCGCTCCTGCAGTTCGGTGCTGGCCGCGACGGCCGCCTTCAGCCGGGGGCCCAGCTCACGGTTGGCCGGGCCCATGGCGCCCGACGCGCGCTCGAGTCCGGCCGCCACCGCCTCCAGCGGGCTGGCATCTGCGGGCGCCTCGGCGACACCCTCCGCGAGCAGCCGGCTGAGCGTCTCCTGACCGGCCACGAGCAGTTCGCGCTTGTCGGAGAAGTGCCGGAAGAAGGTGCTCTTGGTGACGCCGGCGCGCTCGGCGATCTGCGCCACGGTCGTGGCGTCGTACCCCTGCTCGGTGAACAGGTCGACCGCCGCGACGACGAGTCGCTGGGCCGCTCCCGGTTGCCATCTAGCCATGCGACCAGGATAGGTGATGGGACAAGAGTCCCATCAGGGTGTACGGTCGAGTGACGGGACAAGAGTCCCATCACCAGATCGCAGGGTCCCATGACCGGGCCCAGCACTTCACGGGAGTCCTCATGCACGTCATCGTCACCGGCGGCACCGGCACCATCGGTTCCGCCGTCGTCGCCGAACTGCTCGCCCACGGCCACACCGTCCTCGCCCTGGCCCGCTCCGACGCCTCCGAACGGACCCTCCGGGACGCCGGCGCCGAGGTGCTGCGCGGCGAGATCGCCGACCTCGGCGTCCTGCGCTCCGGCGCCGCGCAGAGCGACGGCGTCGTCAACCTGGCCTTCGGGCGCGACTACGGCACCCCCGAGGCGCTCGCCCGCTCCATCCGCGAGGAGGGCGCCGCGCTGACCACGCTGGCGGACGAACTCATGGGCGGCGACCGCCCGCTCGTCACCGTCTCGGGCACACCGTGGATCCCGGGACGCGCCGCCACCGAGGCCGACCCGGTGGCCACCGACGGTCCCGTGGGCGAACGGGGCCGCAAGGTCACGGAACTCCTCGGCCTGGCCGAGCGGGGGCTGCGCGCCATGGCCGTCCGGATGCCGCGCACGGTCCACAACGAGGGGCAGGGCGGGTTCGCCGGGATGCTGACCGAGACCGCCCGCCGCACCGGTGTGGCCGGCTACCCGGGTGACGGCACCCAGCGCTGGCCCGCCGTGCACGCCGCGGACGCGGCGGCGCTCTGCCGTCTGGTGCTCGAGTCGGCACCGGCGGGCACGGCCTGGCACGCCGTGGCCGACGAGGGCGACGCGGTACGGGACATCGCCGCGGTCGTCGGCCGGCGGCTCGGCCTGCCCGTGGCGTCGGTGCCGGAGGAGACGTTCGGCCCGTTCGGACCGATCTTCGCCGCCGACCAGCCCGCGTCCAGCGCCCACACCCGCGAGGTCCTCGGCTGGCGCCCGAAGCACCCGAGCCTGCTCGAGGACCTGGAGAACATCCGGCCCTGACCCGGACGGACGGGGACAAGCGCCCGCGCACTCACAGGTGCGGCACAGCCCCAGCACACCGCCGGAACAGGGCAGTTGACGACAGTCGGCCCCATGCGAACCGACTCTTCCCCCGGCACCCTGCCGGCCCGGGAGCACCTCCCGGCCATGGACGCCGGTACCCCTGTCCTGGACGTGGTGATCCCCGTCCACAACGAGGAGAAGGACCTTCGGCCCTGCGTACGGAGACTGCGCGACCACCTCGGGCGGACCTTCCCGTACCCCTTCCGCATCACCGTCGCGGACAACGCGTCGACCGACGCCACCCCGCGCGAGTCGCGCCGGTTGGCGGCCGAGTTCCCCGAGGTGAGAGCCGTACGGCTGGAGCAGAAGGGACGCGGCCGGGCGCTGCGGACGGTCTGGTCCGCGTCCGACGCCCCGGTCCTCGCGTACATGGACGTGGATCTGTCCACGGACCTCAACGCCCTGCTGCCGCTGGTCGCCCCGCTGATCTCCGGTCACTCCGACCTGGCGATCGGCACCCGGCTCGGCCGGGGCTCGCGTGTGGTGCGCGGCGCCAAGCGCGAGGTCATCAGCCGCGGCTACAACCTCATCCTGCGCGGCTCGCTCCAGGCGCGCTTCTCCGACGCCCAGTGCGGGTTCAAGGCCATACGCCGTGACGTGGCCGAGGTGCTGCTGCCGCTGATCGAGGACACCTCCTGGTTCTTCGACACGGAGATGCTGGTGCTCGCCGAGCGGGCGGGCCTGCGCATCCACGAGGTGCCGGTCGACTGGGTCGACGACCCCGACTCCAGCGTCCACCTGGTGCGGACGGCGACCGAGGACCTCAAGGGCGTATGGCGGGTGGGCCGGGCCCTGGCGACGGGATCCCTGCCGCTGGACCGGCTCGCCCGCCCCTTCGGCGACGACCCGCGCGACCGCGAGGTCCGGGGTGTGCCCCAGCACCTGCCCCGCCAGCTCCTCGGCTTCTGCGCGGTCGGAATCCTCTCCACCGTCTTCTACCTGCTCCTCTACAGCGCCTTCCGTACGTTCGCCGGGTCGCAGACGGCCAACGCGCTCGCCCTGCTGGTCTCCGCGGTCGCCAACACCGCCGCCAACCGGCGCCTCACCTTCGGGGTGCGCGGCCGTACCGGCGCCGTACGCGACCAGGCGCAGGGGCTGGTCGTCTTCGGCATCGGCCTCGCCCTCACCAGCGGCTCGCTCGCCGCCCTCGACGCGGCCGGCGGCGAGCCCGCGCACTCCACCGAACTCGCGGTGCTGGTCGCCGCCAACCTCGCCGCGACCGTCCTGCGCTTCCTCCTCCTGCGGGCCTGGGTCTTCCCGGACCGGCGCGAGCCCGTCCCGTCCGGCACCTCCCACCCGCCCCGTACCGCGACCGAAGCGAGGGACCCCCGATGACCGTCCACGACCACGCGTTCCCACGGCGGCTGTGGCGCGGGCGGCCCGAGGACCCGCGGTGGGCCCGCCCGGCCTTCCTCGCCCTCCTGCTCGCCACGCTCCTTCTCTACCTGGCGAACCTCAGCGCCTCCGGCTACGCCAACTCCTTCTACTCGGCGGCCGTCCAGGCGGGCAGCGAGTCGTGGAAGGCGTTCTTCTTCGGCTCGCTCGACGCGGCGAACGCCATCACCGTCGACAAGCCGCCGGCCGCGCTGTGGCCGATGGCGCTGTCGGTCCGCCTGTTCGGACTGCACAGCTGGGCGATCCTGCTGCCCGAGGTCCTCATGGGCGTCGGCACGGTGGCCGTGGTGTACGCGGCCGTGCGTCGCCGCTTCAGCCCCGCGGCCGGTCTCATCGCGGGCGCGGTGCTCGCGCTCACGCCCGTCGCCGCGCTGATGTTCCGCTTCAACAACCCGGACGCGATGCTCGCCCTGCTGATGGCGGTGGCCTGTTATCTCGTCATCCGGGCCCTGGAGGACGGCCGTACGCGCTGGATCGTGTGGGCCGGTGCCGCGATCGGCTTCGCGTTCCTGGCCAAGACCCTCCAGGCCTTCCTGATCCTGCCGCCGCTCGCGCTCGTGTACGCCGTCTGCGCGCCGGTCCCGGTGCGCAGGCGCGTCGCCCAACTGGCGGCGGGACTCGGCGCGATCGTCGTGGCGGGCGGCTGGTGGGTGGCGGTCGTCGAACTGTGGCCCGCCTCCTCCCGCCCGTACATCGGCGGCTCGCAGAACGACTCCTTCCTGGAACTGACCTTCGGCTACAACGGCCTCGGCCGGCTGAACGGCGACGAGACCGGCAGCGTCGGCGGGGGCGGCGCCCCGGGTGGGGGCGGAGGCGGCGGCTGGGGCGAGACCGGCTGGGACCGGATGTTCGGCTCGGTCGTCGGCGGCCAGATCTCCTGGCTGATCCCGGCCGCGCTGATCCTGCTCGTCGCGGGCCTGGTGGCCACGCGCAAGGCGGCGCGCACCTCGGTGACACGCGGCGCGTTCCTGGTCTGGGGCGGCGCCCTGCTCACGACGATGCTGGTGTTCAGCTATATGCAGGGCATCTTCCACGAGTACTACACGGTGGCCCTCGCCCCCTACATCGCCCCGCTCGTCGGCATGGGCGCCGCGCTGCTCTGGGAGCGACGCGACCGGACGTGGGCGGCGCTCACCCTGACGGCCGCGATGACGGCGACCGCAGCCTGGGGGTACGTCCTGCTGAACCGCTCCTCCGGCTATCAGCCCTGGCTGAAGTGGCTGGTCCTGGTCGGCGGTCTGACGGCGGCGCTGGGCCTGCTGTTCGCGGCCCGGCTGGGACGCCGGATCGCCCTCGGCGTGGCCGGACTGGGACTCGTGACCGCACTGGCCGGCCCGGCGGCGTACACCCTGACCACGCTGGGCGAGGCCCACACCGGTTCGATCGTCACGGCGGGCCCCGCGGTCACGGGCGGCCGGGGCGGCGGTCCGGGCGGCGGTGGTGGCCCCGGCGGAGGCATGCCGGGCGGGAACATGCCCGACGGCAACGGCTTCCCGGGCCGACCGGGTCAGGGGCAGCAAGGTCAGCAAGGCCAGGGCCGGCCCGGCCAGAACCTCCCCGGCGGGATGCCCGGAGGAGGTACGCCCGGCGACGGCAACCCCCAGGGCGAGACGCCCGACGGCCGTGGCGGAGCCGGCGGCATGGGCGGCCTGCTCAACGGCGCCGGCGTGAGCGACGAGGCCAAGGAACTCCTGGAGGACGACGCACAGGCGTACACCTGGGTCGCGGCGGCGGTCGGCGCGCAGAACGCGGCGAGCTACCAGCTCTCCACGGGCGACCCGGTCATGGCGATCGGCGGCTTCAACGGCACCGACCCGTCCCCGACGCTCGACGAGTTCAAGGAGTACGTGGCGAACGGCGAGATCCACTACTTCATCGCGGGCGGCGGCGGCATGGGCGGCGCGAGCGCCGGCACGTCCTCGCAGATCAGCACATGGGTCCAGGAGACCTTCGCATCGGTGACGGTCGACGGCACGACGTTCTACGACCTCACGAAGCCGAAAACCGAGAGCTGAGGGAGGCCGGCGCCGAGGGTGGCCGTAATCCCGTTGTACGCCGTATAGGAACCCCTCTACGGTGTAGAGCATGACGACGTCCTCACCGGAACAGGCCGCGGCCCAGCCGCCGCAGCAGCCGCCCGCCCCCGGCGGCCACCCCCAGCGCTGGCTGATCCTCGGCGTCCTCTGTCTCGCCGTGCTCACCGTGGTGCTGGACAACACCGTCCTGAACGTGGCGATCCCCTCCCTCACCCGGGAACTGGACGCCTCCACCTCCGACATCCAGTGGATGATCAACGCCTATTCGCTGGTCCAGTCGGGCCTGCTGCTCACGGCGGGCAGCGCCGCCGACCGGTACGGCCGCAAGAAGATGCTGGCGGTGGGCCTGGTCCTGTTCGGCACCGGTTCGCTGGTGGCCGGACTGGCCGGGTCCACCGGCCAGTTGATCGCGGCGCGGGCCGGCATGGGCGTCGGCGGCGCGCTGCTGATGACGACCGTGCTGGCCGTGGCGATCCAGATCTTCACGCCCGAGGAGCAGCCGAAGGCCATCGGTATCTGGGCGGCGGTGAACTCGCTGGGCTTCGCCGCCGGGCCGCTCCTCGGCGGCTTCCTGCTGGACCACTTCTGGTGGGGCGCGATCTTCCTGGTCAACCTGCCGGTCGCGGCGCTCGCCCTGGTCGCGGTCATGACCCTCGTCCCGGAGTCGAAGAACCCTCCCCCAAGCTCTCGGCTTCGCTCGAGCAGGGGGGACCCCCATGGCGACCGCCCCGACATACCAGGCGCCGTGCTCTCCACGATCGGCATGGCCGCGCTGGTGTTCGCGATCATCTCCGGTCCGGAGCACGGCTGGACGTCGGACCGGGTGCTGCTGACGGCGGCCGTGGCCGTCGTGGTGCTGGCCGCCTTCGCGCAGTGGGAGCGCCGCGTCCCGTATCCCATGATCGACATGCACTTCTTCCGCGACCGGCGGTTCACCGGTGCGGTCTCGGGCGGTGTCCTCATCACCTTCGGCATGGGCGGTTCGCTCTTCCTGCTCACCCAGCACATGCAGTTCGTCCTCGGCTACGAGCCCCTGGAGGCCGGACTGCGGACGGCACCGCTCGCCCTGATGATCGTCGCGCTGAACTTCACCGGCGTGGCCGCGAAGTGGGCGGCCCGGCTGGGGACGCCCCGCGCCATCGGGCTCGGCATGCTGGTGATGGCGGCGGGCCTGGCCTCCGTGGCCACGGTCGCTCCCGGCGGCTACACCGGCACCCTGCTCGGGCTGGTGCTCATCGGCACCGGCGCCGCCGTGGCGAGCCCCGCCATGTCGCACGCCATCATGAGCGCGATCCCGCCGGAGAAGGCCGGTGTCGGAGGCGGCATCAACGGCACCGTCGCCGAGTTCGGCACCGGACTCGGGGTGGCCGTGCTGGGCGCCCTGCTCAACGCGCGGTTCGCGGCGCTGATCCCGATGGCCGCCGCCTCCCTGCCGATGGCGCTGGCCCAGGCGGACGGCGCGGCCGAGCGGGGGCGGGTCCTGGACGCGTTCTCCTCCGGCCTGGAGACGAGCCTTCTGGTCGGAGCGTCGGCCGTGCTGCTCGGCGGACTGGTCGCCGGGGCGTTGCTGCGGCGGGCGGAGAGGGCAGACAAGACCTGAGCGCCGGCTCGGGTGGCTCCCCGGGCCCCGGGGGCCGCCTGGCATCCTGAACAGCCGGTGACGGAGTCGAGGAAGGTGCGCGATGGCGAGGGCAGCCCGGCAGTCCCTGCGGACCAGTGTCTGGCTGGAGGAGAAGCCCCGCCGTGGCGCCCGGGGCGGCGGTCAGCCCTCCGGCCTCGACCGGGAGCGCATCACCGAGGCGACCGTACGGCTGCTGGACGCCGAGGGGCTGGCCAAGTTCTCGATGCGCCGGCTCGCCGCCGAGCTGAACGTGACCGCGATGTCCGTGTACTGGTACGTGGACACCAAGGACGACCTGCTCGAACTCGCCCTGGACGCGGCCTTCGGCGAACTCGACCTGCCCGACACCGACACCGAGGCCGACGAAGAAGCGGACTGGCGGGACGACCTGCGCGCGCTCGCCCGCGCCTACCGGGGCCTCCTGGTCCGCCACCCCTGGCTGTCACCGCTGATCGGCACCTACGTCAACATCGGCCCCAACAGCCTTCGCTTCTCCCGGCAGGTGCAGCGCATCGTGCGCCGCACCGGCCTGCCCGCGCACGGCCTGGTGGCGGCGATCTCCGCCGTCTTCCAGTTCGTGTACGGCTTCGGCACGATCGAGGGGCACTTCATCGCCCGCAGCGCGGCGTTCGGCATGAGCCCCGACGACTACTTCCGGCACGCGATGAGCTCGGTGACCGCGTCCGCCGAGGCCGCCGACATCGTCCAGGACTCCGCCGAACTCATGGAGGCCCGGGGCGGCGACACGGTCGAGGAGATGTGGGAGCGGGACTTCGAGTTCGCCCTGGACCTGCTGGTGGCCGGCATCGAGGCGATGGTCGACCGGGCAGGCCCCACCTCGTAGTCCTGGGGCCTCAGTCGCCCTCGACCAGCCGCGCCGGGAAGCCGCCCGTGGCCACCGGACCCCAGCGCTCGGGCGTCACCCGGATGATGGACTTGCCCTGCTTCACCATCGCCGCCCGGTACTCGTCCCAGTCCGGGTGCTCCCCGGCGATGTTCCGGTAGTACTCGACGAGCGGCTCCACCGAGTCCGGCGCGTCCACGACCTCCGCGGTCCCGTCGATCTGCACCCAGGGCCCGTTCCACTCGTCGCTGAGGACGACCACGCTCACCCGCGGGTCCCGCTTGGCGTTGCGGGTCTTGGCCCGCTCCGGGTACGTGGAGACCACGATCCGCCCCGAGTCGTCCACTCCGCAGGTCAGCGGGCTGGCCTGCGGGCCGCCGTCGGACCGGCGGGTCAGCAGCAGGGCCCGGTGCCGGGGGCGTACGAAATCGAGCAACTCTTCGAGGGAGACCCGGGTGTTGGTCGCGATGTTCGGTGCCATGGGTCGAGCCTAGGTGCCTCCGGCCCGTTCAGCCTGACCCTGCTGTGCTCAGGCTTCCGGGAGTGTCTCGCCTTGCACGGCCTGGATGTCGAGCTCGACCTTCAGCGTCGTGCCGATCGCGGCGATGCCGGCCTGCACGACCTGGTTGTAGTTCATGGCGAAGTCGTCCCGGCGCAGCTCGGTCGTCGCCCGGAACGCGGCGCGGGTGCCTCCCCACGGGTCGGCGCCGGTCCCGAGGTAGGCGAGGTCCAGGTCCACGGGACGCACCACCCCGCGCATCTCCAGCTCGCCGCGCACGGTCCAGCGGTCGGCGCCGGTGGCCTGCGTGACGCCCGTCGAGCGGTAGACGATCTCCGGGTACCGCTCCACGTCCAGGAAGTCGGGTGAGCGCAGATGCCCGTCGCGCATCTCGTTGCCGGTGTCGATCGAGGCGGCCTCGATCACCGCCTCCACCCTGGACTTGGTGATGTCGTCCGGCGCGATCTCGACGGCGGCGGAGAACCGTGTGAACCGGCCGCGCACACTGGAGATCCCCAGGTGCTGGGCGACCGCGGCGACCGTGGAGTGCGCCGGGTCGACGGTCCACGGGCCGGGCGGCGGCAGTTCGGTGCCGCCCTGGCGGGCCAGCGTGACCGTGCCGACCTCGGCCCGCCCGCTCGCGGTCACCAGCGCGCTCGCAGCGGCCGGCGCGTAGCCGACGGCGGTGACGATGACGGTGTAGGCCCCGGCCGGCAGCGGGTTCGCGTCGTGGACCGCGCCCTCCGGGTCGGCCTCCAGCCGCAGCACCTGCGCCCCGGTCATGTCCGTCACCGTGACGACCGCGTGCGGCACGGCCCATCCGTCCCGCGTGCGGACCCTCGCGGTCAGTCCCATCTCACGTACTCCTCGGAAGTCTTCGAAAAGGAACCGGCCCGGGGCGGCGGCGCGCCTCCGCTCGGAGCGCGCCGCCACCACGGGCCGGGTCAGGTCACTCGCCGGGGTGGGCGAGTTCGATGTCGTGGTCGTCGGTGCCGCGGCCGGTGACCGTCAGCGCCGTCGCCACCGGCGGGTAGCCGGTCGCGATGACCGTGTACTCGCCGCCGTCCAGGTCGGTGAAGGCGTACGCCCCGTCCGCCCCGGTCGTCGCCGTGCCGACGACGTTGCCGGCCGCGTCGACCAGCGTCACCCGGGCGTCGGCCAGCGGGCCGTGCGGCGCCCGGACGACACCCTGGACCTGGGCGCCGGCCTCCAGCTCGACCTCGATCCGGGTGACCCCGGTGCCGGCGACCTCGACGGGCAGGGCACGCGGCCGGAAGCCGTCGGCGTTGACCGCGACGGTCACGGCCCCGGGCACCAGCTCGGCGAAGCCGAACTCGCCCTGCTCACCGGTGGCGGCGGAGGCCAGCAGATCGCCGCGCACATCGGTGACGATCACCATGGCGCCGGTGACCGGCTCCCCGTCCTGCGCGGCGCGCACCACGCCGTTCAGACCGCTGGTGCCGCTGAGCAGGATGTCGTACGCCACCGGCTCGTCGCCGTCCACGACGATCGTGGAGGCCTGCGGCTGGAAGCCGTCGGCGGAGGCGATCAGCACGTACGAGCCCGCGCCGGGCGCGTCCACCGTGTAGGCGCCGTCGGCCTGCGCGACCGAGCGGCCCAGCTGCCGTCCGGCCAGGGAGATCAGCGTGACGGCGGCCTGCGGGACCGGCGCGCTCTCGGCGCCCCGGACGAAGCCGCGCACCGGGACCCCGCCGGAGGCCGCGCCCCCGGCCGCCTCGGCGTCGGCCACGGTGGCCACGGCCGCGAGGACCTGGGCCGTGCCCGGGGCGGTCTCGGCCTGCGCCTCCGAGGCGGTCTCCGCAGCGGCAGGCGTCTCGGCCGGCACGGCGCCCGCGTCCTCGTCGGCCTGGGCCAGGGCACCCTTCGTCTTCAGGGGGACCTCCTTGATGAACACGGCGAACACCAGGGCGAGCAGGGCGATCGGCGCCGAGTACAGGAAGACGTCGGCGACACCGTGGCCGTACGCGCTCTCGACGACCGTGCGGACCGGCGCGGGCAGGGAGTCCAGGTCGGGGATCTCACCGTGACCGGAGGACGAGCCCCGCACCCCGAGCTCGGCCAGGCCGTCCTGGACGTAGTGGGTGATCCGGTGGCTGAGGACCGCGCCGAGCGCCGAGACGCCCATGGCACCGCCGAGGGACCGGAAGAAGTTCACGACGGAGCTCGCGACACCGAGGTCGCTCGGGTCGACCTGGTTCTGCGTGGCGAGGACCAGGTTCTGCATCATCATGCCGACGCCGAGACCCAGCAGCGCCATGTAGATCGCGACGTGCCAGTACGCCGTGTCGTAGCGGATGGTGCCGAGCAGGCCGAGGCCCGCCGTGACCAGCACACCGCCGCCCAGCAGCCAGGCCTTCCAGCGGCCGGTGCGGGTGATGATCTGGCCGGAGACCGTCGAGGAGACGAACAGGCCGAGGATCATCGGGATCGTCAGGACGCCCGACATGGTCGGCGACTCGCCCCGGGCCAGCTGGAAGTACTGGCTGAAGAAGATCGTGCCCGCGAACATCGCGATGCCGACGAACAGCGAGGCCAGCGACGCGAGGGTGATGGTGCGGTTGCGGAACAGCCGCAGCGGGACGATCGGCTCGCTCGCCCTGGACTCCACGAACACGAAGAGCAGCAGCAGCACGAGCGCGCCACCGGTCATCGCACCGGTCTGCCAGGACTGCCAGTCGTACTTGTCACCGGCGAAGGTCACCCAGATCAGCAGCAGGCAGACCGCGGCGGTGATGAAGAACGCGCCGGCCCAGTCGACCTTGACCTTCCGCTTCACCACGGGCAGGTGCAGGGTGCGCTGCAGCACGATCAGGGCGACGACGGCGAAGGGCACGCCGACGTAGAAGCACCAGCGCCAGCCGAGCCAGTCGGTGTCGGTGATGACACCGCCGATCAGCGGGCCGCCGACCATGGCGGTGGCGAAGGTGGCGCCGAGGTAGCCGTTGTACCGGCCGCGCTCACGCGGCGAGATCATCGCCGCGAGGATGATCTGGGCCAGCGAGGACAGGCCGCCCATGCCGATGCCCTGGACCGCGCGGAACGTGATCAGCATGGCCGGGTTCTGCGACAGACCGGCCAGCGCCGAGCCCGCCACGAAGACGACCAGGGCCAGCTGTATCAGCAGCTTCTTGGAGAACAGGTCGGCGAGCTTGCCCCACAGCGGAGTGGACGCGGTCATCGCCAGCAGCGACGCGGTCACCACCCAGGTGTAGGCGCTCTGACCGCCGCCGAGGTCCTGGATGATGTCGGGCAGCGCGTTGGAGACGATCGTCGACGACAGGATCGCGACGAACATGCCGAGCAGCAGCCCGGTCAGGGCCTCCATGATCTGCCGGTGGGACATCGGAGCGCCGGTCGGGGCTCCCGAATGCTTGGCGTGGGCCCGCACACCGGCTGGTGTGGTCGTTGCCATGAACTTCCTTCTCCTACTGGGTGATCGCGGGTGTACGGCAGTCGTCGAAGCTGGCCCTCAGCCGGGCCATGAGCCGGATGAGCGCGGCGATGTCGTCGTCGGACCAGTCGCCGAGCCGCTCCTCGAGCAGCCGTGTGGTCCGGTGGGACATCTCCCGCACCCGTTCCTCGCCGCTGGGGGTGAGTCGCACGATGCGGCTTCGCTTGTCCGCCGGGTCGGGGGAGCGCTCGATCCAGCCGCGCTCGGCCACATGGGCGACATGCCGGCTGGTGACCGACATGTCCACGGCGAGCAGCTCGGCGAGCTTGCTCATGCGCATCTCCCCATGGCGGACCAGCAACGTCAGTACGGCGGCGGAGCCGGAGGGGCAGTCGGACGGCAGAGTGCGTCCCATCTCCCGCTTCACGGCGCCGAAGGCACTGAACTGGCGGACCAGCTCCTCGTACTGTGCCGTTTCGGCCATCACACCTCCCGTATTTGTTGCTCTGGGCAACTATAGACAGTGCTTGGTTGCTACAGGCAAATAAATCCGGGGATGGGGCCGCAAAAAGTTGGCAAAGGCAAGTATTGCGACCGTAAATGTGCAGGTGGCGTGGGGTGTGTGGACCTGTGTGCGGAGCGGCGTCCCCCACTTGGGCCGCACCGGCACATTCGCTAGGGTCTCGGGCCATGGCTAACACCCAGGGCCCCCAGGGCCACCACGACCCCGCAGGCAGCACCCAGATGTTCCGCGCCTTCGTCGACGAGGGGCCGCAGGCCGCCGCAAGCCCGCAGGCCTCCTCCGGCCCGCGCATCGGTCTGATCGTCGGCGTGATCGCCGCCGTCGTGATCGTCGCCGCGGTCGCCTGGCTCGCACTGAAGTAGCGCCGCGAGCAGCAGCAGTAGTACGGCTCGGCGGTAGTACGGCCCTACTCCCACCGGACGGAGACGTCCCGAGTCTCCACGTGCATGCCGAGCGGCACCCTCCAGGCGTCCACGCACACCGTCCAGGTCCGCTCGGCCCGCGCGCCGGCCGCGAGGGGCGCCGGGAGGTCGTGCGTCGACTCCACCGTGGACCAGTCGACGCCGAGCGCCCCGATGACATGGCTGCCGAAGGTGACGGTGCCCGAACGCACGGGCCGGCCCTCGGTGTTGTGGAAGGTGAGCGTCACCTTCTCGCACCAGCGCCGGTCGGCGGGCTCGCGCACCGGCTCGCCCGTGACGAGCCGCGCCGGTGGGGCGGGCGCCGGGGACGCCGGGCTCGTCGGCGCGCTCGCGGAGGGGGCCGGGGTCTCCGGAGCCCCGGACGCCACCAGACCGGGGCTGGAACTGCCCGACGGCCGCCCCCCTGCGGTGCCCGCGGCCTCCGTACCCGCTTCCGGCGCCCCTGCTTCCGTGGCGGTGGACGAGCCGGGCCCCTGAACCGCCCGCCGCCCGACAGCGTCACCCGGCGTTCCGGACGGCAGCGGCACCAGCCTCACCGCCCCGGTCGGCCCCGGAGTACCGGACGGCCCGCCCCCGGGCCCCGTCGCGACGAACCCCTCACCACCCTCGTCACCGCCCCCGCACGAGGCCAGGCCGGCCCCCACGCAGACGACGACGGCCGCCGACGCGCCCAGGAGGGCGCACCGACGGCCGGGTGTCGAGGTCGTCCACATCGCGCGGAGCATCGGGCCATGGTGGCTGACACTCCGTCACATGGGAAGGGTCAGTCGGAGATGAGCCCCTCGCGCAGCTGGGCCAGGGTCCGGGTGAGCAGCCGGGAGACGTGCATCTGGGAGATGCCGACCTCCTCGCCGATCTGCGACTGGGTCATGTTGGCGAAGAAGCGCAGCATGATGATGCGCCGCTCGCGGGGCGGGAGCTTGGCCAGCAGCGGCTTGAGGGACTCCCGGTACTCGACGCCCTCCAGCGCGGTGTCCTCGTAGCCGAGCCGGTCGGCCAGCGAGCCCTCGCCGCCGTCGTCCTCCGGCGCCGGGGAGTCCAGCGAGGAGGCGGTGTAGGCGTTGCCCACCGCGAGGCCGTCGACGACGTCCTCCTCGGACACGCCCAGCACGGCGGCGAGTTCGGTGACCGTCGGCGAGCGGTCCAGCTTCTGGGACAGTTCGTCGCTGGCCTTGGTCAGCGCCAGGCGCAGCTCCTGGAGCCGGCGCGGGACGCGCACCGACCAGGACGTGTCGCGGAAGAAGCGCTTGATCTCGCCCACGACCGTCGGCATCGCGAAGGTCGGGAACTCCACGCCCCGCTCGCAGTCGAAGCGGTCGATCGCCTTGATCAGGCCGATGGTGCCGACCTGGACGATGTCCTCCATCGGCTCGTTGCGCGAGCGGAAGCGGGCCGCCGCGTAGCGCACGAGTGGGAGGTTGAGCTCGATCAGGGTGTCCCGGACATACGCGCGCTCGGGGCTGTTCTCGTCCAGCGCGGCGAGCCGCAGGAACAGGGAGCGGGACAGGGTGCGGGTGTCGATGTCCGCCGATGCCGGGACGGCTGTGATGTCGGATGCCGGAAGAGCCGGGGCCGGAACGGCCTCGAGAGCCGAACGGTCGAGCGCGGCGTCGGGCGACTCGCTCTTCATGAGCGTGAGCACCTTCGAGCTGCCCTGGTCTGCGGACATGCCACCCCCTCTGGGTCGCGGGACGGTCGTGGCGAACGCTCCGAACGAGGAACGCCAGCCTTCACCTGAATACCGGAGCCGAAGCCGCGGCAAACGCGCTAGCCGAAGAATGTCACATGTCGGCAACACGCTGTAGTGACATGTCGACATGTGAGATCCGAATCAGCCCTGCATACAGGGGGTCTGACGGAGTTTCGGCGCTCAACTGTCGGCATCGGCCCTGGTGAGCGATTCGCTCTCGCAGGTGATGGCTCGCTCGGATTTGCGGTCAGGCGTCGATACGGTTCGCCGAGCGGAGCCGCTGGAAGCTACGCGCCAGTAGCCGCGATACGTGCATCTGGGAAACGCCGAGTTCCGCACTGATCTGCGACTGGGTGAGATTGCTGTAGTAGCGCAGAAGCAGAATGCGCTGTTCCCGTTCCGGGAGCTGGACGAGGAGATGGCGGACCAGGTCGCGGTGCTCCACGCCGTCCAGCGCGGGGTCCTCGTAGCCGAGCCGGTCGAGCAGCCCGGGCAGCCCGTCGCCCTCCTGCGCCGCCTCCAGCGAGGTGGCGTGGTACGACCGCCCGGCCTCGATGCAGGACAGGACCTCGTCCTCGGTGATGCGCAGCCGCTCGGCGATCTCGGAGGTGGTGGGGGTGCGTCCGAAGGCGGTCGTGAGGTCCTCGGTGGCGCTGTTCACCTGGACCCACAGCTCGTGCAGCCGGCGCGGTACGTGGACCGTGCGGACGTTGTCGCGGAAGTACCGCTTGATCTCGCCGACGACGGTCGGCATCGCGAAGGTCGGGAACTGAACGCCCCGGTCCGGGTCGAAGCGGTCGATGGCGTTGATGAGGCCGATGGTGCCGACCTGGATCACGTCCTCCATCGGCTCGTTGCGGGAGCGGAAGCGGGCGGCCGCGTAGCGCACGAGCGGGAGGTTCGCCTCGATGAGCGCCGCGCGCACGCGGTTGTGCTCCGGCGTACCCGGCTGGAGCTCCTTCAGCTCCCCGAAGAGGACCTGGGTGAGTGCCCGGGTGTCGGCGCCACGGCTGCGCGGCGGGGACGCGGGGGTTTCCTCCTGCGTCGGGGCTTGAGGCGCAGTACTGGCCGGCACGGTCAACTCCACCTCGTGATCCATCAACTCATCCGTCAAAAGCGGTCATAGCATCACAAGACAGTTCATTGTGTTCAAGTACCGCATAATCCCGTGTTGAGGGCCCGTCACCCCGACGGACACGCGAAAGCCCCCCGCCGGGGGGCGGAGGGCTCGGAAAAGGGGCGTGCGCCCGGGGTCACCGCGCCTCAGAATTCGTAGTCGGCGATCACCCAGCTGCTGAACTCCCGCCACAGGGCGACGCCCGCCTGGTGCTCGGGGTGGTCCACATACGTGCGCAGGGCGGCCTGGTCGTCGAAGGCGGAGTTGATGGCGAAGTCGTAGGCGATGGGGCGGTCGCTGAGGTTCCAGCCCAGCTCCCAGTGCCGGATCTCGGGGATCTTGCCCTCCAGTGAGCGGAAGGCCTCGACGCCCTCCACCACCCGGGGGTCGTCGCGCTCGACGCCCTCGTCGAGCTTGAACAGGACGAGGTGGCGGATCATGAGTCTCCTCCGTTGGCGATCCAGGTCATGAACTCCCCGACGGCCTGGGCGGCGTCCGAGATCCCCTCGAACCCGACCTGGACGTAGTCGGCGGCCTTGGCCGGGTCGGTGATGATCACGTAGAGCGCGAAGACCACGACCAGGTAGACGGCGATCTTCTTGCCATTCACCGCCATCGCGGCCTCCCCTGTGGCTGCTGTGTCTGCCGTGGGCTGCTGTGCCCAGTGCGTCGAAAGAGCCGAAAAGGGCCCCGTGTTTCCGGCGGTGAGTGTAGCCTCCACGCCTCCACGGAGATCAACAGCACGAAGGGCCCCGTCGTGAGACGAGGCCCTTCCAGAGCGGTAGCGGAGGGATTTGAACCCTCGGTGACTTGCGCCACACTCGCTTTCGAGGCGAGCTCCTTCGGCCGCTCGGACACGCTACCGAGGGAGACCTTACAGCACGCCGGGCCGTGCTTCGAAATCGATAAGCGGGCCGGGTTCAGCGGGCCCGGAAGAACTCCGTGAGCAGGTGCGCGCACTCCTCGGCGAGGACGCCCTCGATCACCTCGGGCCGGTGGTTGAGGCGCCGGTCGCGGACGACGTCCCACAGGGAGCCCGCCGCGCCGGCCTTGTCGTCACGGGCGCCGTAGACGACCCGGTCCACCCGGGACTGCACCAGGGCGCCCGCGCACATCGTGCACGGCTCCAGGGTGACGACGAGCGTGCACCCGGTCAGCCGCCACTCGCCGAGCTCGGCGGCGGCCCGGCGGATCGCCAGCACCTCGGCGTGCGCGGTCGGGTCCCCGGTCGCCTCCCGCTCGTTGTGCCCGGCGCCGAGCACCCGGCTCCCGTCGGCGGACAGCACGACGGCGCCGACGGGGACGTCCCCGCCCCGGACGGCCTCCTCGGCCTCGTCCAGGGCGAGCCTCATCGCCGCCCGCCAGCGGTCGCGTACGGGGTCGGGCGAGGTCAGCGGACGGTCTCCAGGACCTCCGAGGCGCCCAGCGCCTCGGCGATCGCACCGAGGGCGTCCTCGGCGTCCAGGGACTTCAGCTCCTTCTCGCCGACGCCCAGGTCGTCGAGGATCTCGCTGTCGCCCACGGGGCTGTGCGGGACCGCGTCGCCGCCCCCGCCCTCCTCGTCGTCGGAGTCGCCGTCGGGCTCCTCCGTGCCGTCGAGGTCGAGGGAGTCCAGATCGGCGCCGTCGTCGCCGGGCTCCCTGCCGAGCAGTTCGTCGGTGAGCAGGATCTCCCCGTAACTGCTGCGGGCAGCGGCGGCGGCGTCCGAGACGTAGATACGGGGGTCTTCCTCGCCGTCGATCCGGACGACGCCGAACCAGGCGTCCTCCTGCTCGATCAGCACCAGCACCGTGTCGTCGTCGGGCGAGGCTTCACGGGCCAGGTCGGCCAGATCCGACAGGGTCTCCACATCGTCGAGCTCTGTGTCGCTCGCTTCCCACCCGTCTTCGGTGCGCGCGAGCAGTGCGGCGAAGTACACCGTGACTCTCCCACTGGTCTGAGGCGTGCCGGTTGGGGGTCCCCCCGGCGGAGGTTACGGGCGGGACGGCTCGGGGTCCGAGCCCCACCCACTCGGAATCGTGGCAGAAACAAGGCGTCCAGGGGACGTCTTCGGCTCCCTGTGTCCGGCTCTTTTGATCGCCGTCGCCCGAGGGGGTCCGCGAGCGCGTCCGTGAAGGACTCACCAGCGCACTCGTTGCCGCCACGTGCGGATCGTACGCGGGTTTTCCAGGTGTTCCGGCACGCCCCGGCCCCAACGGCGCCCGGCGCGGCCGGTCTTCCGGCGTGCCGGCCTACCAGCGGAACGTGCGCATGCGCATGGCGTGGCGCAGCCGGGCCGCCTTCGCGCGGCGCGGCTGGACCCGGTCGCGCAGCGCACGCGCCTCGGCGAGTTCCCGCAGGAACTGGGCGCGCCGCCGGCGCCGGGCCGCGTCGCTCGTCTCCGGCGCGTCCGGCGCGTCCTGCGCGGCGTCCACCGGCGAATCGGCTTTCGGCATCGGCTCACCACCCCCGGTCGCGGTCCCTCCCACATTCCCCCCGACGGGCGGTTTGATGCCAGCGCGAGGGTGAACCGCGGTCCGCGGGCTTGCCGTGTGTGGGGGCGCCGGGCATACCGGGCCCGGTTACTGTTGTGGACATGCGTCTCCACGTCGTCGACCACCCTCTGGTCGCCCACAAGCTCACCACGCTGCGCGACCGCCGCACCGACTCCGCGACCTTCCGCCGGCTCGCCGACGAACTGGTCACCCTGCTCGCCTACGAGGCCACGCGGGACGTGCGGACCGAGGCGGTCGACATCGCGACCCCCGTCACCGAGACCACCGGTGTGAAGCTCTCCCACCCGCGCCCGCTGGTGGTGCCGATCCTGCGGGCCGGACTCGGCATGCTGGACGGCATGGTGCGGCTGCTGCCCACCGCCGAGGTCGGCTTCCTGGGCATGATCCGCGACGAGGAGACGCTCCAGGCGTCCACGTACGCCTCGCGGATGCCGGAGGACCTCTCCGGGCGTCAGGTGTACGTCCTCGACCCGATGCTCGCCACCGGCGGCACCCTGGTCGCGGCCATCCAGGAGCTGATCAAGCGCGGCGCGGACGACGTGACCGCCGTGGTCCTCCTTGCCGCGCCCGAGGGCGTGGAGCTGATGGAGCGCGAGCTGGCGGGCACGCCGGTGACGGTGGTGACGGCCGCCGTGGACGAGCGTCTCAACGAGAACGGGTACATCGTGCCCGGCCTCGGCGACGCGGGCGACCGCCTGTACGGCGCCGCCGAGTAGGCGCTGCGGCGCCCCTCAGCACCCCTTCTTCGACGAGGCGGGCGTCGGCTCGGGCTCGGCCAGCGCGGTCAGGGCCTTGGTGGCGTCCGCCTTCTTCGTCAGCTCCTTGAACGCGTCGCCGATGATCAGGTCGACGGCGGCGCCCTTGCGGGCCGCGTCGGTGCGGCGCTCGGCGGCGGTCAGCTGGGTCGCGAGGACCGGCAGCGAGGTGTTCAGCGAGGAGGCCGGGCCGAGCAGCAGACCGGTGCCCTTGACCTTCTTGTCGTACTCCTTGCTGGCGTTGCCCACGTCGCCGATCTTGAAGCCGCGCTTCTTCAGCTCGTCCGCGGTCTTCTTCGCCAGCCCGCCGCGGGTCGTGGCGTTGAGGACGTTGACGGTGATCGCGTCCGGCTTCGGGAGCTTCGGCGCGGCGGACGGCGAGGCCGTCGCCTTCGTCGAGCAGTCGCTCTTGGCGCCGGCCGCGGACGCCGTGCCGCCGCCGCCGGTGAAGACGTCGACGAGCTGGAGCGTGCCCCAGCCGACCAGGCCGAGGCCGGCGAGGGAGGCAGCGCCGAGCAGGACGAGCCTGCCGCGCGGCCGACGACGCCGCATCCGTGGGTACTTGTCCCCCTTGATCCGGTATTGGCCACCCATGCCGGGGGGAGTCAGCATGCTCATGGGCGCAGCGTAGTGCGCCCGGGCGGCAATGCCTACTAGATGATCATTCGCAGCCGCGCGGTCCAACCCGAAAGGGTCAATGCGGGCGAGGTCCGGCCGTGTCGGCCCGGCCTCAGTCCAGTTCCAGCACTCTCGCGTGCAGCACCTGGCGCTGCTGGAGTGCCGCACGGACCGCTCGGTGCAGACCGTCCTCGAGATACAGGTCGCCCTGCCACTTCACGACATGCGCGAAGAGGTCGCCGTAGAACGTGGAGTCCTCGGCCAGCAGGGTCTCGAGGTCGAGTTGGCCCTTGGTCGTCACGAGCTGATCGAGGCGGACCGGGCGCGGAGCGACGTCCGCCCACTGCCGGGTGCTTTCCCGGCCGTGGTCGGGGTACGGCCGGCCGTTTCCGATGCGCTTGAAGATCACACGGAAAGCCTACCGGTCGAGACGTTCCGGGCGCAGCCATGGCGACGGAGTGCGACGCTGGAAAAGATCGGGCAGAACGTGACGAAACGGCGAAGGCCGTGGGGGAGAGCGGACATGAGCGACCGCAGGAACGCCCCCGGGACCGGGGCGGCGCCCCCGGCGCCCGGCACCCGGACCGGTGCCCCCGCCCTCCCGCAGGAGGCCCTGGAGATCGCCGCCGGATACGCCTTCACGGGGTCCGCGCTCGACCTCGGCGCCCTGCTCTGGGACGGGACCTGCCTGCCCGACGCCCAGATCCGGGTGCCACTGACCATGCTCAACCGGCACGGCCTCGTCGCGGGCGCCACCGGCACCGGCAAGACCAAGACCCTCCAGCTCATCGCCGAGCAGCTGTCCGCGCAGGGCGTGCCCGTCTTCCTCGCCGACGTCAAGGGCGACCTGTCGGGGATCGCGGCACCCGGACAGCCCAACGACAAGGTCCGCTCCCGGGCCGCCGAGGTGCACCAGCCGTGGCAGGGCACCGGTTTCCCCGCCGAGTTCCTCGCGCTGGGCGGCATCGGGCACGGCGTCCCCGTGCGCGCCACCATCACCAGCTTCGGCCCGGTGCTGCTGTCCAAGGTGCTCCAGCTCAACCAGACCCAGGAGCAGTCGCTCGGCCTGATCTTCCACTACGCCGACACCAAGGGCCTGGAGCTGATCGACCTCAAGGACCTGCGGGCGGTCGTCGCCTTCCTCACCTCCGACGAAGGCAAGGCGGAGCTGAAGAACATCGGCGGCCTGTCCACCGCCACCGCCGGAGTGATCCTGCGCTCCCTGACCGCCGTCGAGGCGGAGGGCATGGGCGACTTCTTCGGGGAGCCGGAGTTCGACACGGCCGAGCTGCTGCGGACGGCACCGGACGGGCGGGGCATGGTGTCGGTCCTCGAACTCGCCGCCGTCCAGGACCGGCCCCGGCTCTTCTCGACGTTCCTGATGTGGCTGCTCGCCGACCTCTTCCACGATCTGCCCGAGGTCGGGGACGCCGACCGGCCGAAGCTGGTGTTCTTCTTCGACGAGGCGCATCTGCTGTTCGACGACGCGTCCAAGGCGTTCCTGGACGCCATCACGCGGACCGTGCGGCTGATTCGCTCGAAAGGAGTCGGCGTCTTCTTCGTGACGCAGACCCCGAAGGACGTACCCGCCGAGGTGCTCGGACAGCTCGGCAACCGCGTCCAGCACGCGCTGCGCGCCTTCACCCCGGACGATCAGAAGGCGCTCAGGGCCACGGTGAAGACGTTCCCCGACTCGCCGTACGACCTGGAGGAACTGCTCACCGGGCTGGGCACCGGCGAGGCCGTGGTGACCGTCCTCAGCGAGAAGGGCGCCCCGACCCCGGTGGCCGCGACCCGGCTGCGGGCCCCCGAGTCGCTGATGGGCCCGCTGGAGGCGGAGGCGCTGGACCGGGCGGTGACCGAATCCGCGCTGCATAAGCGGTATGCACAGGCTGTGGACAGGGAGTCCGCGTACGAAAAGCTCCAGGAGCCCCGGCCCGGGAAGGGCCCGGACGAGATCACCGGGGAGCGGAGGCCCGGCAAGGGGCCCGACGAGATGGTCGATGAGGGGGAGCGCGGGGGCGAGGCCCCTCGTCGCAAGGCCGGGAAGGACGAGGACCGCTCGGTCGTCGAGCAGGTCGTCGGCAGCGGCATGTTCAAGTCCCTCGCCCGGTCGGTCGGCACCCAGATCGGCCGGGAGATCACCCGGTCCCTGTTCGGGACGGCGCGGCGGAGGCGGTGACCCGGAGAAGTCCGCCCCCGCCGCGCCGGTCTCAGCCGCGCCTCCGTTCCTCGGGGGGACGCGGCGGCTCCTTCTTCCGGGCCCCGGGCCTCGGGGCGGTGCGCGCCGCCTCCGCGCGCAGCAGGGCGCGCAGAACGGCGTAGGGATCGGTGGGCATGGCTGTGCTCCTCCTGTGGTGCCGACGGGCCTTCACGCGGAGGACGGTCAGCAGCGCAGGACGACGGTGTCCGGGAGGGGCGGGACGTGCGGGGCGGCCACCGGACGGTCGTCCGCCCGGCCGGCGGCGGGGGCCGGGCGCGGTGGCGGCAGCGGGCAGGGCCGGACCGCGAGAGGGGCGCCCGCGCGGCGGGCGGAGCGGGCCGGTGGCCGCAGGGTGGTGTCGAGGGCGTCGTGCTCGACGGCCTCGGCCTCGACCGTCACGGCCACCGGCAGGGCGTGGGCCTGGGCGTGCGCTCCCGGCACCAGCAGCGCGAGCAGCAGCACGACGATGCGCGGCCAGACCCGGCCGCGCGCTCCACTCCGTGCGGTGCTCACGGAAGGTCATGTCCCCCCGGCCCCTCCGCCGTTCATCGCCTTGGGGCGAGAAACCCCCGCACGGCCTAGACGGGCGTCAGGCGCGGGACGCCTTCGCCGCCTTCGCGGCCGCCTTCATCTCCTGCTTGTGCGCCCGCACCTTGGTCAGCGACTCCGGTCCGGTGATGTCGGCGACGGACCGGAAGGAATCCGGCTCGCCGTAGGCGCCGGCGGCCTCCCGCCAGCCCCGTGGTCGTACGCCGAGCTGCTTGCCCAGCAGGGCGAGAAAGATCTGCGCCTTCTGCTTGCCGAACCCGGGCAGCTCCTGGAGCCGGCGCAGCAGTTCACGGCCGTCGTCGACGCCCTTCCAGACGAGCTCGGCCTCACCGTCGTAGTGCTCGACCAGGTACTGGCACAGCTGCTGGATCCGCTTGGCCATGGAGCCCGGGTAGCGGTGCACGGCCGGCTTCTCGGAGAGCAGGGCGGCGAACGCGTCGGGGTCCTGGGCGGCGATGTCGTGCGCGTCGAGGTCGTCCGTGCCGAGCCGGTCCGCGATCGTGCGCGGCCCCTTGAACGCCCACTCCATCGGCACCTGCTGGTCCAGCAGCATGCCGACCAGCGCGGCGAGCGGGCTGCGGCCGAGGAGCGCGTCGGCCTCCGGGTCCTGGGCGAGATGCAGGGTGACGTCCATGCCCCGATCATGCCGCGCGGGCCGCCGGGACGCGCGCGGGGGCTTCCCCGCCGGTCAGGGGCGCCAGTAGCCCAGCGCGTTCACCCGCTGCTTCGGCAGCCCGAGCTCCTTGCGGACGTACGCGGTCAGGGCGCGGGTCGTCGCCGTGTCGCAGGCGATCCAGACGTACGGGTCGGGGGTGGCCCCGAGCAGGCCGGGCAGGGCCTCCTTCACCGTGGCGACGAGGTGCGCCCCCGCGTCCTGCCGCGGCACGGCCCGTACGTCGTGGCGGGCCGGGTCGGCGCGGAAGGGGAGGCCGTCGCGCTCGCCCTCGAACCACACGGTGGCCGGGGCCCCGTCGAACGCGCCCAGCAGGGAGTTGAGGGCGGGCAGGGAGGCGGCGTCGGCGACGGCGAAGACATGCGAGGGCGCCGGGTCGGGGTCGGTGAAGCCGGTGCCGTGCACGGTCGCCTCGACGGTGTCGCCCGGCTTCGCGCCGCGCGCCCAGTCGCTGGCGACGCCCTCGTGCAGGGCGAACTCCAGGCTGAAGGTGCCGGCCGCCGGGTCCGGGTCGACCAGGGTGTAGGCGCGCTGATGGGGCTTGCCCGCGTTGTCGAACCAGAGCCGGACCCACAGGGTGGGGTGGACGCCGGTCGCCGCGAGCATGCCGCCGTCCGTGAGACGCACCCGGCGGTAGGCCGCGGTGACGTCCTCGGCGCCCGTCACGGTGAACGTGAAGTCCTTGGCGCGCAGCAGCTTCAGGACCGCGCCCTCCCAGCCGTGCCCCTGCGCCATGACCCGCTCCCCGTTCCCGTACCATTCCGGCACCGATAATGACTTAGGCAAGGCTAACCTAAAGCAAGGGAGGGGTGCAGGTGACCGGCGAGATCTTCCGTGACGCCTGGGGCATTCCGCATCTGCGGGCGGCCGGGGTGACCGAACTCGCCCGTGCCCAGGGCCGGGTCACCGCCCTCGACCGGGCCTGGCAGCTGGAGGTGGAACGGCACCGGGCACGCGGCACCTCCGCGTCCTTCCTCGGCGCCGAGTCCCTCTCCTGGGACGTGCTCGTACGCCGGGTCCGCCTCGACGACACCGCGCGCCGCTGCTTCGCCGCGCTGGAGGAGCGGGACCCCGAGACCGCGGACTGGGTACGGGCGTACGTCGACGGGGTGAACGAGGGCCTGGCCGAAGGCGCCCGCCGCACACCGGAGTTCGCGCGGACCGGGCTGGCCCCGGGGCGCTGGGAGCCCTGGACGCCGTTCGGCGTGTGGCTGGGCGTGCACCTGCTGTTCGCCGGGTTCCCGGCCAAGCTCTGGCGCGAGCGGGTGCGGCGGCAGCTGGGCGCGGACGCGGTCGGCCTGTTCGCCACCGACGGGCCGGGCACCTCCGGCAGCAACGGCTGGCTCGTGAGCGGCGAACGGACCGTGACCGGGCAGGCCGTCATCGCCGGCGACCCGCACCGCTTCATCGAGGAACCCGGCGTCTACCAGCAGATCCACCTGTCCTGCCCGGAGTTCGACGTCGTCGGCCTCGCCGTCCCCGGTGTCCCCGGCATCGCCCACTTCGGGCACACCGGCTCGGTCGCCTGGGCCATCACCAACGCCATGGCCGACTACCAGGACCTGTACCGCGAGCGGCTGCGGCGCACCGGGGCGGGCGTCGAGGCCCTCGACCCGGACGGGGTGTGGCGGCGCGCCTCCCGGCACACCGAGACCGTGGAGGTCGCGGGGGAGGACCCGGTCGAGGTCGAGGTGATCGAGACGGCCCGGGGACCGGTCGTCGTGGGTGGCCCGGAAGGACTGCCCGACGGTCCCTCCGGCCCGGACCCCGCAGGCGACGACGACCCGTCCCTGGCCCTCGCCCTGCGCCACCCGCCCCGCGTCACCGGCGACCTCGGCTTCGGCGCCCTGCTGCCCCTGCTGCGGGCCCGCCGGGTCGCCGACGTCGACCGCGCCTTCGACACGTGGACGGAACCCGTCAACGTCGTCCAGGCCGCCGACACCGAGGGCGGCCTGCTGCACCGCGTCGCCGGGAAGGTGCCCGTCCGCTCCACCGCCAACCGGCTCCACCCGGTGCCCGCCTGGGAGCCCGGACACGCGTGGCACGGCTGGCACGAGACCCCGCGCGGCGGTCTCACCGACGGTGTCGCCGCCATGGCCAACCAGCGCGGCCTCGCCACCCCCCTCGGCGTTGAGTTCGCCGCACCCCATCGCGCCGACCGCATCAACGCCCTGCTGGCGGCGAAGGAGCGCTGGTCCGCCGCCGACATGCCCGCCCTCCACATGGACACCCACCTGGCCTCGGCTGCCGCCCTGCTCGATCTCCTGGCCCCCCTGGAGACCCTCAGCCCCGCGGCCGACCGTGTCCGCCGGGCGCTCCTCGCCTGGGACCGCCGGATGGACGCGGACAGCGAGGCCGCCGCCCTCTACGCACGGGTGCGCGGCGCGGTCGTCCGCCGGATCGCGGCGCACCCCGCCTTCGCCGCGCTGACCGTCCCGCCCGCCTACCCCGACGTCCTGCTCCCCTGGCTCGCCCTGCTCCCCCGCGTCGCCTTCGCCCTCGAACACCTGCTGCGCGCCGACGATCTCTACGGCGTCGACCGCGCCGAGGTGGTGCGTGCGGCCGTCGAGGAGGTCGCCGGGGACACCGCGTCCGCGCCCACCTGGGGCGACACCCACCGGCTCGTCCCCTGGCGGGCCCTGCCCGACCCGGCGGCAGAGCAGCCCGCCCTCTCCGGCGACCACGACTGCGTCCTGTGCACCTCCACCGTGCCCGGCCTCACCGACCTGAGCGCGCGCGGCCCCGCCGCCCGCTACGTCTGGGACCTGGCCGACCGCGAGGCGAGCCGCTGGGTCGTCCCGCTCGGGGCGTCCGGCGTCCCCGGCTCGCCCCACCACCGCGACCAGCTGCCGCTGTGGCTGCGGGGCGAACTGGTCCCCGTCGTCACCGACTTCACCGCGTTCGAGAAGGAGACCGATGTCTGACCTGCCCACGGCCGCCCCCGCGCCCGCCGCCGCCGTCCACCGGCAGGCCGTCGACGGCTTCGGCACCGTCACCGTCCGCCCCCTCGACCCGCACACCGACGCCGGGACCGTGCACACCTGGGTGCGTGAGGAACGCGCCGTCTTCTGGGGCATGACCGGCCTGACACGGGACCAGGTCGCCGAGATCTACGCCCATATGGCCGGCCTCGACACCCACCACGCCTTCCTCGTCGAGCGCGACGGCGACCCGGTCGCCCTGCTGCAGACGTACGAGCCCGACGCGGACCGGGTCGGCGAGTGCTACGAGGTCCGCCCCGGCGACCTCGGCCTGCATCTGCTGCTCGCCCCGGCCGGACCCGGCGGGGCGCGGCCCGGCTGGACCTCCGCCCTGCTCACCGTCGTCGCCGACTACGTCTTCCGCACGCTGGGCCGGACACGGGTGGTCGTCGACCCCGACGTGCGCAACGAGAAGGCCGTGGCCCGCTTCCTGCGGCAGGGCTTCACCGCCGGGCCGGTCGTCGTCCTGCCGGAGGTCGACCTGCCCGATGTGTACCTCCCGCGCAAGGAAGCCCAACTCGCCTTCCTCACGCGGGAGGTAGCTTGTGGGGGATGACGCCCGAGGAACTCGTCGCGCACTACCGCCTGGAGCCGATCCCGCGTGAGGGCGGGCTGTTCCGCCGTACCTGGGCCGGACCCGAACAGCCCGACGGGCGGCCGCAGGGCACCGCGATCGTCGTCCTGCTCACCGCGGACGACTACTCGGCCCTGCACCGCCTGCCGTCGGACGAGGTCTGGCACTTCTACCTCGGGGACCCCATGGAGATGCTGCTCCTCGGCCCCGACGGCACCTCCCGCACCGAGATCCTGGGCCACGGCATAGCGAGCGGCCAGCACCCCCAGCTCACCGTGCCGGCCGGCACCTGGATGGGCGCCCGGGTGGCGGCCGGGGGCTCCTGGGCCTTCTTCGGCTGCACCATGGCCCCGGGCTTCACCTATGGGGACTACCAGCACGGCGACCTGGCGGACCTCTCGGCGCGCTATCCCCACGAGAGCGCCCGGATCGCGGAACTGTGCCGTCCATGAGCGGACTTCTCGACGGACAGATCGCCCTGGTCACGGGCGCGGGCGGCGGCATCGGGCAGGGCATCGCGGCCCGGTTCGCGGAGGAGGGCGCGGCGGTCGCCCTGCACTGCCGCACCTCACGGGAGGCGGCCGACGAACTCGCCGGGCGCATCCGGGAGGCGGGCGGCCGGGCCGTCGTCCTGACCGCCGACCTGACCGACGAGGACGCCTGCCGGCGGCTGGTCGCCGAGGCCGCCGAATGGGGCGGCGGCCTCACCGCCCTGGTGAACAACGCGGGCGTGCAGCCGACTTTGGGTCTCGAGGAGATGACCGCGGCCGACTGGCGGGCCGTGGTGGACGCCAACCTGTCCGGCGTCTTCGCCTGCACCCGCGCCGCCGCGGAGATCATGCGAGGCCGGCCAGGCGGCGGTTCGGTCACCCACATCGCCTCCGTCGAGGCGGCCCGCCCGGCCCCGCTGCACGCCCACTACGGCGCCTCCAAGGCGGCGGTGGTGGCCCACGCCCGCACGGCGGCCCAGGAGTACGGACCGCACGGCATCCGCGTCAACACGGTCTCGCCCGGCCTCGTGCACCGCGAGGGGCTGGAGTGGGCGTGGCCGGACGGGGTGGCACGATGGCGGGCGGCGGCGCCCCTGGGACGGCTGGGTCGTGCGCGGGACGTGGGCGACGCCTGCGTGTTCCTGGCCTCGGGCCTGGCGTCCTGGATCACCGGGCACGATCTCGTGGTGGACGGCGGGGTGTCCGCACGGCCCGGATGGTGACCGGGCCGACCGGTGAGCACGGAGCCCGTCGCGTCCGTATGTACCGGGAGGCGGTGCGGACCGAAGGCGGAGATGCGGTGTGACGTGTGCGGACGGACGAGGAGCGGGACGCCGGAGGCTGCGGCGGGCGCTCCTGCTGGGCCCCCTGCTGGTCCTGCTCCTCCTCGGCGGCGCCGGGCCCGCGTCCGCGCACGCCGCGCTGCGCACCACCGACCCCGAGGACGGCGCCGTCCTGAAGTCGGCGCCCCGGGTGCTCACCCTGACCTTCACCGAGTCCGTCGCCCTGCTCGACGACTCCTTCCGCGTCCTCGACCCCGACGGCCGCCGGCTGCGCACCGGTGAGCCGGAGCACGGCCCGGACGGCGCCGACACCGCCCGGGTGACCCTCCCCGAAGGGCTGGAGCAGGGCACCTACACGGTGGCCTGGCGGGTGGTGTCCGCCGACAGCCACCCGGTGTCCGGGGCGTTCACCTTCTCCGTCGGCAAGGCCACCGTCACCGCGTCGGCCGCCGTGATCACCGGCCCCACCGAGGACCCGGTCACCAAGGCCCTGCACACCATCGCCCGCTATCTCGCCTATCTCGCCGTCGCCCTGCTCATCGGCACGGGCACCTTCGTCGCGGTCTGCCGTCCGACCCGGGTCACGGTTCTCCACAGCCTGTCGAGGACGTCCTGGTGGGCGCTGCTCGCGGCCACGCTGGTCCTGCTGGTGCTGCGTGCCCCGTACGAGACGGGCGAGGGCCCGCTCGGCGCGTTCGACGCCGACGGGGCCGTCCGCACCCTGACCGGCCGCCCCGGCCTCGCCCTGCTGGCCCGCCTCGCCCTCCTCCTGGCCGCCGGCGCCTATCTGCTCAGGCTGTCCCGACAGAGGAGGCCCTACGGCTGGACGGGCGCCGCGCTCGCGGCCGGCCTCGCCATGACCTGGGCGGCCGGCGAGCACGCCTCGGCCGGCATCCAGGTGCCGGTCGCCATGACCTCCTCGGCGCTGCACCTGCTCGCCACCGCCGTCTGGCTGGGCGGTCTGGCGGCCCTGCTCGTCACCCTGTACCGCGCCGACCTGTCCGCGCAGGCGGTACGCCGGTTCTCCCGCCTGGCGTTCACGTCCGTCACCGTCCTCGTCGTGACCGGCGTCTACCAGTCATGGCGCGGCCTCGGCGGCTGGGACGCGCTCGCCGACACGACGTACGGCAGGCTGCTGGCCATCAAGCTGATGGCGGTCGTCGTGCTCCTCGCGGCGGCGGCCGTGTCCCGCCGCTGGACGGCCCTGCAGACGACGACGGCGGTGGACCGGGCGGAGACGCCGGTCCCGGCGGAGACGGCGGTGCGGGACAAGGTGTCGGTGGGAGCCGGGGGCTCACCGTCCGGGTCACCCGCCCCATCGGAGCCGTCCGCCCCGCCGGAGCCGCCGGATGAGCCCTCCGCCCCGGTCCCGGCCGCCGAGGAGACCCCCGACCCCGCGCACCGCCGGTCCCTGCGGCGCTCCGTGCTCACCGAGGTCGCCGTCGGCGCGGCCGTGCTGGCGGTCACCACGCTGCTGACCAGCACCCTGCCGGGCCGGGCGGAGGCCGAGGCGGCGACCGCCGCGCCCGCGGTCGTCGGCGCCTCCGTCACCGATGTGCCGTTCGATGTCGGCACCCCCGGCGGACGCGGCACGGTGCAGATCACCATCGACCCGGCCCGGGTGGGCGACAACTCGATCGAGGCCCTGGTCTACGGCTCCGACGGAGGTGTCTCGACCGTGCCCGAACTGCGGATCTCCTTCACCCACCCCGCCCAGGACATCGGCCCGCTCGACGCCGGTCTCACCGACCGGGGCGGCTACTGGGGCAACAGCTTCCTCAACCTGCCCGTCGCCGGGACCTGGGAGATGAAGGTGACCGTCCGCACCTCGGACGTCGACCAGATCAGCGAGACCCACACGATCACCGTGCACTGACGTGTCCTGGAGCGGCCCGCCCCACGAGGTGAGGAGCCGGAGGAAAAGGGCACATCATAAGAAGTACGGCATTCACCTGAGGAAGGCCGTCCGTCATGCCCGAACTGCCGGACGTCGAGGGTTTCCGGGGCGTACTTCGGACCTGCGCAAAGGGCCGGACCGTGCGCCGGATCGAGGTGCGCGACCCCGGCGTGCTGCACGGCGTCGACGCGCGGCGGCTGCGCGAGGCGCTGGAGGGCCGGCGGATCACCGGTGCCGAACGGCACGGCAAGTGGCTGCTCGCCCGTACCGGCGGCCCCACCCTGGCCCTGCACTTCGGTATGACCGGCTCGCTGGTGTGCGCCGGGCCGGACGACCCGGTGGAGCCCCACGACCGCGTGCTGTTCACCCTGTCCGGCGACCGCCGCCTGCGCTATCGCGACCAGCGCAAGCTCCGGGGCCTGTGGCTGGCCGAGGACGAGTCCGACGTCGTACGGCTGCTGGCCGGGCAGGGGCCCGACGCGCTGGACGTGGACCGCGAGCGGTTCGAGGAGGCCCTGCGCGGGCGCCGGGGCACCGTCAAGGGCGTGCTGCTCGACCAGTCCGCCGTCGCCGGGCTCGGCAATCTGCTCGCCGACGAGATCCTGTGGCGGGCCCGGCTGAGTCCCGACCGTCCGGTGCGCGAGCTGACCGACTCCGACCGCGGGGGCCTCTACCGGCAGATGCGGCGCACCCTGCGCTCCGCCGTGCCCACCGGGCGCGTCCCGCCGCGCGCCTCCTGGCTGACCGGCCGCCGGGACGACCCCGACCCGCACTGCCCGCGCTGCCGCGCCCCGCTGCGCCGGACCCGCGTGGCCGGCCGGACGACCGTGTGGTGCCCCGGCTGCCAGACCGCCGCCTCCGGCGCCCCCACCGGATCGCGCCGATGAGGCGCGACGGTGCGCGGAGGGTGGCGCGGCCCGGAGTGCCGGAGCGCGGGCCGGACAGAACCCCTCCGAGAGCGAGATGAGCGATCATGCACGAGCCCGCCGCCGGCGCCCGGGCCCCGTCCGACCTCGACGACCTGGTCGGTGCGGAACTGACCGCCCGGGTCACCGTCGACGAACACGGCACCGTCACCGGGTGGAACGCGGGCGCCGAGCGCCTTCTCGGCCACCCGGCGCACGAGGTGGTGGGCCGTCCGGCGGCCGGTCTGCTGGCCGAACCCCCGCGCGGGCGCGAGCTGCCCCCGTTCCCCCGGCTGCGGCGCTGGCACGGCACCGTCCGCCTCCGGCACCGCGACGGCCGTACGCTCACGACCAAGGTCCTGGCGCACCACCGGACGGGGGAGAACGGGCGGCGCGAGTGGTTCTGCGTGTGCGCGCTGACCGCCCGGCAGACTCCGCCGGACCGGCGCGACGAGCCGTTCGTCGGCTGGAGCTTCGCCCAGTCGCCCTGCTGTGCGACCGCCCTGTACGACACCCGGCTGCGGCTGCGCCGGGCCAACCGGGCCATGGAACGCGCCGTCGCCCTCTCCGAGGCCGACATGGTGGGCCTGCGCGTCGAGGAGATCGTGGACGAACCGGCCGGCCGGCGGGCCGAGCAGGGCATGGCCCGCGTGCTGAGCACCGGGGAGACCCAGGTCAACGAGGACTTCCTGCCCGCCGCCGGCGAGACCCGGGCGCACGCCTGGTCGCTGGTGATGTCACCGCTGCGGGACGCCGCCGGCGCCGTCCGGGGCGTCTGCCTCACCGCCCACGACATGACCGAACAGCACTGGGCCCGGCAGCGGCTCCAGCTGATCGCCGAGGCGGGCCGGCGCATCGGCAGCACCCTCGACGTGATGCGCACCGCGCAGGAACTGGCCGACGTCATCGTCCCCGAACTCGCCGACTTCGTCTCCGTCGACCTGCTGCCCGCCGTGGACGACGTACCGGACGCGTCCGCGCGCGGCGGAGGCCCGCCGCCCGGCCCGCTCGAACTGCTGCGGGCCGCCCACCAGTCGGTGACGCCCGGCGTCCCCGAGGCGGTCACCGCGCTGGGCGCCCTGGAGCGGTACGCCGAGGGCTCCGCGCCGGTCGAGACGCTGCGCTCCGGCCACGCCACGGTGTACGAGATGACGCATCCGGCGATCACCGCGCTCGTCGCCCGTGACCCGGTCCGGGCCGCCCGGGTCAGGGAGTTCGGCATCCACTCGGTGATGACGGTGCCGCTGACGGCCCGCGGCACCACCCTGGGCGTCGCCGTCCTGGCCCGGCACCGGCACCCCGAGATCTTCCAGCGGGACGACCTGGTGCTGGCGGAGGAGCTGGCGGCCCGGGCGACCGTCTGCATGGACAACGCCCGCCGCTACACCCGGGAACGCGACCGCTCGGTCGCCCTGCAGCGCAGTCTGCTGCCGCAGCGGCTGCCCGAGCAGGCGGCGGTCGAGGTCGCCTCCCGCTACCTCCCGGCGGGCGCGCACACCGGGGTCGGCGGCGACTGGTTCGACGTGATCCCGCTGTCCGGGGCGCGGGTGGCCCTGGTCGTCGGGGACGTCGTCGGCCACGGCATCCACGCCTCCGCCACCATGGGCCGGCTGCGGACGGCCGTACGCACCCTGGCCGACATCGACCTGGCCCCGGACGAACTGCTCACCCACCTCGACGACCTGGTGTCCCGGCTGTCCACGGAGCGGGACGGCGGCCGGGCGCGCGAGCGGTACCCCGACTGCGCGGGGGAGGTCGGCGCGACCTGCCTGTACGCGGTCTACGACCCGATCTCCCGGCGCTGCTCGCTGGCCCGCGCCGGGCATCCGCCGCCGGTCGTGGTCGTCCCCGGAGGCACCGCCGACGTCGTCGACCTGCCCTCGGGCCCGCCGCTGGGCGTGGGCGGGCTGCCCTTCGAGTGCGCCGAGGTCGACCTGCCCGAGGGCAGCCTGCTCGCCCTCTACACCAACGGCCTGGTCACACCCGGCGGCCGGTCCCGCTCCGGCGGCGCGGACGAGGGCGTCCGCCGCCTGAGGGGCCTGCTGGCGAGCCCCGAACCCACCCTGGACGCCCTGTGCGACCGGATCCTCACCGAGCTGCTGCCGTCCCGGCCGCCCGACGACGTCGCCCTCCTCGTCGCCCGCACCCGCGCGCTGGACGCCTCCCAGGTCGCCACCTGGGACGTGCCGGCCACCCCGTCCGCCGTGGCCCAGGCCCGCAAGGACGCGCTCGCCCAACTCGACGCGTGGGACCTGGAGGAGGCCGCCTTCGTCACGGAACTGGTCGTCAGCGAACTGGTCACCAACGCCATCCGGCACGCCCAGCCGCCCGTCCAGCTGCGCCTGATCCACCTCACCCACGACGACTCCCTCATCTGCGAGGTGTCCGACGGCGGCAGCACGGCCCCCCATCTGCGCCGCGCCCGCAGCTTCGACGAGGGCGGCCGGGGCCTGCTGCTGGTGGCCCAGCTCACCCGGCGCTGGGGCACCCGCCAGTCGGCCAAGGGCAAGACGATCTGGGCGGAACAGCCACTCGACGCATGACCCCATGAGGGCCTGACATACGACTTCGGGGCGGGCGGCAACGTGCGACGCCCCTTCGACGTCTCTCCCTCGGGGGGCGGCCGAGCAGCGCGAAATCCGTCCCACCGCGCTTCGGTACCATGCTCGAACTCACGAACGAGTGCTGACGACCGCCCTTCACACATCGGCCGAGACCATTGATATCCAACACATCGCAGACGTTCGCGCGAATAGGCAGCCGGCAGCGTGCGCTGGTGTGGTCCGCCGTGGGCGTGGTCGCCCTGGGGTTCCTGATCGCACTGGAGGTGGCCGCCCGCCACTACGGTGAGCCGGGCCCCCTCACCAACCAGGTCCGTGAGATCGCGTTCCCACCCAAATCCGGCTTCCTGCTCTACGCGGGCATGGGCCTGATGATGGTCGTCCTCACCTGGCGGGAACGCCTCATCGCGCTCGGCGCCGCCCTCGGCATCGATCTGGCCGTCCTCGCCGTGCGCTGGGCCACCGGCACGCTGCCGGTCCTGGGCGGGGACGAGGGCCACCCCTTCGGCAACGGCGCGCTGTGCGTGGTCCTCGGCTGCGCGGTCGTCGCCGTCACCCGCCGCACGGGAGCCGAACGCCTCCTGCTCCTCAAGGGCGTCGGCCTGGCGCTGCTCCTGGTGGCCGGGCGCAAGACCGGTGACACCTGGCTGCTGATCACGTCGAAGACCCAGCCGCAGGTGCTCGACCCGTACGTGGCCGTCGCCGACAACGCGCTCGGCAACCCCTCCTGGGTCGTCGGCCGGATCGTGGAGGCCTCGGGCCCGGTCGGCGCCCACATCCTCGACTACGTCTATGTGCAGCTCGCGGTCGCAGCGGTCCTCGTCGCGCTCTACCAGCTGCGCCATGTGGCGGCCGAACGCCGCTTCCCGAGCCACCACCTGGTGCGCACGTTCCTGGTGATCGGCCTGCTGGGCCCCGGCATCTACATGATCTTCCCGGTGGTCGGCCCGGTCTTCGCGTACGGCCCCGACGGCGGTGCCTGGGCGACGGCCGACATCTGGCCCCAGACGGTGCCGACCCTGGCCGCCCCGCACCCGATCCCCTTCGACGGGATCACCCCGCGCAACTGCATGCCCAGCCTGCACACGGCCTGGGCCACCGCGATCTTCATCCACTCCCGCCGAGGGCCCCGCCCGCTGCGCTGGGCCGGCACGTTCTGGCTGGTCGCCACCCTCGGCGCGACCCTGGGCTTCGGCTACCACTACGGCGTCGACCTCGTCGCCGGTGTGGTCTTCACCCTCACCATCGAGGCGGCCCTGCGCGCGACGTCCCGCGGCTGGGACCGCGCGGGCGCCCGCCTGGTCGCCCACGGCGCCGCGGTGTTCACCGCGCTCCTGCTGTCGTACCGCTTCATCCCCCTGGAGATGGGGCGCCACCCCTGGCTCTTCGGCCCCCTCCTGCTGGCCGCGATGGCCTCGGTGATCTACGGCTACCTCCGCACGACCCGCACCTGGGACCCGAAGCCCACCCCGGCCCTGCGCCCGGAGCCGCAGCCCGAGATGGCCTGACACGAGCCTCCGCCTCGCCGCGTGGCCGGGCGGCGGGCTTCGTTGTGTACTGGAACACATGTGACGCGCGCCCTGAGAGCGGAAACGGCCCCCGACCTTCTGAGGGGATTCTCGTGAACATCAAGGCCAGAGCACTTGTCGCAGCCACCGGATCGGCCCTGCTGCTGTCGGTGTCGACCGTCGCCCACGCCGCGGCCGGACCCGACGCGGAGAAGGCGGCGTCCTCCGTGACGGTGACCACCAAGAACACGTCCCTGGGGAAGATCCTCGTCAACGACAAGGGACACACCCTCTACCTGTTCGAGTCCGACAAGAAGGACAAGTCCACCTGCAACGACGCCTGTGCGGAGGCGTGGCCGCCGCTGAAGGCGGACGGCAAGCTCGTCGCCAAGGGCGGCGTGGACAGCAAGCTGCTCGACACCATCAAGCGCAGCGACGGCTCGAAGCAGGTGACGTACAAGGGGCAGCCCCTCTACACGTTCGCCGACGACACGAAGGCCGGGCAGACCAACGGCCAAGGCGTCGACGCCTTCGGCGCCAAGTGGTTCGTGCTGGGCACCGACGGCAAGAAGATCACCAAGCAGCCCGCGTCCCAGAACGGCGGCTACTGACCGCCCGCGTCACGTCAGCCCCGGCGCGTCGAACCCGTTCAGCTGCCACAGCGCGGCGGTGTACCAGAGCAGGGCGATCGCACAGAAGAGCAGACCGCCCACGAGAGGCAGCGTCCAGCCAGGGAACCGCCGGCTGCGCACCACGAGCACCTTCGCGGCGAAGGCGCCGTACAGGACGCAGCCGGTGACCGAGTGGATCGCCACCCGTGGCGACGTCGTCTCGACGCCGTACGCGCTCAGGCACTGGTAGGCGATCGGCACCGAGAGCAGGAAGGCGAGCAGTCCGGTCACCCGGTGCGCGCGGGGCACGGCGCGCGGGGCCCGCTTCGACCCGGGCAGCAGGCCGTACATCCAGGCGGCGAGCAGCAGCTGGACGAGCGCGAGCCCCAGCAGGGCGCTGCCCAGCCGGGCCTTGAGCTCCATGGCCTCGTCGTATCGGGCCCCGAACAGGCTGCTGTTCGGATCGGGCGTCACGCCCCGCCCCACGAACCAGATGCCCAGGCCCACGGCTACGGGGATCAGCAGCAGGGCCGCGGCACGCCTCTTGCCCGTCGGGCCGTGGGAGGGGTCGGGGTGCTGTTCCACGAGGGCTCCGTACGAAGGCGACGACCGGAACCCTCACCATGGCGCCGTCCCCGCCCGACGCCCGGCCGACCGCCCCGCCGGCCCACCGGGAATCACCCGATGGACGGCCGCCGTGTGTGACTGACGCAACTCTGAGTGAGAAGACCCGGACAATGTCGAAGGGCCCCACCGCGAACGGTGGGGCCCTTCGACATCGTGCCCGGTGAGGCACTGGCGGAGGATACGAGATTCGAACTCGTGAGGGGTTGCCCCCAACACGCTTTCCAAGCGTGCGCCCTAGGCCTCTAGGCGAATCCTCCGCCGCAAACAATACAAGACGTTGAGGAGTGCTCGCGAACTCGTTCCCCGCCCCCGTCATCGGGTACTGTTTGGGCAGCCCCTCACGCGGCGCTATCTGACTGAACTCCCCCAGGGCCGGAAGGCAGCAAGGGTAGGTTGGCTCTGGCGGGTGCGTGAGGGGCGTTTGCGTGCCCCGGGGGCGGGACCCGATGTCAGTGCGCGCCTATAACCTCGTAGGCGTGTCGTCTCTCGCGCTGTACCGCCGCTATCGCCCGGAGTCGTTCGCCGAGGTCATCGGGCAGGAGCATGTCACCGACCCGTTGCAGCAGGCGCTGCGGAACAACCGGGTCAATCACGCGTACCTGTTCAGCGGTCCGCGCGGTTGCGGCAAGACGACCAGCGCGCGGATCCTGGCCCGCTGTCTGAACTGCGAGCAGGGCCCCACGCCGACCCCCTGCGGGACGTGCCAGTCCTGCCAGGACCTCGCGCGCAACGGCCCGGGCTCCATCGACGTCATCGAGATCGACGCGGCTTCGCACGGTGGTGTGGACGACGCCCGTGAGCTGCGCGAGAAGGCGTTCTTCGGGCCCGCCTCCAGTCGTTACAAGATCTACATCATCGACGAGGCCCACATGGTCACGTCGGCCGGCTTCAACGCGCTGCTGAAGGTCGTCGAGGAGCCGCCGGAGCATCTGAAGTTCATCTTCGCCACGACCGAGCCCGAGAAGGTCATCGGCACCATCCGGTCCCGGACCCACCACTACCCGTTCCGGCTGGTCCCGCCCGGCACCCTGCGGGAGTACCTGGGCGACGTCTGCCGCCGCGAGGACATCCCGGTCGAGGACGGCGTGCTCCCGCTCGTCGTGCGCGCGGGCCAGGGCTCCGTGCGTGACTCCATGTCCGTCATGGACCAACTCCTCGCCGGAGCGCGGGAGGAGGGTGTGACGTATGCCATGGCCACCTCCCTCCTCGGATACACCGACGGTTCGCTGCTCGACTCCGTGGTGGAGGCCTTCGCGACCGGTGACGGCGCCGCCGCCTTCGAAGTCGTGGACCGCGTCATCGAGGGGGGTAACGACCCGCGGCGGTTCGTCGCCGACCTGCTGGAGCGGCTGCGGGACCTGGTGATCCTGGCCGCCGTGCCCGACGCCGCCGAGAAGGGGCTCATCGACGCCCCCGCCGACGTCCTGGAGCGGATGCAGGCCCAGGCCGGCACCTTCGGCGCCGCCGAGCTCAGCCGCGCCGCCGACCTGGTCAACCAGGGGCTGACCGAGATGCGCGGCGCCAACTCGCCCCGCCTCCAGCTCGAGCTGATCTGCGCGCGCGTGCTGCTGCCCGCCACCTACGGCGACGAGCGGTCCCTCATGGCCCGGCTCGACCGGCTGGAGCGAGGCGTGAGCTTCTCCGCGGGCGCCGGCGCTCCCGCGATGGGGTACGCCCCCGGTCCCGAGGCCCACGCAGCCCCGGCGCCCGCCCAGGCCGCGCCCCCGCAGGCCGCCCCTCCGGTGCCGCCCGGCGGAGGACTCGCCGCCGCCCGAGCCGCCGTACGGGGTCCCGCCCCGGAGGCCCCGGCCGCGCCGGCGGGTGCGCCGACGGCAGAGCCACCTGCGCCCCCCGCCCCCGCCGCACAGCCCGCCCCGGCGCCCCAGGCCCCGCCCGCGCCCGCCGCTCCCGCCCCCGGCGCCTGGCCCACCGCCGCGCCCGCGGGCGGCGGCCGGCGACCCGGCGGCTGGCCCACGACGGCCCCGGCGGGCGGCGGCACCGGCACCCCCGCGCCCACACCGGCACCCGCGGCCGCACCGGTACCTACGTCCGCCCCCGCGCCCGCCCCGGCACCCGCAGCCGCCCCCGCGCCCGCCGCGGCCGGCGGCCTGGACCCCCGTCAGCTCTGGCCGAACATCCTGGAGGCGGTGAAGAACCGCCGCCGCTTCACCTGGATCCTGCTCAGCCAGAACGCGCAGGTCGCGGGCTTCGACGGCACCACGCTGCAACTCGGCTTCGTCAACGCGGGCGCGCGGGACAACTTCGCGAGCAGCGGCAGCGAGGACGTGCTGCGGCAGGCGCTGGCCGAGCAGTTCCACGTGCAGTGGAAGATCGAGGCGATCGTCGACCCGTCGGGCGGCGGCTCGGCACCCCCGGCCCCGGGCGGATCCCCCGGCTTCGGCGGCGGAGGCGGCGCCCCGGCCCCCGGCGGCCACGGCGGCTACGGCACTCAGGGCGGCCAGGGCGGTTCGGCCGCCCCGCGCCCGGCCCCCTCCGCGGCACCGACGGCCCCCTCGGCGCCGTCACCCGCCCCCGCGCCCCGGCCCAGCGCCCCCGAGCCGCCCTCCGTCTCCCTGGAGGACGACATCCCGGAGGACGACGACCCCGACCTCAACGAGTCGGCGCTGTCCGGCCGCGAGCTGATCGTGCGGGAGCTGGGCGCGACGGTGGTCGAGGAGATCACGAACGAGTAGGTGGCCGGGACGACGAGTAGGCGGCCGGGACGAGGAGTAGACGGCCCGGACCGGACCCGTCCTCGCGAGCCGCTCCGGCGCTCCCGCGCCCGGCCGGTTTTGGAGGAACGCACAGGTCCCCCGCCCCCGGCCCCTCGGCATCCCGCACAAGAAGGCCGTTAGGCTGACCCCCGTGAAGGTCCTCGTCATCGGTAGCGGCGCCCGCGAACACGCCCTGTGCCGCTCCCTGTCCCTCGACCCCGATGTCACCGCGCTGTACTGCGCGCCCGGCAACGCCGGCATCGCCGAGGTCGCCGAACTGCACCAGGTCGACGCCCTCGACGGCGAGGCCGTCTCCGCGCTGGCCGAACGGCTCGGCGCCGAGCTCGTGGTCGTCGGACCGGAGGCACCCCTCGTCGCGGGGGTCGCCGACGCCGTGCGCGAGGCGGGCATCCCGGTCTTCGGCCCCTCCAAGGAGGCCGCGCAGCTCGAGGGCTCCAAGGCGTTCGCCAAGGACGTCATGGCCTCCGCCGGTGTCCCCACGGCCCGCTCCTACGTCTGCACCACCCCCGCCGAGGTCGACGAGGCCCTGGACGCCTTCGGTGCCCCCTACGTCGTCAAGGACGACGGTCTGGCGGCCGGCAAGGGCGTCGTCGTGACCGCCGACCTCGACGCGGCCCGCGCGCACGCCAACGCCTGCGAGCGCGTCGTCATCGAGGAGTTCCTGGACGGCCCCGAGGTCTCCCTCTTCGCCATCACCGACGGACAGACGGTGCTGCCGCTCCAGCCCGCGCAGGACTTCAAGCGCGCCCTGGACGGCGACGAGGGCCCGAACACCGGCGGCATGGGCGCGTACTCGCCGCTGCCGTGGGCGGACCCGAAGCTGGTCGAGGAGGTCCTGGAGACGGTCCTCCAGCCGACCGTCGACGAGATGCGCCGCCGCGGCACCCCGTTCTCCGGTCTTCTCTACGCCGGTCTCGCGATCACCTCGCGGGGTGTGCGCGTGATCGAGTTCAACGCCCGCTTCGGCGACCCGGAGACCCAGGTCGTCCTGGCCCGGCTGAAGACCCCGCTGGCCGGTGTCCTGCTGGCCGCCGCCAAGGGCCACCTCGCCGACCTGGAGCCGCTGCGCTGGAGCGACGACTCCGCGGTCACCGTGGTCGTGGCCTCGCACAACTACCCCGGCACCCCCCGCACCGGCGACCCGATCACCGGCCTCGACGAGGTGGCCGCCCAGGACGCCCCGCACGCCTACGTGCTGCACGCCGGCACCCGCCGCGACGGCGACGCGGTCGTCAGCGCCGGTGGCCGTGTGCTGTCCGTCACCGCGACCGGCGGCGACCTCACCGAGGCCCGCGGCCGCGCCTACCGGGCCGTGGCCCGCATCGGCCTGGACGGCTCCCAGCACCGTACGGACATCGCCGCGAAGGCCGCCGCCGACGCGTAGCCGCCCCCACGAGCCAACCCGCCGGGCCCCGGATCCGTCTCAGGATCCGGGGCCCGACGTATGCCGGGACCAGAGGTCCGATCCTCGCCGTCCGTCATCCACCTTTCCCCAAAGCCATTCCATCGAGTGACCGATGGCCCAACCGGCTGACGTGGGTCGACGCCCCAACTACTGTGCCGCGCAAGCGTTCCGGCACTTGGCCCACCGGCATTGCGATGTCGGTGGCGGGTGCCACAGTGGGGGAGTGAGCAGAGCCAGGACAGTTCCGACGACCAGGGCAGCGCGGAGGGGGTGAGGTCCGGCCGTGACCGGAATGGGGATGGAAGCGGGGGCTCAGGGCGCGCGTGCCCGGGCGCTGGCGGTGCTGCGCGTCCGCAGCCGCGCACTCGCCGTCGCCCTGCTGCCCGCCGCCTTCGCGGTGGTGCTGCTCGCCGGACCGTCCACCGGGCATCTCACCGGCCCCGGCTGGGACGCCGTGCGCTGGGTGCTCACCCCGTTCGCCGTCCTGGTCCTCCTCGCCGCCGCGGTGGTGGCGCTGGTCGTCGCCCGGGCCCGGCCCGCCGTCACACCCACGGTGACGATCGGCGAGGAGCAGGCCCCCGACCTCTACCGGCTGGTGCGCGACCTCGCCGACCGGCTGGACGTCCCGGCCCCGTCCGCGATAGCGCTCACCCCCGACTGCGACAGCTGGCTGGAGGACCGAACCCATCGGTCCCACGGCCCGCCCCCGCCCGAGGAGCCGGCTGACGACGGGCTCAACGGCCTGCGCGGCGGCGGGCGCGGCCCCCGTCGCCGTACGCCGGCCGCGCCGGTCCTCGTCATCGGCTCGCCGTTCCTGTGGTGGATGCGCGTCGGGGAGCTGCGCGCCGTCCTCGCCCCGGTCGTCGCCGGCACCGGGCCCTCCGCACACCCCGACATAGCCCAGGCCCGGCGCTTCGTCCGGGGGCTGGACGCCGCCGTGGCCGTCGCCGCCACGGGCGGGCGCTGTCCCGGGTCGCGGGCGGTGTGCGCGGGCCTCGGCCGGGTGGCGCGTCTGCTGCTGCGCGGCTGCCGGGAGCACGCCGCCGAGATGGAGCGCGGGGTGGCCGCGGCGGCCGCCGAGCGTGCACAGGCTGTGGACTACGGTCTGCGGATCGTCGCCCAGGAGCAGGTCGGCCTGGCCTACGCGGGCTGGGACCGGCTGCTGACGCGGGTCGCGCTGCCGGCCTGGCGGATGGGCCGCTGGCCGTCCCGGCTGGACGCGGGCGTGGTCGCCGCCCTCACCGAGCTGTCGCGGCGGGACCGCCTGGCGGAGGGCTTCGCCTCCCGGCTCGGCGAGCGCCCCGCCTGCGACCTCCTCGAGGAGCCCGGCGCGGTCGACGAGGCCGCGTCCCTGCTGGCCGCCCGGCTGTTCCACGGCGGCCCGGCCGAGACCGGCCCGGACTGGTCGCCGGTGGGCTGGCAGGAGTATCCGGAGGAGGTCGTCGACCGCACCTGGCGCACGGACGCGGCCCGCCTCCACCGCGTCCTCGACGCCCTCGGCGTCCGCCGCCACCCCGGGGACGCGCCCCCCGGCTCCGACGGCCCCACCCTCTCCCGGGTCCTCGACCACCTCACGGCACCCCCGGACGAAGCCCACCTCACGGCACCCCAGGACGAAGCCCACCTTTCGGCCCCTCCGCCCACCCCGCCCTCCGACCTCCCCGACGACCTCTCCCCCTACGAGGACCAGGAGACCGAGCGGAGTTCCGCTCTCGCCGCGGGGCTCACCGCCGAGCTGGCCCGCGAGGAGGCCGCCGCCCCCGCCGGGCCACCGACGGCCCTCACCCCCGACACCACACTGCTGGACATCGGGACGCTCCCGCTCTTCCCGCTCCAGCCGCCCCGCAGCTCCCGCGAGCTGCTCACCGACCATGTGACCGCGATGGTCTGCTGCGCGGCCATGGACACCGCGGGCGCCACCCCGGGCCTGGACTGGCTCGACGGACCCACGCTGCTCATCAACGGCGAACGCGCCACCGACCTGACCCCCCGGGTCCTCCGCCTCATCGAGGACGGCGATCCGGCGCCCCTGCGCGCCTGGCTCGTGGAGTCCGGGATACGCCCCGAGAAGCCGGTACGCCTGGTCTGACAGGCGCGGACGCGACGGAGAGGGCGGACAGGCCTCCCGGAGACCGCCCAAGTCAGTCGGAGCCCCCGGTTCCACTTTCGGCCAATTCGCAACGAATAGTGACAGGAAGCGAGCGCAATGTGATGTGCTGGGGTCGAAGCGCATATGGCAAGGGCTTACGCCACGCCGACCGGTGAGGCCCAGCCGCACGGCAGCACCACCGGGCAAGCGCATCAGGCGTACGACAGGCACCACCGGCACAGGAAGCACGACGGGCACCACCCGGCACCGTGAGCACGACGTGCACCACCGCAGCACCGGTCGGCCCGGCGTGCCCGCCACGCCAGGGCCACGGCACGACGCTCGATGTGCGACCACGGGGACAAGGGAGGGGTACGGCCATGGGGTCGGAGCAGATCCGCCGCTGGGAGTCGGGAGCTCTCGCGCACGCCGTGACGGACCCCTTCGGCCAGGGCCCGGTCCCCTGGCTGCGCGGCAACGTGACGTACTTCGACGACACGGGCCAGGTCGTCCCCTGGTACGTGGACGGACAGGCCCACCCGCCGACGGCCGGCACCCCACGGGTCCCCGCGCCCCGCAGCGCCGGACCCCGCTCGGCGGACGACGTCCACCGGCAGATCAAGGGGTTCACCTCCACCGGCGCGGTCGCGCCCGGCGAGGCGGTCGACTTCCACATCACGGTCGACCCGCCCCAGGAGTTCGCCGTCGACATCTACCGCATCGGCCACTACGGCGGGGACGGCGCCGCCAAGATCACCACCAGCCCCCGGCTGTCCGGCATCGTGCAGCCCGCCCCGCTCACCGCCGACCGCACCGTCTCCTGCCACCACTGGTGGCTGTCCTGGCGCCTGCAGATCCCCAGCTACTGGAGCAACGGCGCCTATGTCGCCGTCCTCACCACCCACGACGGCTACCGCTCCCACATCCCGTTCACCGTCCGCGACAACCACCCCGCGGACCTGCTCCTGCTCCTGCCCGATGTGACCTGGCAGGCGTACAACCTCTATCCGGAGGACGGCCGCCTCGGTGCCAGCCTGTACCACGCCTGGGACGAGGACGGCCGGCTGCTCGGCGAGGACGACGCCGCCACGACGGTCTCCTTCGACCGCCCGTACGCGGGCGCCGGCCTTCCCCTGCACGTCGGCCACGCCTACGACTTCATCCGCTGGGCCGAGCGCTACGGCTACGACATCGCCTACGCCGACGCCCGCGACCTGCACGGCGGCCATGTCGACCCGACCCGGTACCGGGGCCTGGTCTTCCCCGGCCACGACGAGTACTGGTCGGTGAACATGCGCCGCACGGTTGAGCTCGCCCGGGAGAACGGCACGTCCCTGGTGTTCCTCTCGGCCAACTCCATGTACTGGCAGGTCGAGTTGGGTCCCTCGGCGTCCGGCGTCCCGGACCGCCTCCTCACCTGCCGCAAGCGCAGGGGCCCCGGCCGCCCGGTGCTCTGGCGGGAGATCGACCGCCCGGAGCAGGAGCTCATCGGCATCCAGTACGCCGGACAGGTTCCCGAGCCCCATCCGCTGATCGTCCGCAACGCCGACCACTGGCTGTGGGAGGCGACCGGCGCCCACGAGGGCGACGAGATCCCGGGCCTGGTGGCCGGTGAGGCCGACCGCTACTTCCCGCGCACCCCGCTGCCCGGCCACGAGGAGCGCATCCTGCTGGCGCACTCCCCGTACGCCGACCGGCACGGGGTGCTGCGCCACCAGGAGACCTCGCTGTACCGCGCGCACTCCGGCGCCCTGGTCTTCGCCTCCGGCACCTTCGCCTGGTCCCCGGCGCTGGACCGGCCGGGCCATGTCGACCCGCGCGTCCAGCGCGCCACCGCCAACCTCCTGGACCGCATCTGCAAGCGTGACTGAGCTCACGCGGCACGCCCCGGGAGGCCCCCGCCCCACCCCCGGTCCACAGCGCGCGTCCCGTACGGGACAATCGACGCATTGGACAGACTTACGGGGAGGAACCGTGTCCGGATTCGTAGAAAAGCCCGAACCGCTTCAGGTTCCGGGCCTGGTGCACCTGCACACCGGCAAGGTGCGCGAGCTGTACCAGAACGAGGCCGGTGACCTCGTGATGGTCGCCAGCGATCGCCTGTCCGCCTACGACTGGGTGCTGCCCACCGAGATCCCGGACAAGGGCCGCATCCTCACCCAGCTCTCCCTGTGGTGGTTCGACCAGCTCGCCGACCTGGTCCCCAACCATGTGCTGAGCACCGAGGTGCCCGCCGGCGCCCCCGCCGACTGGGCGGGCCGCACCCTCGTCTGCAAGTCGCTGCGGATGATCCCGGTCGAGGCCGTGGCCCGCGGCTACCTCACCGGCTCCGGGCTCGCCGAGTACAACGACACCCGCACGGTCTGCGGTCTCGCCCTCCCGGAGGGCCTGGTCGACGGCTCGGAACTGCCCGCGCCGATCTTCACCCCGGCCACCAAGGCCGCCGTCGGCGAGCACGACGAGAACGTCTCCTACGAGGAGGTCGCCCGCCAGGTCGGCGCGGATACCGCCGCCCAGCTGCGGCAGACGACGCTCGCCGTGTACGCGCGGGGCCGGGACATCGCCCGGGAGCGCGGCATCATCCTCGCGGACACCAAGTTCGAGTTCGGCTTCGACGGGGACACCCTGGTCCTCGCCGACGAGGTCCTCACCCCGGACTCCTCGCGCTTCTGGCCGGCCGAGCAGTGGGAGCCGGGCCGCCCGCAGCCGTCGTACGACAAGCAGTTCGTGCGGGACTGGCTGACCTCGCCGGACTCCGGCTGGGACCGGGCGAGCGAGCAGCCCCCGCCGCCGCTGCCGCAGGACGTCGTGGACGCGACCCGCGCCAAGTACGTGGAGGCGTACGAGCGTCTGACCGGCACATCCTGGAGCTGAGCGCCCCTCAGTCCCGGCCCGGCAGGGCGAGCCACTCGCGCACCCGGCGCGGATCCGGGTTGGTGTGCGGGCGCCCGGCGACGACGACCGTCGGCACGGTCTCGTCGCCGCCGTTGGCCGCCCTGACCTCGGCCGCCCCGGCCGGGTCATGCCAGATGTCCACCCAGTGCGCCCGGCGGGCCCGAGGGCCCAGCCGGAAGCGCAGCCGCAGACAGTAGGCGCAGCCCGGCCGCCAGTAGACGACGGGGCGGCCGTCGGCGTCACTGAGCCGCCGCGCCTCCTCGGCGCCGACGGACCGGGGGAAGACCAGCGGGGAGTGCACCACCGCGATCAGCAGGGACACCGCTGCCGCGGTCAGCGCCCCGGTCCGGTCCCCGATCAGGAGGAGCGCGGCCGTCAGGACGGCGCCGCCGAGCGCGAACCGGGCCGCCAGCGTCCACCTGCGTGTCATGGTCACGCACGCTAGCCGCTGCCCCGGCACACGCCAAAGGCCCCGGTCGATGACCGGGGCCTTTGCTGTGGAGCGAACGACGAGGTTCGAACTCGCGACCTCAACCTTGGCAAGGTTGCGCTCTACCAACTGAGCTACGTTCGCATGCGCCGTGGCGCGGGAACCACTATACCCAACCGCGGGAGCGCGCGAGGCGCACCGCCGCGTGCCGGTTCTCGGCGCCCAGCTTCGAGACGGCGGAGGACAGATAGTTCCGCACGGTCCCCTGGGACAGCGCGGCGCGCTCCGCGATCTCCGCCACGGGCGCCCCGTCGGCCGCGAGTTCCAGCACCTCGGCCTCCCGCGCGGTCAGCGGCGAGTCCCCGGCGGCGATGGCGTCGGCCGCCAACTCCGGGTCGACGTAACGGTTTCCGCGGTGCACGGTCCGGATGATCTCCGCGAGCCGCTGGGCGCTGACCGTCTTCGGGACGAATCCGCGCACACCCGCCTCAAGGGCCCGCTTCAGATGCCCGGGCCGCCCATGACTGGTCACGATCAGCACCTGGCACCCGGGCAGTTCGGTCCGCAGCGCTGTGGCGACCTTCACACCGTCGGCCCCCGGCATCTGCAGATCCAGGACGGCGACATCGGGCCGGTGGGCCCGCGCCATGGCGAGTGCCTCGGGTCCGTCGGCTGCCTCGGCGACGATCACGAGGTCGTCCTCCAGGGACAGCAGCGTGGCGAGCGCGCCGCGGATCAGATGCTCGTCGTCGGCCAGCAGCAGCCGTACCGGCTCGGTCATACGACGGCCTCCCGCACACCCGCTCCGGCCAGCGGCACCTCCGCCACCAGCCGGAACACCCCCTCCTCGACCCGGCCGGCCTCCAGCGTGCCGTCCACCGCGGCCAGCCGCTCGCGGAGCCCGGCGAGCCCGGAGCCCCCACCCCCGTCGGAGGCTCCGGCCGCCCCGTCGTTCTCCACCCTCAGCACCACGCGTCTCTCAGCCACCCCTACATCCACCGTGCACCGCTCGGCGTTCCCGTGCCGCAGCACATTCGTGGTCGCCTCCCGCACCACCCAGGCCAGCGCCGACTGCACGTCGACCGGCAGCCCGGCCGCCTCCCCCGTCACCTCGCACGCGATCCCGGCCGCCGTCAACACGCCCTGCGCACCGGTGATCTCGACCTCCAGGTCGGCCTCCCGATAACCCCGTACGACGTCCCGCACCTCGCGCTGCGACTCCTGCGCGATCCGCTGCACCTCGATCATCTGCTCGACGGCCTCGGGCCGCCCGCGCCGCGCCAGCTGCACGGCGAGCTCGCTCTTCAACGCGATGACGGCGAGGTTGCGCCCCATCACGTCGTGCAGATCGCGCCCGAACCGCAGCCGCTCCTCGGCCACGGCGAGCCGCGCCCGGGTCTCACGGGCCTCGTCGAGCTCGTAGACGGCCTTGAGCAGCCAGACGGAGAAGACGGCCGTGAAGGTGATGAAGCCGCAGCAGGCCAGCACGAGCAGCGCGATGACCAGCGCGCCGAGGACGGGCATCCCCGTCAGGACCGCGACGGCGCCCGCGCCGCCCGCGAAACCGGCCAGCAGGGTGTAGACGTGCCGGCGGCTGTCCAGGCCGAGCGCGATGATGCCCACACCGAAGACGATCACGACGCCGATGGCGCTGCCCGCGGCGGACCGGGCCTCCTCACCGCCCGGACCGTGCAGGGCGAGGGCGAGGGCCACGACGGAGATCAGCGCGGTGGCGGCACCGAGCGTCCACAGCGTCCGGACGGGCTGTTCCCGCCGCCCGCACACCCAGTCCACCGCCTGTGACACGGTCAGGGCGCTGATCGCCGCATGCACGCAGACCAGGAGCAACAGCACGGCGCCCGGCCCGCCCTCGATCTCGCGGATCACCGGCACCCCGGCCGCGAGGACCTCCATCACCGCGAAGAAGTGGAACGACCCCCGCGTGTACGCCTCCACCTTCGCCGGGGTGCTCTTGCCCCGCCACCACGTTCCCGGCCCGCGCATCCGCCGCTCTCCTAGGTCGTGTCCGCAAAGTCCCGCCTGCCGTTCGACGCCCGGCACGCTCCCCCAAGCTCTTCGAGCAGGGGGGACCCCCACTCGCCGCACCTGCCGGCCACCCGCGTACAACCAGTACGCGGGAGCCCGTCCGGCACTCCCCCTAGCTCTTCGAGCAGGGGGGACCCCCAGAGCACGCACCGGACGCCGCTCGGCCCGCCCTCCGGGCGGACGACGCGACTTTACGGACACGACCTAGGTCAACGCCGAGGTTCCCAGCGGAACCGTCGCCGTACAGCAAACACGGCCCCGGCCGTCCAGACCAGCGCGACGAGGACCGCGCCCAGCGTCTCGGACGCCGACAGGTCACCGGTCCAGCCACCGCGTATCAGGGTGATCACCGGGGTCAGAGGCAGCAGTTCGCACGCCGACGCCACCCGGTCGGGCAGGACCTCCAGGGGCACCAGCATCCCGGAGAAGATCATGGAGAGGAACACCACGGGCAACGTCGTGACCTGCGCACTCTCCACGCTGCGGGTGAAGGAGGAGGTCACCGCGGCGAGCGTCGCGCACAGCACGAATCCCGACAGCAGGCCCAGCACGGCGAGATGGGGAGCGCGGGGCGCGCCCACATCGAGCAGGACGGTGCAGCCGATCGCCAGCACCACACTCTGCGCGAGGCCGGTGGCCACCGCCGGCAGCGCGGCCCCGGCGAGGATCTCGGTGTCCCGCGGCTCGCCGGTGCGCAGCCGCTTGAGGACGAGTTCCTCGCGCCGGGCGGTGTAGACGCTGACGAGCGTCGCGTACACCGCGTAGAGCAGCGAGAAGCCGATGGAGGCGGGCAGGATCACCGTGCCGAGGGTGAGACCCGCCTCCGCCAGGTCCATCTGCTTCGCCGCCTCGCGTGCGCTCAGCGGCAGGACCAGCGGCACGAACAGCGCCGCGAAGAGGGTGCCCCTGCTGCGTCCGAGCAGGGTCAGCTCGGCCCGGGCCAACGACGTCATACGCCCCATCGGGGTGGTGGTCGCCGTGCTCATGCCGCGTACTCCTTCGTCCCGGCGGTCTCCGCCGCCTCCCGCGCGATGCCGAGGAACGCCTCCTCCAGCGACGCCGACCGCACGTCCAGCCGCCGCAGCTCCACCCCGGCCTGCTCGGCCCACACCAGCAGCCGGGTCGCCGCCCACTGCAGCCGGTGGGTGCGCAGCCGTACGGACCGCCCCTCGGTCTCGTGTCCGCTCACGCCCAGCTCGCCGAGCGGCGGCAGGTCGCCGAGGAAGTAGCCGTCGGGCAGTTCGAAGGTGATCCGTGAGGGCTGGGCCGCGGTCACCTCGGCGGGCGTCCCGGCCGCCGCGATCCGCCCCTCGTGCAGGATGGCCAGCCGGTCGGCGAGGTCCTCGGCCTCCTCCAGGTAGTGCGTGGTCAGCAGCACGGTGGTGCCGTCGTCGCGCAGCGCCCGCACCAACTCCCAGGTGTCCCGGCGTCCTTCGGCGTCGAGCCCGGTCGTCGGCTCGTCGAGGAACAGCACCTCGGGATCGCCGAGCAGCGCGAGCGCCAGGTCGAGGCGCCGCCGCTCCCCGCCGGACAGCTGCTTGACCCGTACGCGGGTCTTCCCGGCCAGCCCGACGAGGCCGAGCACCTCCAGCGGCGAGCGGGCGCCGCTCACACACCCCGCCCACATCCGGGCGGTCTCGGCGACGGTCAGCTCGGACGGGAAGCCGCCCTCCTGCAGCATCACCCCGGTGCGCGGCCGTACGGCGGCCCGCTCGGCGAAGGGGTCGTGCCCCAGCACCCGCACCCGCCCCCCGGCGGGCTCGGCCAGCCCTTCGAGGAGTTCCACGGTCGACGTCTTTCCGGCGCCGTTGGTGCCGAGCAGGGCGAAGACCTCTCCGCGCCGCACGGAGAACGAGACCCCGCGCACCGCCTCGAACCCGCCCCCGTAGACACGCCGGAGGTCGGTGACCTCGATCACGTGCTCGTGTTCGTTGATGTCCATGTCATCAGCGTCCCCGGCCCGGAGACCCGGCAGCAGTGCGCGCTGTCACCGATCGGCATGACAAATGTCAGAAGGACATGCGGAAACACGCGCATACGAAGAAACCCCGGTCCAGTGGACCGGGGTCTTCATCAAGAGCGGACGACGAGGCTCGAACTCGCGACCTCAACCTTGGCAAGGTTGCGCTCTACCAACTGAGCTACGTCCGCATTGCCTCCGACCGGCTCTCACCGATCGGCGCGGGCACCAGCCTACCTGATCCACAAGGATGGTCGGTACGGCGGTGCAGAGCGGGTGACAGGAATTGCACACTGCGCCTTCCCCCTGGAAGGGGGATGTTCTACTACTGAACTACACCCGCATGCTCGGCGAGCTGGACTTTTTCGGCCCCGCCCGCTGGCGTGCTCCAGACATTAGCTGATCAGCAGGGGGGTAGCGCAAGTCGGTTGTCGCACCGGCCGGCCCGCACCGCCCCGAGGGTCCGCCGGCGGGCCCTGAGGACCCGTCCCGCGGACCGGCTCACTGCGCCGAGGCGAACGCCTCGTAGACCTTCTTGGGGATACGGCCGCGGGCCGGCACCTCCATCTTGTTGGCCTGGGCCCAGGCGCGCACGGCCGCGGGGTCGGGGGCGACCTCCGTCTGCTTGTACGCCTTGCCCGACCTCGACCGCTTGCGGCCGGCCTCCACGTAGGGCGCGAGCGCCTTACGCAGTTTCTTGGCATTGGCTTCATTCAGGTCGATCTCGTACGACTTGCCGTCGAGTCCGAAGGCGATCGTTTCCGCCGCTTCTGAGCCGTCGATGTCGTCAAAGAGAGTGACCACGACCTTCTGCGCCACGAATATCGGTCCCTTCGTACGGCACGCTGACAATTCATTTGTACCGTGCCCGACAATGCAATGTGAAGCTCGACTAAATCCTTCCGCGTGTCCAAAAGCAAGAAGGAGCGGAGCGACTTCGAAGGAAGGGTGGTCGGGGGAGAGGGTCGGGCGCAATAGGCATCGGGTGTCGATCCGGGATCTTTTCCGGAACTTTTCACCGGCCGGCCCGGCGGGTGCCCGTCGTGACTGCGGTCACGTAGCTTCCTACAAGTCGACGCGCGTAGAAATTTTGTGCGGGTAGTCTGAAAGCACCTTGCAGGAACCTGCTCAGCACCACACCACCGGGAGTGCACGTGGCACGCGTCGTAGTCGACGTCATGCTCAAGCCGGAGATCCTCGACCCCCAGGGCCAGGCGGTGCAGCGCGCACTGCCGCGACTGGGTTTCGAAGGCATCTCCGACGTACGTCAGGGAAAGCGTTTCGAACTGGAAGTTGACGGACCGGTCGACGATGCCGCGCTCGCCCGCATCCACGATCTTGCGGAATCCTTCCTCGCCAACACCGTGATCGAGGACTTCACCGTCCGCGTCGAGGAAGTCGCGGAGGCGGCCAAGTGACCGCTCGTATTGGCGTCGTCACTTTCCCGGGTTCTCTCGACGACCGGGACACACAGCGCGCGATCCGTCTCGCGGGCGCCGAACCGGTCGCCCTGTGGCACAAGGACAAAGACCTCAAGCAGGTCGACGCCGTGGTGCTGTGCGGTGGTTTCTCCTACGGCGACTATCTGCGCGCCGGAGCCATCGCCCGCTTCTCGCCGGTGATGGACACCCTCATCGAGCAGGCGAAGGCCGGACTCCCGGTCCTCGGCATCTGCAACGGCTTCCAGATCCTCACCGAGGCCCATCTGCTGCCCGGCGGCATGCTCGGCAACGACCACCTGCACTTCATCTGCCGTGACCAGAAGCTGCGCGTGGAGAACGCCGGGACGGCCTGGACGACCGACTACACGGCCGGCCAGGAGATCCACATCCCGCTGAAGAACATGGACGGCCGCTATGTGGCCGACCAGTACACGCTGGACAAGCTGGAGGCCGAGGGCCGGGTGGCGTTCCGCTACCTGGACTTCAACCCCAACGGCTCGCTCAACGACATCGCCGGCATCACCAACGAGGCCGGCAACGTCGTGGGCCTGATGCCGCACCCGGAGCACGCCGTGGAGCCGCTCATCGGCAGCGGTCGCACCGACGGCCTCCCGTTCTTCACCTCGATCCTCAAGAAGCTGGTCAACGCATGAGCCGGACGCCTCTGGACACGGTCGAGCACGCGGCCGCGACCCCCGACGTCGAGCTGCCCTGGGCCGAACTGGGCCTGAAGAAGGACGAGTACGAGCGCGTGGTCGAGATCCTCGGCCGCCGGCCCACCGGTGCCGAGCTCGCCATGTACTCCGTCATGTGGTCCGAGCACTGCTCGTACAAGTCCTCCAAGGTGCACCTGCGCCAGTTCGGCGAGAAGGCCCCCGAGTCCGACGCCCTGCTCGTCGGCATCGGCGAGAACGCCGGTGTCGTCGACGTCGGCCAGGGCTACGCGGTCACCTTCAAGGTCGAGTCGCACAACCACCCGTCGTACGTCGAGCCCTACCAGGGCGCGGCCACCGGCGTCGGCGGCATCGTCCGCGACATCATCGCGATGGGCGCCCGCCCGGTCGCGGTCGTGGACCCGCTGCGCTTCGGCGCCGCGGACCACCCCGACACCAAGCGCGTCCTGCCCGGCGTCGTCGCCGGCATCGGCGGCTACGGCAACTGCCTGGGCCTGCCGAACATCGGCGGCGAGGTCGTCTTCGACGCCTGCTACCAGGGCAACCCGCTGGTCAACGCCGGTGCCATCGGCGTGATGCGGCACGAGGACATCCACCTCGCCAAGGCGTCCGGCGCCGGCAACAAGGTCATCCTCTACGGGGCCCGGACCGGCGGCGACGGCATCGGCGGCGCGTCGATCCTGGCGTCCGAGACCTTCGACGACGCCAAGCCGTCGAAGCGCCCGGCCGTTCAGGTCGGCGACCCCTTCCAGGAGAAGCTCCTCATCGAGTGCACCCTGGAGGCGTTCGCCGAGAAGCTGGTCGTCGGCATCCAGGACCTGGGCGCCGCGGGCCTGTCCTGCGCGACCAGCGAGCTGGCGTCGAACGGCTCCGGCGGTATGCGCGTCACCCTGGACGACGTCCCCCTGCGCGACTCGACCCTCTCGCCCGAGGAAATCCTCATGAGCGAGTCGCAGGAACGCATGTGCGCGGTCGTGGAGCCCGGCAAGGTCGAGCGCTTCCTCGAGATCTGCGACAAGTGGGACGTCATCGCCACCGTCATCGGTGAGGTCACCGACGGCGACCGGCTGGAGATCTACTGGCACGGCGGCAAGATCGTCGACGTCGACCCGCGCACGGTCGCGCACGAGGGCCCGGTCTACGAGCGCCCCTACGCCCGTCCGTCCTGGCAGGACGCCCTCCAGGCCGACGACGCGAACAAGCTGCCCCGGCCGGCGACGTCGGACGAGCTGAAGGACCAGGTCCTGAAGCTGGTCGGCTCCCCGAACCAGGCCAGCAAGAAGTGGATCACCTCGCAGTACGACCACTTCGTGCAGGGCAACACCGTCCTCGCCCAGCCCGAGGACTCCGGCATGATCCGCATCGACGAGGAGACCGGCCTCGGCGTCGCCATCGCGACCGACGGCAACGGCCGGTACGCCAAGCTGGACCCGTACCACGGCGCCCAGCTGGCCCTCGCCGAGGCGTACCGCAACGTCGCCACCACCGGCGCCAAGCCGCTCGCCGTCTCCGACTGCCTGAACTTCGGCTCGCCCGAGGACCCGGCCGTCATGTGGCAGTTCGCGGAGGCCATCCGCGGTCTGGCCGACGCCTGCCAGCAGCTCGGCACCCCGGTGACCGGCGGCAACGTCTCGCTCTACAACCAGACGGGCGAGGCGGCCATCCACCCGACGCCGGTCGTCGCCGTCCTCGGCGTGATCGACGACGTGGCCCGGCGCACCCCGGTCGCCTTCCAGGAGGAGGGCCAGCTCCTCTACCTGCTCGGCGACACCCGCGAGGAGTTCGGCGGATCGGCCTGGTCCCAGGTCGTCCACGACCACCTCGGCGGACTGCCCCCGAAGGTCGACCTGGAGCGCGAGCGGCTGCTGGCCGAGATCCTGATCTCCGCCTCCCGCGACGGCATGATCGACTCCGCGCACGACCTGTCCGACGGCGGTCTGATCCAGGCCGTGGTCGAGTCGGCGCTGCTCGGCGGCAAGGGCGCCCGCCTGATCGTCCCGGACGGTCTGGACGCCTTCACGTTCCTCTTCTCGGAGTCGGCGGGCCGCGCGGTCGTCGCCGTGCCCCGCTCGGAGGAGCTGCGCTTCAACGACATGTGCGGCGCCCGCGGCCTTCCCGCCACCCGCATCGGTGTCGTGGACGGCGACGCGGTCGAGGTCCAGGGCGAGTTCTCCCTCCCCCTGACCACTCTGCGCGAGACGCACGAGGCGACCATCCCGGCGCTGCTGGCGTAGTCGGCTGTACGACATGAAGGTCCCGTCCGGCCGCCGGACGGGACCTTCGTCGTCTCACCGCACGCCAGTGTCGTCCGGGGCAGTCGACGCGGGATGTCTTCCGCAGTCGATCACCCGGACGAGTTATCGAACGCCGATCCGGTCCGCGATCTCCCGCAATAGGCTGCTCCCCATGCCCCCGGCCAAGAAGCGCGCGCGCACCTACGACCCCGTCAAGATCCGCACCGCCGTGCTCGCCCAGTTCGGGCACGTCCGGCAGGCCGTCCGCGGGCTCACCGCCGAGCAGCTCGCCCTGCCGACCCGCCTGGGCGCCTGGACCGTACGGGACCTGGCCGCCCACGTGACCATGGCCGTGGAGACCGTCAGCCGGAACCTGGACCGGGACGAGCCGCGCAAGGCCGGGCTCACCCTCCGCGACTGGCCCTCGGCCACCGCCGCCCGCGCCGGGGACATCGCCGACGACACCCGCGAGCTCGCCGCCGCCCACCCCGATCTCGACGCGCTGTACGCCCGTACCGAGGAACGCCTCACCGAGCGCCTGGCCACCGCGCCCGGCGACCGGCTCCTCGACACCCGCACCGGCGTCCTGTCCCTCGCCGACTACCTGGTCACCCGTACCGTCGAGCTCGTCGTCCACACCGACGACCTGAACGCCGCCGTCCCCGGCCTGGACATCCCCTACGAGCGGCAGGCGCTCGCCGCCTGCACCCGGCTGCTCGCCGACGCGCTCGCGGTGAAGGCGCCCGGCGGTTCGACCGAGGTCCGCGTCCCGCCCTACGCCGTCGTGCAGTGCGTGGAGGGTCCCCGGCACACCCGGGGCACCCCGCCCAATGTCGTCGAGACCGATCCGCTGACCTGGATCCGGCTCGCCACCGGCCGTCTGACCTGGCAGGACGCCCTCGCGGAGGCCAAGGTCAGCGCGAGCGGCGAGCGCGCCGACCTGAGCGGTCTGCTGCCGCTCATGGGCTGAGCCCTTCGCGGCGGAGGGGGCGGCAGGGCACGGCCCGCTCGGTGGCCCCGCCCTCCCCGTCCGGCTCGACCCGGTACAGCCCCGCCCCGGGCGCCCGCGTCACCGCCTCCGTCAGCCGGCCCTCGGTGAAGAGGGCGCCGACGCCGTCCTCCACCGCCCAGCCCGGCGGCAGCGCCCCGTCCGCGACCGCCGCCCGGTAGGACGGCCGGCGTCCCGGCTCACCGTCGTAGTGCGGGCAGACCGAGCCGGGCAGCAGGCCCAGCCCGTCGGCGAGGTGGGTCAGCGGGCCGAAGGAGTCGGTGTGCGAACCCTCGGCCCAGCAGTTGGCCCCGGCGCTGATGCCGCACAGCAGCACACCCCGGTCGTACGCCTCGCGCAGCAGCCGGTCCACGCCGTGCGCGCGCCAGACGGCCAGCAGGTTCGCGGTGTTGCCGCCGCCGACGTACACGATGTCCTGGCTCAGCAGGAAGGTCCGCAGGGCCTCGTCGTCGAGCGTGCGCCGGAACAGGGGCAGGACCTCGGCCTGCACCGGACGGTCGTCGAACGCCGCGACGAAGCGCTCGATGTAGCCGGGCGCGTCGCCGCTCGCCGTCGGCACGAAGCAGATTCTCGGCCGGGCCGCGTCCACCAGCCCGAGCAGCCAGTCGTCCAGCACCCCGTCGTCGTCGGTGGAGAACCCGCCCCCGAGAAGGGCCAGACGGCGTTGCGGGCCGAGTGTCATGAGCGGGTCTCCTTCGGATCGTGCCACCGATGGCGTCCGACTCTGCCCAGGCATGAGCCCCGGCCGCAAACAAAAGGGCGGAACCGGTCCCTCGTCCCTCCCGTCCCACCGGCATGGACACTCTCGGCACACCCCGTACGAACAGGCGGCGACTGGCCCTCCTCGCCACCCTGACCCTCCTGCCCTTCGCCGCCGCCTGCGGCAGCGAGGACGCGGGCAGCGACTCGGTCGGGGCCGGGGCGAGGGCGTCCCTCTCCGACGCCCGCTGGGGCGTCGACCAGGTCACCACGGACGGGAAGAAGGACGCCGCCCCGGACACCGCCTGGCTGCGGGTCTCCGGCGACGGGAAGGTCGAGGGCAACCTCGGCTGCAACCACTTCGGCGCCCGGGCCGACTTCGCCGACGGCCACGTCGCCTTCGAGCAGGTCCAGTCGACGGAGATGGCCTGCGACGGCGTCCCCGCGGACTTCGAGCAGACCCTCGCCCGCACCCTCGCCGACGGCGACCTGACCGCCGAGGCGGACGGCGACAAGCTCACCCTCACCACGAAGGACGGCGACCGCGTGACGCTCAGCAAGCAGGAGGCGGCCCCGCTCAAGGGCACCAAGTGGACCGTGACCAGCCCCGACGCCGACGGCAAGGCCCATCTCACGTTCGACGAGAAGGCCGGCGAGGTCAGCGGAAGCCTCGGCTGCAACCGGGTGAAGGCCACCGCGACGATCCGCGACGGCAGTATCACGCTGGGCTCGGCGTCCACCACCCGAATGATGTGCGACACCTCACTCATGACGGCGGAGAAGAAGCTGCTCGGGCTGTTCGACAGCACGGTGAAGTACCGCGTCGACCACCGCACCCTCACGCTGACCAGCGAAAACGGCGAGTCTGTGACGGCTGCTGCCAGTGACTGACCCGTCACGGCTGTGCCCACCAGGGAGTTCCCCAATTCGGACCAGTGGTCGACCTCGCCTACACTCGGGGACGTGCCACGTGGTGACGGTCGACTCAATCACGATCTGCTCCCCGGCGAGAAAGGCCCCCAGGACGCGTGTGGCGTCTTCGGTGTCTGGGCTCCGGGCGAAGAGGTCGCAAAGCTCACGTACTTCGGGCTCTACGCCCTCCAGCATCGGGGCCAGGAATCCGCGGGAATCGCGGTCAGCAACGGCTCCCAGATCCTCGTCTTCAAGGACATGGGCCTCGTGTCCCAGGTCTTCGACGAGACCTCTCTCGGTTCGCTCCAGGGTCACATCGCGGTCGGACACGCCCGCTACTCGACCACCGGCGCCTCCGTGTGGGAGAACGCCCAGCCGACGTTCCGTGCCACCGGGCACGGCTCCATCGCGCTCGGCCACAACGGCAACCTCGTCAACACCGCCCAGCTCGCCGAGATGGTCGCCGACCTGCCCAAGCAGGAGGGCGGGCGGTCCCCGCGCGTCGCGGCGACCAACGACACCGACCTGCTGACCGCGCTGCTCGCGGCCCAGGTCGACGAGGACGGCAAGCCGCTCACCATCGAGGAGGCGGCCCACGAGGTCCTTCCGCAGGTGCAGGGCGCCTTCAGCCTCGTCTTCATGGACGAGCACACCCTCTACGCCGCCCGTGACCCGCAGGGCATCCGCCCGCTGGTCCTCGGCCGCCTGGAGCGCGGCTGGGTCGCCGCCTCGGAGAGCGCGGCGCTCGACATCGTCGGCGCCAGCTACGTCCGCGAGATCGAGCCGGGCGAGTTCGTCGCCATCGACGAGAACGGCCTGCGCACCTCCCGATTCGCGGAAGCGAAGCCCAAGGGCTGTGTCTTCGAGTACGTGTACCTGGCCCGTCCCGACACCGACATCGCCGGCCGCAACGTGTACCTCTCCCGGGTGGAGATGGGCCGCAAGCTGGCGAAGGAGGCCCCGGTCGAGGCCGACCTGGTCATAGCGACCCCGGAGTCCGGCACACCGGCCGCCATCGGCTACGCGGAGGCGAGCGGCATCCCGTTCGGCGCGGGCCTGGTGAAGAACGCCTACGTCGGCCGGACCTTCATCCAGCCCTCGCAGACGATCCGCCAGCTCGGCATCCGCCTGAAGCTGAACCCGCTCAAGGAAGTCATCAAGGGCAAGCGCCTGGTCGTCGTCGACGACTCGATCGTGCGCGGCAACACCCAGCGCGCCCTGGTCCGCATGCTCCGCGAGGCGGGCGCCGCCGAGGTCCACATCCGGATCTCCTCGCCGCCCGTGAAGTGGCCGTGCTTCTTCGGCATCGACTTCGCCACCCGCGCCGAGCTGATCGCCAACGGCATGACGATCGAGGAGATCGGCACCTCGCTGGGCGCCGACTCCCTGTCGTACATCTCCATCGACGGCATGATCGAGGCGACCACGATCGCCAAGCCGAACCTGTGCCGCGCCTGCTTCGACGGCGAGTACCCGATGGACCTGCCCGACCCCGAGCTGCTCGGCAAGCAGCTCCTGGAGACCGAGCTCGCGGCCGGTACGGCCGCCACGGCTGCCGCCGACGCGATCCGTCGCCCGTAAGCCCCGTATTTCCAACCGAAAGATCCCAGGCAATGTCTCCTGTGTCAGATCAGTCGGGCACCACCGGTGCCTCCTACGCGGCGGCGGGCGTCGACATCGAGGCGGGCGACCGCGCGGTCGAGCTGATGAAGGAATGGGTGAAGAAGGCGCAGCGCCCCGAGGTCCTCGGCGGCCTCGGCGGCTTCGCCGGGCTCTTCGACGCCTCCGCCCTCAAGCGCTACGAGCGTCCCCTCCTCGCCTCCGCCACGGACGGCGTCGGCACCAAGGTCGACATCGCGCGCCAGATGGGCGTCTACGACACCATCGGCCACGACCTGGTCGCCATGGTCATGGACGACATCGTGGTGTGCGGCGCCGAGCCGCTGTTCATGACCGACTACATCTGCGTCGGCAAGGTCCACCCCGAGCGGGTCGCCTCGATCGTCAAGGGCATCGCCGAGGGCTGTGTGCTGGCCGGGTGCGCCCTGGTCGGCGGTGAGACGGCCGAGCACCCGGGCCTGCTGGGCGAGGACGACTTCGACGTCGCCGGCGCCGGTACGGGCGTCGTGGAGGCCGACCGCCTGCTCGGCGCGGATCGCATCCGTACGGGTGACGCGGTGATCGCCATGGCGGCCTCCGGCCTTCACTCGAACGGGTACTCGCTGGTGCGGCACGTCCTGCTGAACCAGGCCGGTCTGGCGCTGGACGCCCGGATCGAGGAGTTCGGCCGCACGCTCGGCGAGGAGCTGCTGGAGCCCACCAAGATCTACTCGCTGGACTGCCTGGCCCTGACCCGCACCACCGAGGTGCACGCCTTCAGCCACATCACCGGCGGCGGTCTGGCGGCCAACCTGGCGCGCGTGATCCCGGACGGGCTGCACGCGATCGTCGACCGCTCCACCTGGACCCCGGCACCCGTCTTCGACCTCGTCGGCAGGACCGGCCGCGTCGAGCGCCTGGAGCTGGAGAAGACGCTGAACATGGGCGTGGGCATGATGGCGATCGTGCCGTCGGAGTCGGCCGACGCGGCCCTGGCCACGCTGGCCGACCGCGGCGTCGACGCCTGGGTCGCCGGCGAGATCACGGACCGCGGCGAGCACACGACCGGCGCGGAGCTGGTCGGCGACTACGCGGTCTGAGCGGGTTCGACCTGAGGACAGCACAGAACCCGGCCGGTGGCAGAGCCACCGACCGGGTGAGTGCTCACTGCATGGTCAAGCGCCGCGACGGTGTTGTGAAGAAGAGGGACCGTCGTCTTCGTCCTCGTCGTCGTCCTCATAGAGGTCGGCGTATCGAGAGTAGAGATCGTCCTCGTCATCCTCATCGTCCTCGAACGGCTCGCCGTTCGGCGGCTGGCTCGAAGTCGATGCGCCCAGTTCACTGGCCAGACGTGAAAGGTCCGTCCCACCGCTGTTGTACTTCAGCTGGCGGGCGACCTTCGTCTGCTTGGCCTTGGCCCGGCCGCGCCCCATGGCTCGACCCCCTCGGTGACGGGGCTCGACGGCCCCAGAGTCTGACACGCGTTCATGATCCGGAACGGACTCTCCATGGAGAGGCCGATCCGTAGGGCTTCCACGGTACCTGAGCCCGCGCCCATACGGTACGTCGCCCGCAGCACGCGCGTCTGCCCAGGACCTTCGAGGTGCCCTGTCCTCGCTGGTCAACCGCGATTTTAACCACTTATGGGCGGTCGACCCGCCGGTAGAAGTGAGAGTTCTCTCCAACCGCCCACCGGCGGGTACCGCCCGGGCCGTGCCGACGGACCCCGGGTTGCCCGGGCGCGCCGGATCAGCGGGACGCGCGGGCCTCCGCGATCCGCTGCTCGGCGATCCGGTCGGCCGCGGCGGCCGGCGGAATCCCGTCCGCCTTCGCACGAGCGAATATCGCCAGCGTGGTGTCGAAGATCTTCGCCGCCTTCTCCTTGCAGCGGTCGAAGTCGAAGCCGTGCAGCTCGTCGGCGACCTGGATGACACCGCCGGCGTTCACCACGTAGTCGGGCGCGTAGAGGATCCCGCGGTCGGCGAGGTCCTTCTCGACACCCGGATGGGCGAGCTGGTTGTTGGCCGCGCCGCAGACGATGCCGGCGGTGAGCACCGGCACGGTGTCGTCGTTCAGGGCACCGCCGAGCGCGCAGGGGGCGTAGATGTCCAGGCCCTCGACGCGGATCAGGGTGGCGGTGTCGGCGACGGCCGTCACCGAGTCCGGGTGGGCCGCGACGATCCTGCCGACGGCCTCCTCGCGGACGTCCGTGATCACGACCTTGGCGCCCTCGGCCACCAGGTGCTCGACCAGGATGTGGCCCACCTTGCCGACGCCCGCGACACCGACCGTGCGGTCCCGCAGCGACGGGTCGCCCCAGCGGTGCTGAGCGGAGGCGCGCATGCCCTGGTAGACACCGAAGGCGGTGAGCACCGACGAGTCGCCCGCGCCGCCGTTCTCCGGGGAGCGGCCGGTCGTCCAGCGGTTCTCGCGCGCCACCACGTCCATGTCGGCGACATAGGTGCCGACGTCGCACGCGGTGACGTAGCGGCCGCCGAGGGAGGCCACGAACCGGCCGTAGGCCAGCAGCAGCTCCTCGGTCTTGATCTGCGCCGGATCACCGATGATCACGGCCTTGCCGCCGCCGTGGTCGAGCCCGGCCATGGCGTTCTTGTACGACATCCCGCGCGCGAGGTTGAGGGCGTCGGCGACGGCCTCCTCCTCGGTCGCGTACGGGTAGAAGCGCGTACCGCCGAGGGCGGGGCCCAGAGCGGTCGAGTGGATGGCGATGACGGCCTTGAGGCCGCTGGCGCGGTCCTGGCAGAGCACGACCTGCTCATGTCCCCCCTGGTCCGAGTGGAACAGGGTGTGCAGGACGCCGTGTGTTACGTCGGTCACTGTGGTGACTCCTGAGTACGGGCGGCGATCGGAGCTGAGCTCCCGGGGGACCCCCGCGCTTGTGGCAGTGGGAGCCCGCGGGTGCTCGAGCATGAGATTAGACCTCCGGACACCCGGTGAACCCGCAGTGCTCGGGATCACCTCCTCCCGGAGTACAGCCGTGCGACGATTTGCATGGATTTCCCGCTCTTTCATCAGCGAGTTCTCAGCCAGTTCTCGGTGGCTCCGCACCGGCTTCCCGGCCGGTGCCGAGCGGGTTCCGGAGGTTTTCCCGGCGGACGGAGGGGGAGGGAGCAGGCGTGCCCAAGGTGTCCTCGGTGATCGTCCCGTACGCGACGTACCTGCGGGTGTACGAGCCCCTGGCCGCCTTCCCCGAGCCGGAACGCGGCCACTGGACCCGCTACGCCCGCCGCCCCGACCGTCCCTCGTACCAGGACGAACTGCGCCGCTCCCTGGCCGACTTGCTGCCCACGCCGCCCGTGCCCGTGCCGGTCCACGAGAGCAGCGACGCCTTCGTGCTGGAGGTGGACGGGGTGGTGTGCGTGTGCCCCTGGCGGACCCGGCTGCGCGGCTGGCAGGCGCTCGGGGAGCTGGGCGACGAGCTGCCGGCGCCGGTCCTGGACGCGGTCCTGCCGGAGGTCGTACGGCGGCAGGCGGCGCAGGACTACGAGCGCTGGCTGGCCCGCAACCCCGACGCGCGCCCGTGGATCCGCACCTCGACCTGGCAGGTGCCGCTGCACTGGTTCGTGCTGGTGTCGGACGGTGAGCGGCGCTTCGACAAGGGCTCCGGCGACGTGCCGCCGATGCTGCGGTACCAGACGCCGATGGTGGAGGCCCGGCGCCGGGTGGCGCGGGCCCTGCGGACGCTGAAGGAGACCATCGACGAGGGTCCGCTCATCGACGGGCTGCTGGACGTCGGCCGCTGGCTGGAGGAGTTCCACCCGCGTTCGCTGGTGGAACTGGACTACGGCGGCCTGGTGCACGCCCTGCCGGCCGGCGAGCTGGAGGGCGACCACTCGGCCGCCGACGTGGCCGAGGGCATCGAGGCGCTGCGGCTGGGCGACGGCGCGGCGGCCGGGGAGGCGTACGGGCGTCTCGTGGAGCGCTGGCGGTCGGTACGGGACCGGCGGTCCGCGAACTGAACGGCCCCCGCAGCGCGGGCCGGTGTGACGTAGCACACCACTGAGGCCATCGCGGGCCAGGTGGCATCCCCTTTGTAACGAACTGGCGTTTGACGATCCGCCCGTTTTGGGGTTTCGTGCTCGCTCTGGGTACCTGATGTCTCGTCAACATGGGGCGTAGGGCGCGATCCGGGCGTATGTCACTGGATCCCGCCAATTCGTCCAAGCGTGACGGACCGCACGTACACGGCCCTTGCGTCCCTAACCCCCCCTCGTGCCAAAATAGGACAAGGAGTCCGGGGAGGACTCCATCTCGACATTGCACGCTTTGGGGGGTCTTGGGACTCCTGGACGCCACTGTGACTGATCGTCACAGTGGCGTGACTGTCCGCTATGACATGGTCCATCGGCTTCCGTCGCTGATGAACACCTGGAGGGGCAATTCCATCGGTTTGGCCGACGCGGCTGGACAGATGGTGTAGTTGTAGTGCCGAGGACAAGCCGTTCGTCCTATAACCGACTCGACTCGCGTCCGCCATTTCGGGCAACGCGGGTCAAGGTGCAGAATTTAGAGGAAAGAACCGAGAAGGTTCGGTTCTCCCGAGGAGGCCGCTCATGACCGCTCGCACCCCTGATGCCGAGCCGCTGCTGACCCCGGCTGAGGTCGCCACGATGTTCCGCGTCGACCCCAAGACGGTCACGCGGTGGGCGAAGGCCGGGAAGCTCACTTCCATCCGTACGCTCGGCGGTCACCGCCGTTACCGCGAGGCTGAGGTCCGCGCTCTGCTCGCGGGCATTCCGCAGCAGCGCAGCGAGGCCTGAGCTCTCGCAATACCGGGCAAACCGGCGGTTCCCCCAACTCGCCGCGGCGCCCGGACCTAGCTCCAAGCGACGCGGGTTCTGCCCCAACAGAGCCCACGCCCAAGCCGTCAGAGCACTTCAGGCACGCAACAAGGGTGCGTCGTAGATCGCGCTGGACTCCGCCGGGTCCAGCGCGATCTTTTTTGTGCGCCCGCGCGCGCCCGCCCCGTGAGCCTGTGGGTGGCCTTGTCGAAGTCTGGGGAGCGCTGTCGGATCGTCTGTGCGGCCGGCCCCGGACGGTCGCTCGGAGTGGCCGGGACGATCGTTGAAGCTGGTGCAATTGCACATATTAAATTGACCCGTTGTAGGCGGGGCGTAAGCGCCGGGCTTCCAGAAACTCATTCGGTGACACCCGTCACATGCCGGGGTGCTTGTTGCCTCTGTCCTATGTGCGCTAAAGGGAGCGACGGGTTCCAGAAGCCTCTGGTGCGGCCCGAGTTGACGACGGCGGTGGTCAGGCGGGGGACGGTGTCTCCTCCGGGGCCGCCTCGTCCGCGGCGGGCCGGGCGGCGCCGGGCGTGTCGGACGTCCCGGAGACGCCGGGAGCGCCGGCAGCACCGGGCCCGCTGTCGAGGGCCAGCCGCAGCAGCCGGTGGCAGATCGGACAGTGCCGGGTCAGATGCCGGTAGGAGGTGGCGGCCGACAGGTGCGCGCGGAGCAGGGCTCGCGTCTCGTGCCTGGTCGATGCCGCCATACGCCACCTCCGCCGGGGGCCAGCCGAAAAGGGCCCTGAGTTCTGGGTACCGAGCGAATGTGACTCCGTCAAGGCGGCGTGGACGGCCGCGGGGCGGGCGTCGCCCCAGAAGCCCCCCACGTCCCTCCGGGCCCTCCAGGGCGGCGCAGAAGCCCGAGAGGGGCGGCCGCGCGGATCGTACGAGCCCACGCGAAAGGCCCGCCCCCTCGACGGGGACGGGCCTTCACTTGCGGTCCTGACGGGATTTGAACCCGCGGCCTCCACCTTGACAGGGTGGCGAGCACTCCAAACTGCTCCACAGGACCAGATTTTGCGGCGCCATTCGTGCGTTGCGCTGCGAGAAGAGACTGTACAGGAGGGTGAGCCCCGGGTCGAACTCACCCTGTGTGCAGCGTCCGTCACGGCGCCAGCGCGTCGATCGCCTTCACGATCCGCTTGTCGGAGATCGGGTACGCCGTCCCCAGCGCGTGCGCGAAATAGCTGACCCGCAGCTCCTCCAGCATCCACCGGACGTCGAGCACCGCCTGCGGCACCGGACGGCCCTGCGGCATCTGCTCCAGCAGCCAGGCGTACTCGTCCCGCATCTCGTGGACCTTCTCCATGCGCGTCGTGTCGCGCTGGACGTTCGTCGGCATCTGCTGCAGCCGGCGGTCCACCGCGATCAGGTAGCGCATCAGGTCGGGCAGCCGGCGCAGCCCCGCCTCGGTCACGAAGCCGGGCTTCACGAGGGCGTCCAGCTGGGCCCGCACATCCGCGAGGTTCGGCAGCAGGGCCGGGCTGCGCACGCCCTTCAGACGGCGCTCCGCGGCCTGCCAGGCCGCCAGCACCTGCTGGACCTGCCCCACCGCGCGCACCGTCGTGTCGACGATCTCCGCGCGCACCTTGTCGTACAGCTTCCGGTACGACTCCTCGTCCCAGGCCGGGCCGCCGAAGTCGGCGATCAGCCGGTCCGCCGCCGCCATGGCGCAGTCGTCGAACAGCGCCTGGATCGACCCGTGCGGATTCGCCGACAGACCGAGCTTCTGAGCGTTGGTCAGCTTTTCGGACGCGAACTTCGCCGGGTTCACCGGGATGTTGCGCAGGATCAGGCGGCGGGTGCCCTTCCACATCGCCTGCTGCTGCTCCGCCTCCGTGTCGAAGAGCCGCACGGACACCGTGTCGCCGTCGTCCACGAGCGCCGGGTACGCCTTCACCGGCTGCCCGGCCCGCCGGGTCTCGAAGACCCGGCTGAGGGTGCCGATCGTCCAGTCCGTCAGACCCGAGCGCTCCAGCGACTCCCCGCCCTGCCGGGACGCGGTCGCCGCGGCGGCCTGGGAGAGCGCCTTGCGCGCCTTCGGCTTCAGACGCAGCTGCAGCGCCTCCAGGTCCTTGTCCTCGGCCAGCTTGCGGCGCCGCTCGTCGACAATGCGGAACGTGACGCGCAGATGCTCGGGGACCTTCGCCCAGTCGAAGTCGTCCGCGGTGAACGGCACGCCGACCATCCGCTTCAGCTCCCGGGCCATCGTCACCGTCAGCGGCTCCTGACCGGGGACGGCCACCTCGAGGAACCGCTTCGCGAAGTTCGGCGCCGGCACGTAGTTGCGGCGGATCGGCTTCGGCAGCGAGCGGATCAGCTCCGTCACCAACTCCTCGCGCAGCCCCGGGATCTGCCAGTCGAAGCCCTCGGCGGTGACCTGGTTCAGCACCTGGAGCGGGATGTGGACGGTCACACCGTCCGCGTCCGCGCCCGGCTCGAACTGGTAGGTCACCCGGAACTTCAGCTGCCCCTGCCGCCAGGAGTCCGGATAGTCGGCCTTGGTGACCGCCTCGGCCGACTCCCGGATGAGCATCTCCCGCTCGAAGTCCAGGAAGTCGGGCTGCTCCTGCCGCTTGCGCTTCCACCACGAGTCGAAGTGCGCCCCCGACACGACGTGCTCGGGGACCTTCTGGTCGTAGAAGTCGAACAGCGTCTCGTCGTCGACGACGATGTCCCGGCGCCGGGCCCGGTGCTCCAGCTCCTCGACCTCGCTGAGCAGCCGGCGGTTGTCGGCGAAGAACTTGTGGTGCGTACGCCAGTCGCCCTCGACCAGGGCGTTGCGGATGAACAGCTCCCGGCTGACCTCCGGGTCGATCCGGCCGTAGTTCACCTTCCGCTGGGCGACGATCGGGACGCCGTACAGCGTCACCTTCTCGTACGCCATCACGGCCGCCTGGTCCTTCTCCCAGTGCGGTTCGGAGTACGTCCGCTTCAGCAGATGCCCGGCGAGCGGCTCGACCCACTCCGGCTCGATCTTCGCGTTGACGCGGGCCCACAGCCGGGACGTCTCCACCAGCTCCGCCGACATCACGAACCGCGGCGGCTTCTTGAAGAGCGCCGACCCCGGGAAGATCGCGAACTTGGCGTTGCGGGCGCCCAGGTACTCGTTGCGCCCGCCCTCCTTGCGCGCCCCCGGACCGGAGTCCTTGGACTCCTTCACGTCCTTCATGCCGATGTGCGACAGCAGACCGGCGAGGAGGGAGACATGGATGCGGTCGGCGGGAGCGTCGTTCTCGTCGAGATGGATGCCCATCTGCTTCGCCACGGTCCGCAGCTGGCTGTAGATGTCCTGCCACTCGCGGATCCGCAGGAAGTTCAGATACTCCTGCTTGCACATCCGGCGGAACGACGACGAGCCGCGCTCGCGCTGCTGCTCACGGATGTAGCGCCACAGGTTCAGATAGGCGAGGAAGTCGCTCGTCTCGTCCTTGAACCGGGCGTGCTGCTGGTCGGCCTGGGCCTGCTTGTCCGCCGGGCGCTCGCGCGGGTCCTGGATGGACAGCGCGGCCGCTATGACCATGACCTCCCGGACACAGCCGTTGCGGTCGGCCTCCAGGACCATCCGGGCCAGACGCGGGTCCACGGGGAGCTGCGCCAGCTTGCGGCCGGTCTCGGTGAGCCGTTTGCGGGGGTCCTTCTGCGCCGGGTCCAGCGCGCCCAGCTCCTGCAGAAGCTGCACACCGTCACGGATGTTGCGGTGGTCCGGCGGGTCGATGAACGGGAACTTCTCGATGTCGCCGAGGCCGGCCGCGGTCATCTGCAGGATGACGGAGGCGAGGTTGGTGCGCAGGATCTCCGCGTCGGTGAACTCCGGCCGGGCGAGGAAGTCGTCCTCGGAGTACAGCCGGATGCAGATGCCGTCGGACGTACGGCCGCAGCGGCCCTTGCGCTGGTTGGCGCTGGCCTGCGAGATCGGCTCGATCGGCAGCCGCTGCACCTTGGTGCGGTGGCTGTACCGGCTGATCCGGGCGAACCCGGGATCGATGACGTACTTGATGCCCGGCACGGTCAGGGACGTCTCCGCGACGTTGGTCGCCAGAACGATCCTGCGCCCGGTGTGCGGCTGGAACACCCGGTGCTGCTCGGCATGCGAGAGCCGGGCGTACAGCGGCAGCACCTCGGTTCTCTGCCAATCAGCGCCTCCGGCGCGGGGGTACTTCTTCTTCTCCAGCGCGTCCGCCGTGTCGCGGATCTCGCGCTCACCCGAGAGGAAGACGAGGATGTCGCCCTTCCCCTCGCCCATCAGCTCCTCGACCGCGTCCGTGATCGCCGTGATCTGGTCGCGGTCGGCGTCCTCGGAGTCCTCCTCCAGCAGCGGGCGGTAGCGCACCTCCACCGGATACGTCCGGCCGCTGACCTCGACGATCGGGGCGTCGCCGAAGTGCCGTGAGAAACGCTCCGGGTCGATGGTCGCCGAGGTGATGACGACCTTCAGATCCGGCCGCTTCGGCAGCAGCTGCGCCAGGTACCCCAGCAGGAAGTCGATGTTGAGGGACCGCTCGTGGGCCTCGTCGATGATGATCGTGTCGTAGGCGCGCAGCTCGCGGTCCGTCTGGATCTCGGCGAGCAGGATGCCGTCCGTCATCAGCTTGACGAAGGTGGCCTCCGGGTTCACCTGGTCGGTGAACCGCACCTTCCAGCCGACCGCCTCGCCCAGCGGGGTGTCCAGTTCCTCCGCCACCCGCTCGGCGACCGTGCGCGCGGCGATCCGGCGGGGCTGGGTGTGCCCGATCATGCCCCGGACGCCGCGGCCCAGCTCCATGCAGATCTTCGGGATCTGCGTCGTCTTCCCGGAGCCGGTCTCACCGGCGACGATCACGACCTGGTGGTCGCGGATCGCGGCGGCGATCTCGTCCTTCTTCTGGCTGACGGGCAGCTGCTCCGGGTAGCCGATCGCGGGCACGCGGGCGCGCCGCGCGGCGATGCGCTCCTCGCCCTTGGCGATCTCCGCCTCGATCTCGGCGAGCACGGCGGCCCGCGCCTCGGGCTTACGGATCTTGCGCGCGCCCTCCAGCCGCCGGCCGAGGCGCTGCGCGTCACGCAGCGACAACTCGGTCAGACGGGGGGCGAGGGCGCCGAGGGCGGGGGCAGGGTGCGTAGACATACGCGATCCAGGATCTCATCCCGTCGAAAACCATGGCGAATGCTTTTGTCCCGGCGGGGCACGTCGAAGCCCCCGTCGATCACTCGACGGGGGCTTCACCTGTGGCTGGGGCCGGGGTCGAACCGGCGACCTATCGCTTTTCAGGCGATCGCTCGTACCAACTGAGCTACCCAGCCGTGAGGGTCTTGCGACCTTCACTGCGGTCCTGACGGGATTTGAACCCGCGGCCTCCACCTTGACAGGGTGGCGAGCACTCCAAACTGCTCCACAGGACCTTGCGATGCGTGCAACAGTGTCGCACACCGTACTGCGTGCCCCCAACGGGATTCGAACCCGTGCTACCGCCTTGAAAGGGCGGCGTCCTAGGCCGCTAGACGATGAGGGCTATCGGCCCGCCTGGGCGCTTCTCAGCGCGTCGGGGACGTGAGAAGCATATGGGATGCCGGGAGGTATCGCCAAAACGGTTTACGGGCTCGTGCCGGGCGACGCGCTCTCGCCGTCCGGGGCGCCCGGCTGGTTCTCCTCCACCAGGTGCCGCCGCACCTCGGCGGTGGTCAGCCCGAGGCCGCCGAGTTCGATCTCGTCCCACGCCTGCAGCCGCCGGGTGTCGCGGTCGAAGTAGAGGATCGAGGTCTGGATCGGGTCGGGGTGCTTTCCCTCGACCGCACGCAGCCCGCTGCCGCCGGTGGAGCCCTCGGTCCGCAGCCTCGTGCCGTACGGCAGCACCTCGGTCGTCTGCTGGTGGATGTGCCCCGCCAGGGCCAGCGGGACCTCGCCGTCCGTCTTGCGGGCCGCGATCGGCTCGTGCGCGACCGCCACGTCCACGGGGGTGCCGGCGGCCTTCTGGTCGCGCAGGGCGCTGGCGAGCCGGGCGCCCGCCAGCTCGTTGGCCGCGTCGCCGCCGGGCGCCTGGGAGCGGTCGGGGGTGAACTGGGGGTCGCCCGTCCCGGCGAAGCGCAGCCCCCTGATGGTCACGGCCTCGCCGTCGTCGAGGACGTGGACGTTCTTCAGGTCCTCCAGATAGCTCTGGGTGACCCGGGAGTCGTGGTTGCCGCGCACCCAGACGTAGGGGGCGCCGAGGTCCTCGATCGGGTCGAGGAAGCCGTTCTCGGCGGCCGTGCCGTGGTCCATGGTGTCGCCCGAGTCGACGATCACGTCGACCTTGTACTGCGCCACCAGCGAGGCGATGATCTTCCAGCTCGCCGGGTTGAGATGGACGTCCGAGACGTGCAGGACGCGGATGGTGGTCGGGTCAGGGGCGTAGGCGGGGAGCGTCGAGGTGGCGTCGTAGAGCTTGGTCACATTGGTGACCAGACGGGCCAACTCCTTCTGGTAGACGTCGAATTCGGTGACGATGCTGCGCGCGTTGCCGACCAGGGACGGGGCGGAGGACAGCAGCCCCGAGAACTTCGGCTCCAGGACGGACTCCGGGTTCCAGGTCGCGTACGCCGTCCCGCCGGACGCGGCCAGCAGGGTCAGGGCGAGCCCGCCGGCGGCCAGGGCGCGGCGCGGGCGCCGGTACACGACCAGGCCGAGCGCGGTGGCACCGGTGACGACGGCGACGACGCTGCGCAGGGCGAGGTCGAGGGTGCCGTCGGTGACGTCCTGGGTGACTTCCTCCTGGAGGCCGGAGAGGCGTTCGGGGTGGTCGACAAGGGCCTGGGCGCGCTCGGGGTCGAGCTGGTCGACGTTGACGTCCAGCCGGACGGGCGCGATGTGGCTGGCGAACTGCAGTGCGCCGAGCGGTGAGACGTTGATCTTGGTGCCGCCGGTGAGGGAGGGCCGCAGCGTCATCGTGGTGTTCATCGGGCCGACCGGGACGCGCACATTGCCGACGACGAGCAGACCGAGCCAGGCGCCGACGAGGACGACGGCGACCAGACCGAGGGCGCGCGTCCAGGGGTGGGGCTGGGTGACGAGCTCGGGCTCGGGGTGCGGTCGGCGGGTGGCGTAGCGGTCGGCGAGGGCACGTGGTGCCCTGGGGAGATGTCCGAGAACTTTCGTGATCGCGACGGGGACGCGGGGCATTGGTGCCGTATGCCCATGTCCGGCCCCGGGTATGCGGGGCCGCCGGCGGCTCCTCGGGGGCGGTGCCGTGCCTGACAATGGGGTTGTGCTGGAGATGACGCGCGAGGAGTTCGAGGAACTGGTCGCCGAGGCGCTGGACCGGATCCCGCCGGAGCTGACGCGGCTGATGGACAACGTCGCGGTGTTCGTCGAGGACGAACCGCCCGCCGACGACCCGGAGCTCCTCGGGCTGTACGAGGGGACGCCGCTGACCGAGCGGGGCGAGTGGTACGCCGGGGTGCTCCCGGACCGCATCACCGTCTACCGGGGGCCGACGCTGCGGATGTGCGCGTCGCGGGAAGAGGTGGTCGAGGAAACCGAGGTGACGGTGGTGCATGAGATCGCCCACCACTTCGGGATCGACGACGAGCGGCTGCACGCCCTCGGCTACGGGTGAGACACGGGCCCGCGGGGCCCCGCGCGGCGCGTGTCCTCTTGTGGGCGGCGGGAGTTGGGCAGGGCGACTTCTTCGCCCGCCCTTGGAGGTGGCTCGCGTGCGCCCTCTGTACGTACCTGTCCGACTGGCCGCGACGGCCGTGGCCGTGGCCGCCGTCGCCGGCTGTATGAGCGTCGGTGACGACGGCGGAGGGGGGAGCGCCAAGCCGTCGCACTCCGCAGGGCAGCGCGGCGGCGAGGCGCCGGACGGCGGGCCCGCGGGGACGGGCGGCGGGTCGGGGTTCGGCGCGCACGCGGACGTCGACGGCAAGCGGGGGAAGAAGAAGGGCAAGGACGCCGGGAAGAAGTCCCGGAAGTCCGCCGATCCCTCCGACTCGCCGTCCGCGCGGGCGAGCGCGTCGCGGCCGGCCGGTCCCGCGCAGCCCGGCGGGACGGAGGGGCCGGGGCCCACCCGGACGGCCGAGCCGGAGCCCACCCGGACGGCGGAGCCCGAGCCCACGCCGACGCAGGATCCTGTGACCCCGACGCCGACGCCCCCGCCGGCGGAGCCGTCGTCGTCGGCGCACGAGGACACGGCACCGCAGCTGGTGCAGCGCGAGCCCGCCCCGGAGGCCCAGGCGCCCGCGTGATCTCCAGGGGGAGGGGTGTGCGGGGGACCGGCCGGGGGGCCGGTGGGGGTGGTCGGCGAGTGACGTTGCCTACATGGTTGACGGTCGGTTTGCCTTGGGGGGTGAGGGGTGCGTATGGTGGTAGATCGTTTGATCCCATTTGCCCGGCGCCACCACAGAGCGCGCCGTGTGGCGCGTACTCTCCCTTGCCGTGGCTGACCGCATTGAGGCGGTCTTATTGCGAATCACGGAGTTGACGGGCGCGTGCCGACGAGACTCCGGAAGGTTTCGCATACGCATGTCCATTTCCAGTACTGATCACGTCGTCGTGCCCGAGAACGACGAGAACGAGCCCGTCGTCGAGGCGGCCCCCGAGGTCACCTTCGCCACGCTCGGTCTCCCCGAGGGCGTCGTGCGCAAGCTCGCGCAGAACGGCGTGACCACCCCCTTCCCGATCCAGGCCGCGACCATCCCGGACGCCCTGGCCGGCAAGGACATCCTCGGCCGCGGCCGCACCGGCTCCGGCAAGACCCTCTCCTTCGGCCTGCCGACGCTCGCGCGTCTGTCCGGCGGCCGCACCGAGAAGCACAAGCCGCGCGCCGTCATCCTCACCCCGACCCGTGAGCTCGCCATGCAGGTGGCGGACGCCCTCCAGCCCTACGGCGACGTCCTCGGCCTGAAGATGAAGGTCGTCTGCGGCGGCACGTCCATGGGCAACCAGATCTACGCCCTCGAGCGCGGCGTCGACGTCCTCGTCGCCACCCCGGGCCGGCTGCGCGACATCATCAACCGCGGCGCCTGCTCCCTGGAGAACGTCGAGGTCGCCGTCCTCGACGAGGCCGACCAGATGTCCGACCTGGGCTTCCTGCCCGAGGTCACCGAGCTGCTCGACCAGGTCCCGGCGGGCGGCCAGCGGATGCTGTTCTCCGCCACGATGGAGAACGAGATCTCCACGCTGGTCAAGCGCTACCTGAGCAACCCGGTCACGCACGAGGTCGACAGCGCCCAGGGCAACGTCACGACCATGTCGCACCACATCCTGATCGTGAAGCCCAAGGACAAGGCGCCGGTCACCGCCGCGATCGCCTCCCGCAAGGGCCGCACGATCATCTTCGTCCGCACCCAGCTGGGCGCCGACCGTATCGCCGAGCAGCTCGTCGAGGCCGGTGTGAAGGCCGACGCGCTGCACGGCGGCATGACGCAGGGCGCCCGTACCCGGGTGCTGGCGGACTTCAAGGACGGCTACGTCAACGCGCTCGTCGCCACCGACGTCGCCGCGCGCGGCATCCACGTCGACGGCATCGACCTGGTGCTGAACGTCGACCCGGCCGGCGACCACAAGGACTACCTGCACCGTGCGGGCCGCACCGCGCGTGCCGGCCGCACCGGCACGGTGGTCTCGCTCTCGCTGCCGCACCAGCGCCGTCAGATCTTCCGTCTGATGGAGGACGCGGGCGTGGACGCCTCGCGCCACATCATCCAGGGCGGTGCCGCCTTCGACCCGGAGGTCGCCGAGATCACCGGCGCCCGCTCGATGACCGAGGTCCAGGCCGAGTCCGCGGGCAACGCCGCGCAGCAGGCCGAGCGCGAGGTCGCCCAGCTCACCAAGCAGCTGGAGCGGGCGCAGCGCCGTGCCACCGAGCTGCGCGAGGAGGCCGACCGGCTGGTCGCCCGGGTCGCCCGTGAGCGCGGGGAGGACCCCGAGGCCGCGGTGGCCGAGGCGCAGGCGGCGGTCGCCGAGGCCGTCGAGGTCTCGGTCCCCGAGCAGCCGGCCGCGCAGGACGTGGACCGGACCGAGCGCACCGAGGCTCCGGCGCCGTACGAGCGCCGGGACCGTGGCGGCGACCGTGGTGGTTTCCGCCGTGACGACCGCGACCGTGGTGGCCGTTCGTTCGAGCGCCGTGACGACCGCGGCGGCTTCAACCGTGACCGTGGCGACCGCGGTGGCGACCGTGGCGGTTTCCGCCGGGACGACCGGGGTGACCGTGGTGGCGACCGTGGTGGCCGTTCGTTCGAGCGTCGCGACGACCGCGGCGGGTTCAACCGTGACCGTGGCGACCGCGGCTTCGAGCGCCGTGACGACCGTGGCGGCGACCGTGGTGGTTTCCGCCGTGACGACCGCGGTGACCGGGGTGGCGACCGTGGCGGGCGTTCGTTCGAGCGCCGCGACGACCGTGGTGGCCGTTCCTTCGAGCGTCGTGACGACCGCGGCGGTTTCCGCCGGGACGACCGCGGTGCCGGCCGCTCCTTCGAGCGCCGTGACGACCGTGGCGGCCACCGGGGCAGCGACCGCCCGTTCAACCGCGACCGCCGCGACGACCGTCCGGGCTTCCGCTCCGGCGGCCACGAGCGTCCGTACGGCCGCCGTGACGACCACCGGGGCACCGGCTCCTCGTTCGGCCGCCGCGACGACAAGCCGCGCTGGAAGCGCAACGGCTGACGCCGACTGATCACCGAAGGGCCCGTACGACTCACGTCGTGCGGGCCCTTCGGCGTTCCCGGACCAGGGTGACGGTTGTTAAGATCCGCTGCCTTTGATGTGCATGTCATGAGTGGACGCGGCCGGGGGACCACGCACGGCCGCCGCCCCGCATGCGCCCTTTTCCCTGGGGAGGGACCCTTGACCCGGCGCGCCCGGATCACCACGACACTCGCCTGCCTGGCCGCCCTCGGCGCCGGCACGCTGACCACGGCGGGGACCGCGACCGCCGACACCACACCGACGCCGATCCGGACGGACGGCGTCTGGGGGATCGACTACGCGGGCGGCTTTCTGACCACCGTCGAGAACACGCCCAGCGGCAGCCAGTGGGTGATCGGCCGCGACATCTCGGCGGACGGCTCCACGGTGCTGGAGCAGACCAGCAGGGGATACGCCGACGCGTACGCGGACGGCAGCCGGATCCAGCGGGTGCCGTGCGAGGCCGGGCCGCGCGGCTGTGTGCCGATGCGCTCCACCGGCAACGGCTGGGTCGGCTACTTCCTGGAGAACGCCGCCGGGCAGCAGGTCGCGCAGCTCCGCCTCACCGAGAACTCGCTGAGCGGGACGGACGAACCGAAGGTGACCGGCGGCCGCTTCGTCGACGCCACCGGCCGCTACTACGTCTACAACGCCTCCTCCACCGGCAAGCAGTACGTCGACGCGGTGAACGCCTACCGCACGCACGACGTCCGGCGCACGCGCGCCGTCACCGCGGCGTCCGTGTGGGGTTCGATCCTGTGGACGCCCGGCACGGGCGACGGGGCCGTCACGGGCTACGACCTGGAGGCGAGGAAGACTGTCCAGACCCTCGCCACGGGCGCGCCCTGCACCGTCAAGGAGCTGCAGGTCGTGGGCCGGTGGGTCTACTGGAACTGCGGCCCGACGGGCGCGGCCGGCGTGTACGACCGTACGGCGAAGAAGACCGTGAAGGTGCCCTCCGGACCGGCCCTCGTCGGCGACGGCTACCTCGTCCGGCACGACCGGACGGCCGGCAAGCTGATGCTGACGGACTTTCACACGGGCACGGCCGCGCCCGAGCGCGCCGTCGCCGACCTGCCCGCCGGCACCACGGCCGACCAGCGGCGGCTGTCCTGGACGGTGGACAAGTTCGGCGGCGACATCGCCTACGTCGGCCAGGACAAGGCCATCCGGATCGTGCCGAGCGACGTCCCCGCGCAGCCGCTGGCGAAGATCGAGTCGGACGTGGACAGCGACGTCGTGGATCCGTCGGAACGGGCCGGAGTCCCGTACTGGGACAGCTTCTGGCAGCTCAACCGGCCCGCGCACTGGACCTTCACGGTGAAGGACGACCAGGGGCGCGTGGAGCGCACGATCAAGGGCAGCGGCGCGTCCGTCGAGGTGGAGTGGGACCTGAGGTCCGACACCGGCGCCTTCCTCTCCAACGGCCGCAAGACCTGGACCCTGACGGCCACGCCCGAGGAGGGCGGCGCCGGGTACGGCACGAGCGGCACACTCGGCTACACCGGCGGCCTGCAGGGCCACCACGACCAGGGCGGCTACCGCTACGGCGAACTGGTCACGCTCAACTCCTCCGGCGGGCTGACCCTCCAGTACACCGAGGGCAAGGGCACCTTCGACTTCAAGCGGTCCGCGTCCGGCTGGCCCTCCGGCACCGTGGCCGTGCCCTTCGGCGACATGGGCAAGGACCGGTGCGCCGAGATGCTGGTGCGCATGCCGAACGGCGAGCTGCGCCGGTACGCCGGCAAGTGCGGTGCCTCGTACACCCCGTCGAGCAGCCACACGTCCCTCGGGACCGGCTGGAACGCGTACGACGTCCTCACCGCGCCCGGCGACCTGACCGGTGACGGCCGGGTCGACCTGCTGGCCCGCAAGGCGTCCACGAAGGACGTCTACGTCTTCGCCAACGACGGCGCCGGGAAGCTGAAGGCGGGCGTCAGGATCCGCTCGGCGTGGACCGGCTACACGAAGATCGTCGGCGCCGGAGACCTGACCGGCGACGGGCACGGCGACGTCCTCGCCCGCGACAAGGCCGGGACGCTGTGGCGCTACGACGGCCTGGGCGACGGCAGGCTGAAGGACCGCGTGAAGGTCTTCAGCGACTGGGGCGGCTCGTACAACGCGATCGTCGGCGTCGGCGACATCACCGGCGACGGCCGCGACGACCTCGTGTCCCGGGACACCGCGGGCAACCTCTACCGCAACACCGGCGACGGCAAGGGCTCGTTCGGTTCCCGGGTGAAGATCGCGAGCGGCTGGCAGGGCTACCAGGGCCTCTTCTGACCCCGCCCCGCACCGGGGTGGGCGCCCCGTCCGACGGCCGCGCCCACCCCGCCGACCGGCCCGTCACCCCGATACCCGATCGGCTCGACGGCCACGTGCGGCTATGCTCGGGGTGGCACCATCGCCTGGGCCCTTAGCTCAATTGGCAGAGCAGTGGACTTTTAATCCATTGGTTGTGGGTTCGAGTCCCACAGGGCCTACGGCCACGCGGCGTCCGGGCCGGCTTCGGCCGGCCGGGGCGCCGCGTCCTTTTCGTCCCGGTGGACGGTCCAAGTCGCCCACAGGGCGCACGGGTTAAACTCCAGGCCACGAAACGGCCTGGCTCCGGGGCGGGACCGACCATCCCGTCCGTCGCGCGCCGGCCGGTCGGGTGGCGTAACGGGGGCGACGCGATGGGATCGGACATGTCTGGGCTGGGGCTCTCCGCCCCCGAAGAGGCCGTGTACCGGCACTTCCTGCGGAATCCGGACACCTCCGACGACGAGATCCACACCCTGCTGGGACTGGACCGGCGCGAGGTCGACACGAGCGTGCGCCGGCTGTGCACGCTGGGGGTGCTGCACCGGACCGGGCCGGGCGCGCTCGCGTCCGCCGACCCGGAGACCGCCGTGGAGCGCCTCACCGACCTGTGTCTGCGGGAGCTCCACCGGGAGCTCGCCCGGGTCACGCAGGCCCGGCACCTGGTGTCCGAGCTCCGCCAGGAGCAGCCCCGGGAGGCCGCCTCCGCGCCGCGCGTCGAACGGCTGGCGGACGTCGAGCGCATCCGGGCCCGGATCGACGACCTCGCCTTCTTCGCGCGCGAGGAGATCCTCTCCGTCGAGCCGTACGTCGAGCTGACACCGGAGAACATCGCCCACGCCCGCCCGCTCGACCAGCGGTGCCTGCGGCGCGGGGTGCGTATCCGCAGCGTCGTGCCGGGCACGGCGCTCGGCCATCCGCCCACCGCCGGGTATCTGCGCGAACTGTCCTCGCGGGGCGCGCAGATCCGGGTCGCGCGGACCGTCACCGAGCGCGTCCTCGTCTACGACCGGAGCACCGCCCTGGTGCCGGTGGACCCGGACGACACCGCGCGCGGCGCGCTGCTCGTCCGGGAGGAGGGGCTGGTCGCCCAGTTGCTCGCCCTGTTCGACAAGATCTGGTGCGACGCCGACCCCCTGCCGCGCCTCGACGAGAACGGCGACGACCGCGATCGTCCGACCGAGCTGGAGCAGCGGGTGCTGGAGTCGATGTGCCGGGTCAGCAAGGACGAGGTCGGTGCCCGCGAACTCGGCATCTCCGTGCGCACCTATCGGCGCCATGTGGCCGACCTGATGCAGGTGCTCGGCGCGGCCGGACGCCCGCAGGCCGCTCTGCTGGCCCGCGAGCGCGGCTGGATCTGAGCCCCGCCGGCCGCGGGACGGCCGTACCCCTCGTTCATGACGCGGGCGTGAGTGCCGGGGCCGTGCGGATGCCGAACTCGTGCCGCAGCGCGGAACGGGCCGCCCAGTAGCCGGACATGCCGTGCACGCCGGGCCCGGGCGGGGTGGACGCCGAGCACAGGTACACGCCGGGCAGCGGGGTGCGGTAGGGGTCGAACCGGGGGACGGGGCGCAGCAGCGACTGGGTGAGCGTCATGGCTCCGGCCAGGATGTCGCCGCCGACGTAGTTCGGGTTGTACGTCTCGAGGTCCGCGGCGGTGACGGCCCGTTCGGCGAGGATCGTGTCCGTGAAGCCGGGGGCGTGCCGTTCGATCGCGGCCCGGATCATCGGCAGCGGATCACGGGTGTCGCCGTTGGGCACATGGGCGTACGCCCACACAGGCCGTCGGCCCCGGACTTCGCGCGAGGGGTCGGTGACGGCGGGGTCGACGAGCATGACGAACGGTTCGGCGGTGGGGACACCGCGGGCCGCGAGGGTCTCCTGCCGCAGCATCGTGGCCCGGGTGCCGCCGAGGTGCACGGTGCCGGCGCGGCCGACACCGGGGTCGCGCCAGGGGACCGGTGCCGAGACCAGGAAGTCGGCCTTGGCCGCGCCGGGGCCGTACCGGAAGCGCGCCAGGGCCTTCGCATAGCGGGGCGGCAGCCCCTCGCGGGCCAGGGAGAGGAACCCCTTGGGTGCCACGTCCAGCAGGACGGCCCGGGTGCCGCGCACCTCGCGGAGGTCGGTGACGGGGGCCGCGGTGTGGATCCGGCCGCCGTGGGCCTCCAGATCGTCGGCGAGCGCGCGGGCGACGACGCCGCTGCCGCCCCTCGGGAGCGGCCACCCCGTGCTGTGGGCGAGGTGGCCGAGCAGCAGGGCCGTGGCCCCGGAGGCCAGGCTGGGCAGCCGTCCGACCGCGTGCGCGGCCACGCCGGTGAGCAGCGCGGCCGCCTCCTCGGTCGCGAACCCGTGGAAGGGCCCGCCGTGCCGCAGGACGCGGGGTGCCAGCAGGGCCGGTGCGGCGAGGTCGGCAGGCAGGGACCGTTGTCCGGACAGCATGAGGTCGACGACGCCGGTGCTGTGCGCGGCCAGCGGCTCCATGAGCCGGCGCCACCGGGTGCCGTCGGCGCCGAGCCCGGCACAGGTGGCGTCGAGGTCGCGGTGGGCCAGGGCGGCCGGCCGGCCGTCGAGGGGCTGGGCGTAGGCGACCGGGGGGTGGAGGAGGTCCACGCCCCGGTCGGCCAGGCCGAACGCACGGAAGAACGGCGAGGCGGCGGCCATGGGATGGACGGCGGCGCAGAGGTCGTGCACGATCTCTGCGTCGAACAGGGATGCGGTGCGCAGCCCGCCGCCGATGTCCTCGGCGCGTTCGCGGATCTCGACGCGAAGCCCCGCGCGGGCCATGGTGACCGCGGCGGCGAGCCCGTTGGGGCCGCTGCCGACGACCGTGACGTCGACGTCCGTCACAGGGCCGGCCCCTCGGTCCGTTCCCGGTCCTCCGTGGCCTTCTTCGCCTCGGCCAGCAGCTCCAGTCCCACCTTGTCCGTCCGTGCCGGACGGCCGCCGAGCCGGTGCACGACCGCCCAGGTGGTGGTCCCGGGCAGGGCCCCGACGAAGGCCGAGGCGTCCCGCGTCGCCCCGTTGTGCCACCACAGCGCGCCGGCCCGCTGCCAGGACAGCGCGGGCTCGCCGAGCGTCCGGTCGACGAGCAGGCCCTTCACGAGCTCGGCGACGGCCCGGGGTGTGGCCCACAGCCCGCCCGCGGGCAGGATCGGCCCGGTCATGGTCCAGGGGGCGCGGGGCCGCCCGAACAGCCCGCGGGCCGTCAGGGTCCGATGGGCGGGCGGGTCTGCGGTGACCTCGTCGACGCCGAGCGGTGCGAGGACGTGCCGCCGCAGCAGTTCCTCGTACGGGCCGCCGCCGGCCGCCTCCAGGGCGGCCCCGAGGACCGCGTAGCCGAGGTTGGAGTACTCCTCGCCCGCGCCCGGCGCCCGCACGGCGAGCGTGTCCAGCCGCCGGAGCACATCGCCGAACTCCTCGGCGCCGAAGCCCGCGTACGGGTCACGGGGGTCGGCCGACGACAACTGAGGGGGCAGCCGGGGCAGCCCGGAGGAGTGGTCCGCGAGCTGCCTCAGCGTGATCTCCGATCCGGCGGGAACGGCCGGAAGCCATACGGTCAGCCGGTCGTCCACGGACAGCAGGCCCGCGTCGGCCAGGCGCGCCAGCAGGGTGCCGGTGAGCGCCTTGGTGACGGAGCCGATCTCCACGTACGCGTCGAGGGCGTGGCCGCGCTCGGTCCGGACACGGCCGGTGCCGGAGATCGCGCACAGGGGGGCGGGGCGGGTGAAGAGGCTCATCCGTCCAGCCACTTCCGCAGCAGTGCCTGCCGCTCGGACGGCTTCGGGGCGGTGTCGCCGGCACCCCGCCGCCATTCCATGAGGGCCCGGGGGGACGCGCCGCCGTCGACGAACCGGGCCAGCAGCCGCTGGGAGAGGTCGAACTCCTCCTGCTCGTACGCACCGGCGGCCGCCGCGTACACGCCCAACTCCTCGGAGCCGGCGGCGGTTTCGAGTCGCAGCAGCATCGGCTCGGGGTCGCCCGTGCCGCCCATGGCCGCCGTGAGCACGACCTCCACGGCCAGCGCCAGGCGCCGGCGGGAGGCGCTGCGCACGAGGGCGCCCTCGACGGTGGCCGAGCGCAGGTCCTCCCAGGCCCATGTCCGGTGGTCCCCGGCTCCGTCCGTCTCCACGCCCTTCTCGGTCAGCCGGACGCCGAGGGCGTCGGTGCCCGGCGGGGCACCCACGTACACCTCGTCGGTGGTGATCCAGAACAGCCCGACCATGGTCACGGGCGACTCCCCTTCGCGTCGTACGTCCTGTGCGGACGGTCAGCCTGCATTCTTGGCGGCGGCCGTCCGCGCCGCCGTCACGGCGGACTGTTCCGGCCATCCGGTGCGCCTTTGTACGGACGCCGTGACCCGGTCACGGACCCGGTCCGTCAACCGGATCGCCGCGGCGAGCGGCCGGCTGAGGAAGATCAGGTCGCAGGCCACCATCGTCAGCGCGAAGCCGGTCAGGCCCATGAAGAAGGCGATCGACAGATGGAAGCCGATGGACGCCACCGCCGCCCAGGGGCGCAGCCTCGGCACGAGCACACCCAGCGGGAAGTAGACCAGGAACAGGGTGGTGGCGTAGGTGCCGACGACCACCAGCAGGTCGTTCCCGTACACCAGCCGCGAGAATCCCGGGAGTTCGAACTCGGGGATGCGCATGATGTAGAAGAGCGCCGTGCCGTCCTGCCACAGCTTGCCCTGCACCTTGTAGAGGCCGCTGGTGACGTACACGAGGCAGATCTGCGTCGCGATGGCGAGGACGCCCAGGTTGTGCAGCGGGGTCTGGGCGGCGCGCAGGCCGCCGGGCAGCCGCTCCCGCACCCGTCCGGCCAGGCCGCTCGGGAAGGAGAGCCGGTCGTAGCAGCGGGTCAGCATCAGCAGGGGGATGACGAGGTAGGCCAGGTTGTCGCCGCCGTCGAGCAGGAACTGGTTCCGCTGGTACACCGACCACAGGAACACCCAGTGCAGGGCGAGCACCGGCCGGCCGCCGACCCCCAGCGTGACCGCGAGCGCCAGCAGCATGCCGAGGTGGAAGACCAGTTCGAACCACGCCGTCGACGTGCTGACCGAGTAGAGGCTGAAGGTGCCGGTCTCGTCCAGGACGTCCGTGAAGCGGCTCCACGACTCGACGCCCGAGGGGCCGAAGAGATAGTGCCGGTCGGCGTACTGCGAGGCGTAGAACATGAAGCCGACGAAGCCGAGGAGGGCCCGGGTGCCGGAGACGCCGAGGACGGCGAACGGCGTGGCGCCGAACCGGTCGAGCGAGGCCAGGGAGCGGTCCGCCCGGGCCCGCAGCCGTGCGTGGAGCGAGGCCGTCATCGCAGTTCACCCGCCTTCAGCCAGTCGAAGTCCTGCACTCGCACGGTGTCCTTGCCCGCCTTCGCCGGAGCGTTGCGCTGGGACCAGGGCGGAAGCTCGCGCACGTACATACGGATCTGGACGCGTTCCGGATCACCGCCGCATGCGCCGGGCATCTGGGTCAGCGAGTAACGGGCCAGGAAACGGACCGCGTTGTGCTGTGCCGCCCGCTCCTCCGGCATCAGACGGACCTTGTCCGCTCCGTCCTTGCCACCGTCCTTCGCGACGTCGTCCTTGTGCTTCTCGCGCAGCCGGTCGAGCAGCGGGTCCGTCGCGTTGATGGACTGCATGGGCGCGGAGACGAGCCGGGACATGCGGGAGGGGAAGAACCTGCTCTCCTGCGCCTCGCGCACATAGGCGGTGGTGACGTCGTGGTACTCGGTGACGCTCCCGTCCCGGCAGCGGGCCCGGGCCAGCACACCGCGGTCGTCGGCGAGCGGATCCGGTGCGAAGAGCATCCAGTTCTGGACGAAGTAGGGGTTCAAATAGCCCTTCACCTTGTCGAAGTGCTGGACCTTCAACGGGGTGGCGGGGGCCTGGGAGAAGGCGGCGAGAGCGAAGTGAAGGCCCAGAAGGGCGGCGCCGCCGAGCAGCACCGCCCTCCTGGTCATGAGATGACGCGTCACTTGTCGAAGACCTCTTCGACGGACGCGCCGTTGCTGGTGGTGTCCGCCGGGGCGGAGCCGAGGCTCGCGATCCGGACCACGTTGCCGACCTGGCTGCGGATGGCCTGCGTGCCGGCCAGCGCCCGCCCGTGGACGACCGCGGCACGGGCCACGGAGCCGACCCACCGCGGCTGCTTGGCGTCGGTCTTGTGCTCGGCCGCCTGGGCGGCGGAGGTGGTCACCGAGGGCGCCGCGGCCTGGGCGGGAGCCTGGGTGGCGAGCAGGGCGGCCACGCCGCCGAGAACCACACCGGCACCGGCGATTGCCTTCTTCACTTTTGTTCTCCCGTTTTCGTTCTTCCGGCCCATCAGGTCCCTCAGGTCACTGCCACCCGTTGACCGGCCTGCACAGCCGGGCGAAGGGAGGCAGCTGGACGCGGGTGCCGGAGTGCCTTCTGCAGAGACGCTCCACCGCCCGCTCCACCAGGTCGTGCGAGGCGTGTCCATGGAGCGGCACCGACAGCACGGGCCGCTGCTCCGCGGCGGCAGTGGCCGTACCCGTCGACCCCCAGCCCATGGCCGCGGCCGCGACCAGGACGACGATCGACCTGACGCGCACCGGATGACGCCTGGACCGCGCGTTCACTTGCTTCCCCCTTGACCTGACGGGTCGTTCTGACGAGAAGAACGATGCCATCGGAACAGCAGCGTCAGGCTGGTCGCTCATGTCAGCTTCCTGCAGGATGGGCGGCACTTTCCTGCCGCGCGACCGCCTCTCGCCGGGGCCGGGCCCTACGCCAGATGCGCCCCCGCCAACTCCCCCAGCGGCAGTGTGTGCTGGGTGCGGATGACCTTGGCCCGGAGGTAGCGAACGTTGGCCGGGGTGGCGAAGACGCCGGTGGGGACGCGGTCGTGGACCGTGATGCCGAGGTCGCGCAACTGGTCGGCTTTGTCGGGGTTGTTGGAGAGCAGGTCGAGTTCGCCGATGCCGAGGGCGGTGAGCATCTGGGCGGCCGCCGTGTAGTCGCGGGCGTCCTCGGGCAGGCCCAGGGCCGCGTTGGCGGCGTAGGTGTCGAGGCCCTCGTCCTGGAGGGCGTAGGCGTCCAGCTTGTTGTAGAGGCCGATGCCGCGGCCCTCCTGGCGCAGATACAGCAGCACGCCGCCGCGCCGCGCGATGCGCTCGACGGCCTCGCGGAGCTGGGGGCCGCAGTCGCAGCGGGCCGAGCCGAAGACGTCGCCGGTCAGGCACTCGGAGTGGAGGCGGACCAGGGGGGTGGTGCCGGGCTCGGGGGTACCGAGGACGACGGCCACGTGTTCGAGGCCGTCGGCCAGGCCGTGGAAGGTGACCAGTTCGGCGTCGGCGGTGTAGCCGTCGGGGAAGCGCAGCGGGACCCGGACACGGGCGCGCTGGGTGGCGGCTGCGAGGGAGTCGGGCATGCGGGTCTCCGGGTTCCGTGCGGGCCTCTGCTTCAGATTTGAAGCAGCTTCTCGGAGAGTGACCCTACCTCGTGCTTTAACTTTGAAGCAATGACTCCGGGTCACCCCGTCCTGCGGTGTGCGTCACGAACACGGCTTCGACGCACGCCGCCGCCAGGGCACCTCGTCCCCGGCGGTCTGGCCGCGGTCGCCCTCCACGCCCGAGCCGATCGCCGTGAAGATGTCCTCCAGCTGCCCCACCTGCTCCGGGGACAGCCGGTCGAAGATCAGCGACCGCACGGTGGCCACGTGGCCGGGGGCCGCCCGCTCCAGGAGCCGCATCCCCTCGTCGGTGAGGGCGGCGACGCTGCCCCGCTTGTCCACGGGGCAGTCCTCGCGGGCCACCAGACCGTCCTTCTCCAGCCGCGAGACGCCGTACGTCAGCCGGCTGCGGGTGATCTTCAGCCGCTCCGCGAGGTCGGTCATGCGCAGCCGGCGCTCCGGGGCGTCGGACAGCGTGGCGAGAATGGAGTAATACAGATGAGGCATGCCGGCCTCCTGCTGGAGCTGCCGGTCGAGCGCGTCCTCCACGAGCGCGACGGCGGCGATGTAGGCGCGCCAGGCGCGCTGCTCCTCGGGGGTGAGCCAGCGAGTCGTCATGTGTCCAGTGTAGGTTTGTTTCAAACTTGAACCAAGCCGATCAGTCAAGCCTCGATCAGCCAAGCCCGGATCAGCCAAGCACCGATCGACCAAGCACCGATCGCCGAGCGGGAGAGCGCGCCGATGCCGTCGTACCCCTACGTCCTGCTGTCCGTCGCCGTCTCCCTCGACGGCTACCTCGACGACACCGGCCCCGACCGGCTGCTGCTGTCCAGCCCGGCCGACTTCGACCGGGTCGACGAGGTACGGGCCTCCGTGGACGCCATCCTCGTCGGCGCCGGCACCATCCGGGCGGACAACCCCCGCCTGCTCGTGAACTCCGCCGAGCGGCGCGCGGCCCGCACGGCCGCCGGCAAGCCCGAGTACCCGCTGAAGGTGACCGTCAGCGCGTCCGGCGAACTCGACCCGGCGGCCAACTTCTGGCACACCGGCGGCGAGAAGGTCGTCTATACGACGGAGAAGGGCGCCCGGCGGCTGCGCGAGGACCCCGTCGCCGCCGACGTCGTCGCGCTCGGCGACGACCTGGACTGGCGGGAGCTGCTGGTCCACCTCCGCGAGGTGCGCGGCGTCGAGCGGCTGATGGTCGAGGGCGGCGGCACCGTCCACACCCAGCTCCTGCGGCAGGGGCTCGCCGACGAGCTGCAGCTGGTGCTGGCCCCGCTGTTCGTGGGCGACCCCCGGGCGCCCCGCCTCTTCGGCCCCGGCGGGTACCAGGAGGGCCGGCTGCGCCTTGTCGAGACCCGGCGCATCGACGACGTCGTCCTGACCCGCTACGAGCCGACCGCGCCCGGCACCGGCGTCCTCCCGGCAGCCGCGGACCGGCACTGGCTCGCCCTCGCCTGCGACCTGGCCGCCGAGTGCCCGCCCTCGCCGACCGCCTTCAGCGTCGGGGCGGTCGTCGTGGCGGCCGACGGCACCGAGCTGGCGCGCGGGCACTCCCGGGAGGGCGGCGACCCGGTCGTGCACGCCGAGGAGGCGGCCCTCGCCAAGATCGCGCCCGGCGACCCGAGGCTGGCCGGCGCCACCGTCTACACCAGCCTGGAGCCCTGCACGCACCGCTCCTCCCGGCCCACGCCCTGCGCCCGGCTGATCCTGGCCGCCGGAGTGCGGCGGGTCGTGACGGCCTGGCGCGAGCCGGACACCTTCGTCACGGACGCCGACGGCAGCGGGATGCTCGCCGCCGCGGGGGTGGACGTGCTGGTGCTGCCCGAGTACGCGGGACGGGCCGCGGCGCCCAACGCCCATCTGGCGCCCTGATGCGCGCGCTGCCCTGCGCCCCGGCGCCCGATCTGATGTGACACGTCCCGCACCACGGCGACAAAAGCCCTGGTCAGAGGGGGATCGTCGGCGCGGGCAGGACGGGTGTGGCGGTAAGGCGTGTGCGGTGGGTCCCGAGAATGGCGTACAGTAGAGACATCGCCGCGGGGTGGAGCAGCTCGGTAGCTCGCTGGGCTCATAACCCAGAGGTCGCAGGTTCAAATCCTGTCCCCGCTACTGAAGACTCAGGGCCGGAACTTTCGAGTTCCGGCCCTGAGTGTTTTCCCTTCCCTGCCGCGCCCCGGCACGCTGTCACGGAACGTGAGGGAGCGAACCCCCTCCGCATAACAATTGACGTACCGTCAGCAATGGAGGAGTGGTCGTGCGCGAGTCAACTCGCCCGATTTGGGCCGCTGATGACCCGTAAGTCCAGCCGGAAAACGTTAATGATCAAGTGGAACAGCTTGGAATACGCACCCCGCGTCTATTAACGTTCGATAACGCAGCGCGGTCGTCCCAGCCGTCACAAGAGTCGGCTCCGTGCGCACACGCTTAATCCTGTAGAGGAACCGGGGAACCACCACCTTGGGGTGAATCTCGCGGATACCACCGTGGCGACACGGCACGTATACGCGCGTAGGAGACCTTCCTGCTCCGAACCCGTCAGCTAACCCGGTAGGCGAGAAGGAAGGAAAGGAGTACGCCCACGTGGCGTCGAACCGTCCTGCCCCGCAAGCCCCCTTCGTGCCGGGCCAGCGCACCGCCGACACCTTCGGCTACGACCTGCACCGCACCGACGAGGGCCCCTTCGAGGAGTGGAACCCCACCGCGGAGTCCCTCCGTCCCGTTCGCGGCAGGCACCGCGTCTCCAAGCAGCGCGGCGGGGGACTCGCCCGCAGCTCCACGGTTCTCGGCGTCGGCGTCATAGCGGCCGTCGGCGCGGGCGGCATGGCCACCGCGCAGAGCGGCAAGCCCCCGGTCGCCATCACGATGCCGGACCTGCCCCTGATCTCCGACGACGACTCCGCCGCGGACGACAGCGCCACCGCCCTCAGCACGATGGGCGAGACCGCCGAGGAGACCGCCCAGAGCGGTTCCGACGCCGGCGAGGCGCTGCGCAGCCGGATCATCGCGCAGGCCGAGCTCCAGCAGGACCAGGTCGACAGCAAGGCCGCCGCGGCCGCCGTCGCCGCCGCCGAGAAGGAGGTCGCCGAGGCGGCCGCCAAGGCGGAGAAGGAGGCCAAGGAGCAGGCCGCCGCCGCCAAGGCCGCCGCCGAGGAGGAGGCCGCCAAGAAGGCCGAGGCCGAGCGCCTCGCCGAGCTGGCCAAGCAGTACACCCTGCCGACCTCCTCGTACACGCTCACCTCGACCTTCGGTGAGGCCGGCGCCTACTGGTCGTCCGGGCACCACACGGGCCTCGACTTCGCCGCGCCGACCGGCACGCTGATCAAGGCCGTGCACTCCGGCACGATCACGTTCGCCGGCTGGGACGGCTCGTACGGCTACAAGACCGAGCTCACCCTCGACGACGGCACCGAGGTGTGGTTCGCGCACCAGTCCTCGATCAGCGTCAGCGTCGGCCAGAAGGTCGCCACGGGTGACGTCATCGGCCGCGTCGGCGCCACCGGCAATGTGACCGGTGCCCACCTCCACCTGGAGGTGCACCCCGAGGGCAGCAGCGGCGGCATCGACCCGCTGGCCTGGCTGCGGAGCAAGGGCCTCACTCCCTGAGCGCCTTCCCCGTCTGAACCCCGGCAGTCCTGACGACGACCCCCCGACGTCAGGGCTGCCGGTTCTTCGTCTGTGCCGCGCCGCCCTCCCCGACCCGTCTACCCGAGGTAGGGGTTCCAAACCGGGGCTTGCGGTCCGCCGTGGGCGTGCCCGTTCGGGGCGTACGGCTGCTGCCACCAAGTGCCGTGCGCCGCGGGCACGTACGCGGGGACCGGCCGGGTCCGCGCGGTGACCGCGTACTGCAGGGCCGGGCGGGCCCACGCGCGGCGCAGCCACAGCTCGTTCAGCAACTCGCCCTCGCGGGCCACGTAGTCCTCGCCGGCCCGGCCCCTACGGCCCCGGCGCCTGAGGAACGCCAGCGAGGTGGCGTACGCCTCGTACTGGGCGACCGCCCGGGCCGCCGGCCGTCCGCCGTGATGGCGGGCGTACTGCCGGGCCACCCGGCGGTCGCGCATCGAACCCAGCGCGAACGGCTCGGCGGGGGACAGCCATCCGGCGACGGCGTAGGCGGGCAGCTCCTCGCGGACGGTCCGCAGTTCGCGGTACCGGGTCCACAGCACCAGCCAGACCAGCAGCCCGAACGCGGGCACCATGAAGGCCGCGTACACGGCGAAGAACCCGAACTCGCCGAACGTCGAGGAGCCGTTCCACAGGGCGTGCATGCCCATCGCGAGCAGCAGCCCGGACAACGGCAGCAGCACGCGGCGCACCCGCTGGCGGTCCCCGGCCAGCGCGGCGGCGCCGAAGCCGATGCCGGTGAGCACGGTGAACAGGGGGTGCGCGAAGGGCGACATGACGACGCGGACGAAGAAGGTCGCCGCGGTCACCGAGGCGATGCCGCTGCCGCCGGACAGCTGGTCGGTGCCGAAGGCGGTGCCCAGATAGAGGATGTTCTCGGTGAAGGCGAAGCCGGTGGCGGTGACACCGGCGATCACCACGCCGTCGAGGATGCCGCTGAAGTCCCGGCGCCGGAAGAGGAAGACCAGCAGGACGGCCGCCGCCTTCGCCGTCTCCTCCACGACGGGCGCTATGACCGTCGCGCCCAGGGTGTCCGCGTGGGACGGGTCGGCGGTCGCGGTCGCTATCCAGCGGGTCGCGAAACTGTTCGCCACGATCGCTATGAGCGCCGCCGCGCAGGCCCCCCAGGCGAAGGAGAACACCAGATTCCGCCAGGGGCCCGGCTCGACGCGGTCCAGCCAGCGGAAGGACGCGACGAGCAGCGGGACGGGCAGGACCGCGAGGCCCAGCCCGACCAGGAAGCCCTCCGTGCCGGTCTGTTCGCGCACCAGGGCCAGGATGACGAGCCCGGACAGCGCCAGCAGGGTGCTGAGCGCGGCGTAGGGCACCCATCGGCGCTGCCACCAGTGCGCGTGCCGCAGGGCCCCGCCGGCGGGGGCGGGGGGATGCGTCGGGTACGGGGGGCTGGTGGCCACGGCATCGACCCTAACGAGACGGGGGCGCCGCCCGCAGCGGCGCGAGGGGGCCGGGGCGCCGGTGAGGGGGGTGGTGTCGGTGGTGCTGTGTGCTCTCGTACGTGCTGTTGCGCCCGCTGCTCCTACCGCTGTACGCGGCGGAAGAGCAGGTCGTTCACCACATGACCCTTGTCCAGTCCCTGGCCTTCGAAACGGGTCAGCGGCCGGTGCGCGGGACGCGGCGCGAAACCGCCCCCGGGCTGGGTGTTTTCGAACTCCGGATGGGCCGTCAGCACGTCCAGCATCTGCTCGGCGTACGGCTCCCAGTCGGTGGCGCAGTGCACCAGCGCGCCCGGCTTCAGCCGGGTGGCGGCCAGGTCCAGGAACGCGGGCTGGATGAGCCGCCGCTTGTGGTGCCGCTTCTTCGGCCAGGGGTCCGGGAAGTAGACGCGCAGCCCGTCGAGGGAGTCCGGCGCGAGCATCTCGCGGAGCAGGATGATGGCGTCGCCGTTGCCGACGCGGACGTTGCTCAGGCCGTGGAGCTCGGCGAGGTTGAGCAGATTGCCCTGGCCGGGGGTGTGCACGTCGACGGCGAGGATGTTGGTGTCCGGGTCGGCGGCGGCCATCTGCGCGGTGGCCTCGCCCATGCCGAACCCGATCTCCAGCACGACCGGGTGGTCGTTGCCGAACAGCTCGGCCAGGTCGATGACGCGCTGCCCGTCGATGTCCAGGCCCCACTGGGGCCACAGCCGCCGCAGGGCATCCGCCTGGCCGGTGGTGACCCGGCTGCGGCGCGGCTGGAAGCTGCGGATCCGCCGCTCGAAGTGCGACCCGGCCGGGTCGGGCTTCGGCCCCTCGGGGAACCGCGGCTCCCCCTTGGCCCGGGCGTGCGGGACGGGGTCGCCGGGGGTGCGGGGGCCCTGCTCGCCGGGGGCGCCGGAGGAGACGGGGGCCCCGGGCGGGGCGGCTTCGGGGGCGTTGCGGAAATCAGACACAGTGGCATCGATTTTACGTGCTTCCCGACGCCGCTACTTTGGGCTGGGGGCCTGGCTCGGGCGGTCTGAGGGTGCCGCCCTTGGGCTGCGGGCCGGTCTGGACGGCCCCGAAGGTGCCGCCGTCGGGCTGCGCGGCAGACTGCCCCAGGGTGGCCGCCTTGGGGGCTGCGGGCCCGGGCCGAGCGGCCCGAAAGACCCGTGGGCCCGGAAGACCCGAGGGCTCGAAGGTCCCGTGAGCCCGAGCGGCCCGAGCGGCCCGAGCGGCCCGAGCGGACTGGGCGGCCTGGGCGGCCCGAGGGTGCCGCCCTTGCCCCGCGGGCCCGGGCCCGAGCGGCTCCAAGGACCCGTGAGCCCGAAGGCCCGTCGACCCGAACGGCCTGAACGGCCTGAACGGCCTGAACGGCCTGAACGGCCTGAACGGCCCGAAGGCCTCGTCGGCCCGAACCGCCCGAGGATGCCGTCCTTGTGTCGCGGGCCCTGGCCTGAGCGGTCCGGGCGCCTCGGACGGCCCCGGGCGCGCGGATCAGGCGGTCGCCAGTGCCCCCAGTGCCCGGCGGGCCACCTCGCGGCCGATCGGGAGGGAGGCCGTCGCCGCCGGGCTCGGTGCGTTCAGTACGTGGACGGCGCGCGGGCCCTCGCGGATCAGGAAGTCGTCCACCAGCGAGCCGTCCCGCAGGACCGCCTGGGCCCGGACCCCGGCCGCCGCCGGCTCCAGGTCCTCGGGCTCCACGGCGGGCAGCAGCCGGCGGACCGCGTCCGTGAACGCCGCCTTGGACAGCGACCGGCGCAGCTCGCCCGCCCCGTACCGCCAGTGCCGGCGGGCCATGCGCCACGCCCCGGGCCAGGCCAGCGTGGTGCCGAGCTCCCGGGGCCGTACGACGCCCCAGCCGTAGCCCTCGCGGGCCAGCGCCGGCACCGCGTTCGGGCCGATGTGCACGCCGTCGTCGATGCCCCGCGTGAGGTGCACGCCGAGGAAGGGGAACGCCGGGTCCGGCACCGGGTAGACCAGGCCGCGCACCAGCTCGGGCCGCCTCAGCGTGTAGTACTCGCCCCGGAACGGCACGATCCGCGCCTCCGGGTCGTCGCCGGTCAGCCGGGCCAGCTCGTCGCAGTGCAGCCCGGCGCAGTTCACCAGGACGCGGCCACGGACGATGTCCCCGCGCGTGGTGCGCACGGCCACCCCCAGGGACGGTCTGCGGTCGACGCGCTCGACGTGGGCGCCATAGCGGATCTCGGCGCCGGACGCCTCCGCCAGCCGGCGGGCCACCCCGGTGAAGTCGCAGACGCCGGTGGTCGGCACATGCAGGGCGGCCAGGCCCCGTACCTCGGGCTCGTGCTCCGCGATCTGCGCGGCGCCCAGCTCGCGCACCGCGATGCCGTTCTCCCGGCCGCGCTGGGCCAGGGCGTGCAGCCGGGGCAGCTCCTCGCGGCCGGTGGCGACGATCAGCTTGCCGGTCACGGCGTGCGCGACGCCGTACTCCGCGCAGAACTTGACCATCTCGGCGGCGCCCCCCACCGCGTACCGGGCCTTGAGGGACCCCGGGCGGTAGTAGACGCCGCTGTGGATCACGCCGCTGTTGCGTCCCGTCTGGTGGCGGGCGGGGCCGGGCTCCTTCTCCAGCACGGTCACCCGGGTGCCCGGCGCCGCACGCGTGACCGCGTACGCCGTGGCCAGCCCGACGATCCCGCCGCCCACCACGAGCACGTCACAGTCGAGCCCGAGCGCCCGCACCCGCACCACCTCCCGGCTTCGATGATGCCCTGCCCCACTGACAGCGCGGTCGAACCCGGGAGGCGCGCCCCGTGGGTGTCATGAGCCGCTCAGGCCGGCGTCATGAGCAGCGGGCGGGCCCGCTCCCGCAGCTCCACGACCCGTGGCTCGTCGCCGTACGGCTCCAGGCGGTGCAGCAGGTCCTTCACGTACTCGGTGGTGCGCGCGGACGATATCCGCCCGGCGACCTCCACGGCCCGCACGCCCTGCTCGCACGCCGCGTCGAGGTTGCCCGACTCCAGCTCGGCGACCGCCGACACGACGAGCCGCAGCCCGTGCGAGCGCACGAACTCCTCCGTCGGCTTCGACAGCGCCTGCTCGGTGAAGCGCCGCACCTGCCGGGGCGCCTTCAGGTCCCGGTAGCACTCGGCGGCGTCCGCGCAGAAGCGGTCGTAGGAGTAGAAGCCGAGCCACGACGGGTCGTGGTCGCCCTCGCGGGAGCGCTCCAGCCAGCCCTCGGCCGCCTTCAGGGCGGCACCGGCCGCCTGGGCGTCGCCCGCGCGCGCGTGGGCCCTCGCCTCCACCAGGCGGAAGAAGCTCATGGTGCGGGCCGTGGCGAGGCCGCGGTTGCGCTCCAGGGCGGCCTGCGCGAGGTCGACGCCCTCGTCGCCGAAGCCTCGGTAGGTGGCCTGGAGAGACATGGAGGCCAGCACATAGCCGCCGAGCGGCACGTCGGCCGCCGCGCGGGCGAGCCGCAGCGCCTGGATGTAGTACCGCTGCGCGGCCTCCTGCTGACCGGTGTCGAAGGCCATCCAGCCCGCGAGCCGGGTCAGTTCGGCCGAGGCCCCGAACAGGGCGCGGCCCACTTCGTCGGAGTACGAGCCGAGCAGCAGCGGCGCCGCCTCCACCCGTAAACACTCGGGGACCATGGAGGAACGCCAGTCGCCGCCCCCGTACTTGGAGTCCCAGCGTCTGGCGTCCTCGGCGGCCTCGCGCAGCTTCTGCACATCGCTGTGGCCGACTTTGAGCGGTGCCCCGGAGCCCTCGGACGGGCCCACCTCGCGGGCGACCGACGAGTCGGCCGGTGTTATCAGCCACCGGGACGCGGGGGTCGCGTACGCGCTCACGGCGAACGAGCCGGCCAGGGACTGCCAGATGCCGCCGGAACCGGCGCGGCGCCCGGCCAGGTCGAGACGGTAGAGCTCCGTCGCCGACTTCACCGCCTGTCCTACGTCCCGGGGGAAGGCGAGGCCCACCTCCGGCGCGGGGTCCGCGTCCGCCAGGCCGATCTCGTGGAGCGGCACCGGGCGGCCGAGTTTCTGGCCGATCGCGGCGGCGATCAGGTGCGGGGCGGCACCCTGCGGCACCATGCCCTTCGACACCCAGCGCGCCACCGACGTCTTGTCGTAGCGAAGTGTCAGTCCCCGCTGGGCGCCAAGGTCGTTGACGCGCCGCGCGAGGCCGGCGTTGCTGATTCCCGCGAGGGCGAGAACGGCGCCGAGTTTTTCGTTCGGCCCGCGTTGCTCCCTGGACATGCGCCACCCCTCGACACAGACGGCTGCCGCTCTGGCATAACCGCGCGGCATTCGTAAACCCAGCGTAGTTCGCCGCATCCCAAGCGTTAAGGGGCATTCTTCCGGATGGCGGGATTGTGGTCCGCACTCAAGTGCGCACCCCCTACGCACAGTTGTGCCGTGCTCCCGCTGTGTGGCCGTGCGCCCGCATGTGCGCTCTTCTCCGGCCACCGGGGGAGCGGTTCCATGGATCTCGCGTGGGTCGGCCCGCTGTACTGGATCCAGTGGGCTGGGGGATTCCGCCGCCTCCATCCCCGCGGGCGGCGGAACGGTCCGGGGGGCGCACTCCGTTCCCCGGACTGCGCGCGCGACGAGCACGGCGAGTAGTCCGCAGGGGTTGCACGGAGTGTGCGTAAGCCTGCCCCTACAGCGCCGATTTGGCCGAAAACCGACCACGCCCCGTACGGGTGATTTCCGCTCTCACCATGGAAGTTGAGGGCGCGAAAGGCGTTTTCAGGGAGCGTACCGGGGGCGCATTCAGGTCGCGGATGATGGCCGATCCACCCCTGCCACCAGCCCGATCGCCCCTGCCCGTACGGCAGTTGGGGTCGCGCGCGACCTGGGCGGGGGGCGCGGACACGGGCGCATTCAACGACGCCGAGCGGCTCCGTCGCCGCTCCGGCGCGCCTCCTTCATGGCAGCATGGTGACCCGGTTCATACCGTGCACCTGGTTGTCCACAGCCTGTGGAGGCGTCGATGCGGTGGTTGGTGGGATGGAGCAGCACCGCCGCGGTGGCCGCCGGAATCGACTCCGCCGGCGCCACCGGGCCCGACGGCGAGACCGTGCACCCGGTGGGCTCCCACCTTCTGTGGGGTGATCCGGACCCGCTGTGGGCGGTCGGCGACTGGCGCCCCGACGAGGTGCGCGTGGTCAGCGCCGACGCCCAGAACCGCATCGCGGTCCTCGGCACCTGCGGAGCCAGCGACGAGCAGCTGCGCCTCGGTCTTTTCGCCGCGCGGGGGGGCGCACTGCGGCATCTGACGGCCTGGCCCGGCAGCTACACCGCCGTCGTCCAGGTCGGCCGCCGGGTCACGGTGTGCGGCGACCTCGCGGGCGCCCGGCCCGTCTTCTACACGCCCTGGGCCGGTGGCACCGCCTACGCGACCGCCGCCCTCCCGCTCGCCGACCTCATCGAGGCCAACCTCGACTTCGGGCACCTCGCGGCGCTGCTCGCCGCCCCCGACGTACCGGCCGCGGTGCACGACTCCACCCCGTACGACGGCGTACGGCGCATCCCGCCCGGGCACGCGCTGATCCTGCGCGCCGGGGCGCGTGAGATCGCCGGGTACGAACCCGTCGCCTCGCTGGCCGTGGCGGCACCCCCGGCCGACCCCGACAGCGCGGTGGACGCCGTACGCGACGCGCTGGTGGACGCCGTACGCGCGCGTCTGTCCGCGCCCCGCCATGTGCCGGACATCGACCCGGGACCGGTACCGGGAATGGGCCCCGCCGAGCGGCGCGCCGCGCGCGGGATGCCCGTCCCCGGCATCGGCGCCGACCTGTCCGGCGGACCCGCCTCCGGCACCCTCGCCCTGCTCGCCGCCGGCCTGCCCGGGATGCCGGGCACCGTCCTGGGCCATGGCACCGGCGCGGGCGAGCGGCTGCTCGCGGTCACCTTCAACGACCTCGCCGTCGGCGGCCGCGAGGCCGAGCTGGAGCGGGCCGGCGCCCTGGCGGCCAACCCCCGTCTCCATCACGTCGTGGTGGCGGGCGGCGACGACACCCTGCCCTACGCCGACCTGGACGGACCGCTCACGGACGAGCCGGGGCCCAGCCTGGTGACGGCGGCCCGGCACCGCGCCCGCCTCGCGTCCGGCAGCGCCGACCACTTCACCGGCTATGGCGCCCGGCAGGTCCTGGACGCCCACCCGGCCCGCCTCGCCGACCTGCTGATGGACCGCAAGCGACGGCATCTGGTGCGCCCGGTCGCCGCGCTGACCAAGGCGGACGGCTCGGTGCTGGTCCCCGCGCGCGTGTACGGCGCGGCCCGCAAGCTTGCCCGCACCCCGTACGGCGCGGGCCTGGAGACGCTGGCCGCCCGGCTGATGGACCACCGCTTCGAGGAGCCGGGCGGTGCGGTGGGGGCCTCGCTCGCCGCGCTCACCTGGGCCAGACCCGGCCCGGCGGCCCGCTGGCTGACCGGGGAGGCACTGGCTGAAGTATCGGTTCGCCTGCAGTCGGCGACGCATCGCAACGGCGTCGGCCCCGGCCAGCGCCCCGGCGACTACCGCGCACGGGCGGCCCTCGCCCGGCACGCCGCCGACATCCGTGTCCTGGAGCAGGCCGCCGAGATCCGCTCCCAGCGTCTGCACACCCCGTTCCTCGACAACCAGGTCGTCCGCGCCTGCCGGGCCCTCCCTGAGGCGCTGCGCGTACAGCCCGGCGCCCGTGCCTCGATCCTGCGCCGGGTCCTGGAGGGCGCCGGTGTGGCCGACCTCCCGCCCGGCTGGGGCGCCACCTCGCACGCCCCGGCGGCGGTGGCGGCCCGCACCGGCCTCAGGGTGGCGGCCGAACCCCTGATGGACCTCTTCGGCAGCCCACTGCTCGCCCAGGCCGGCCTGGTGGAGGCCCGGGTGGTCCGCAAGGCCCTGCGGTCCGCCGCCGAGGGCGAACCGCTCCCCCTGGACGGCCTCGCCGACCTGGTCTCCCTCGAACTCTGGCTCGGCCGCCTGCTGTCCCGCCGGGGCACCTGCTGGACCGGCACCCCGGCCCGCGCCCGTGCCGTACCGGCGGGCATCCGGCCGAAGCGCGGCGCCCTGGGGGCGGGGGCGGCGGGCCGGTAGGCGGACCGGCCAGGACTCGTCAGGACACGGGCCTGGGAGCCGGTCAGGGCACGCCCAGCTCGAAGAGCACGTAGCCCGCGTACGACCCCGACGCCACTGCCGCCATGCCGAGCAGCCCGCACAGCAACGGCAGGCTCAGGGTGCGCAGTTTCAGGGCGAGCGGCACGAACAGCGGGAACGCCGGGAGCAGATAGCGGGAGACGTTCCCGAAGATCTGCTGGCTGCCGAGGACCAGGGCGAAGGTCAGCACCGTGTAGACGACCAGCACGGACGGCGGGCGCAGCCGGATCAGCAGCGCGATCAGCGCCAGGCCCAGCAGGACGACGATCACCCCGATCAGGTCGGGGACGGGGAACGCGAAGAGGTAGTCGCGCCGGCCCACCGCCACGTTCGCGAAGACGTCGAGGGTCTGCTCGCCGTAGTCGAAGGTGTGGGCCCAGGCGCCCTTCTGCAGCACGAAGTAGCCGTCGAGCCGGCCCATCCGGTCGCCGACGTACAGCAGATAGGTGCCCAGCCCGAGGGGGGCGAGGAGGATCGCGGTGAGCGGGCGGGACAGGTCGCCGTCGTGGCGGCGGTGCAGGGTCCGCAGCGCGGCGACGGTGAGCGCGGCGATCAGGGCCACCGAGGTGGGGCGGCTCAGTCCGGCGGTGAAGGTGAGGACGCCCGCGGTGAGCCAGCGGTCGTTCATCACGGCGTGGCAGACCCACACCGCGAGGGCGACGTACAGGGACTCCGAGTAGCCCGACCACTCGGTGCCCGAGCCGGGCCAGACCGCCCACAATCCGGCCGCGGCGAGCCCGGCGCGACGGCCGCCGAAGCGGGCGGCGACGGCGTGGATGCCGAGCGCCGCGACGAACGACGACACGATCGACACCAGCAGGCCGGCGCCGTACAGGCCGAGACCGGTGATGTCGGAGACCAGCCGCATGGTGGCCGGGTACAGCGGGAAGAACGCCGCCGAGTTGCCCTCCAGGGTGATCAGGCCCTTGGCGTCGGGGATCCGGACCAGCGCCGGGTCGTACCCATGGGCGGCGATCTGCTGGTACCACCAGCCGTCCCAGCTGGCCAGGACGTCCCACGCGTGTTCGCCGCCGCCGAAGCGCGGGTGCTTGCGGCGGAAGTCGCCCGTGGAATCGAGCAGATGCAGGAAGACCAGGAAGCCGATCAGCTTCAGGCCGCCGTACAGGACGATGACCGGCAGATGCTCGCGGGCGAGCTCCGCGGCTCTGCGCCGCACGCCGTCGAGCCGGTCCCGGCCGGTGCGGTCGGAGGGTACGGCGGCGGGCTGGTCGACGGGGGTCAGGGTGGCGTTCACGCGCGCGCCTCCGTGCCGCGCCGGCCCGCCCGGAACACCCACACGCGCAGCAGCAGGAACCGCAGCAGGGTCGCCCCGAGATTGGCGGCGACGAGCACCACGAGCTCCGTGGCGCGCGCGGCGTCCGGCGCGACACCGTGCAGGACGGCCAGCGAACCGCTGGTCAGCGCCAGACCGACGAGGAACACCAGCAGGCCCTTCGCCTGGTGGCGCAGCGCCCCGTCCCGTCCGCGCACCCCGAACGTCAGCCGCCGGTTCGCGGCCGTGTTGGCGAGCGCGCACAGCAGCAGCGCGACCGCGTTGGCCGCCTGCGGTCCCGCGGCCGGCCGCAGCAGTCCGTACAGCAGCACATAGCCCAGGGTGCTGACGGCCCCCACGGCACCGAACCGCAGCAACTGCCCCGCCAGACCGTCCGGTTGCCCGTCCTCGCGCCGGCGCAGCCGGGCCGTGGGAAGGGTGCCCCGGGCCAGCGCCGCGCCGATCCGGGCGATGCCGCGCAGGTCGGCCAGCGCCGTCGCCCAGATGTCGACCCGGCTGTCGGGGTCGTCGACCCAGTCCACCGGCACCTCGTGGATCCGCAGGCCGGCCCGCTCGGCGATCACCAGCATCTCGGTGTCGAAGAACCACCCCGAGTCCTCGACCAGCGGCAGCAGCCGCTCGGCGACATCCCGCCGCACCGCCTTGAACCCGCACTGCGCGTCGCTGAAGCCGACCGCGAGCGTGGAACGCAACAGCGCGTTGTAGCAACGGGAGATGACCTCCCGGCGCGGCCCGCGCACCACCCGCGAGCCACGCGCCAGCCGGGTGCCGATCGCGATGTCGGAGTGCCCGGATATCAGCGGGGCGACCAGCGGCAGCAGCGCGGCGAGATCCGTCGACAGATCCACGTCCAGATACGCCAGGACCGGCGCCTCGGACCGCGACCACGCCGTGTGCAGCGCCCGGCCGCGCCCCTTCTCGGCCAGCCTCAGCCACTCCGTCTCCGGCAGTTCCTCGGCCAGGCGGGCCGCGATCGCCGGGGTCGCGTCCGTGCTGGCGTTGTCCGCGACGGTGATCCGGAACGGGTACGGGAAGGTCTCGCGCAGATGGGCGTGCAGCCGCCGCACGCTGCGCTCCAGGTCCGCCTGCTCGTTGTGGACCGGGACGACCACGTCCAGGACCGGCTCGCGCTGGTGCGCCGGGAGCGGCGTCCGGAGCGGCAGATGATCCATCAGATTTGTCACGTTCCATCCAGGTTCGTTCTCTGGCGCAGGGCATGCCGAAGGCGCGCGTGGCATCACGGGGTGACCTGCCGCGGTGAGTGGTCGGGGTCGGGGGCCGGGGGGCCGGTCGGCGGGGGCGGCTAGAAGAGCTCCCCCGAGGGCGGCGCGGAGACCTCCGTGTTGCTGGGCTGCCCGTCCGGGGTGTTCGTGGGCGGGCTGGTGTCCCGGTCCGGCGGCGCCTCGGTGTTCGTGTCCGCGTCGCCGTCCGACCCGGCCTCGGTCTCCGTCCCGCCGCCCCGGTCCTTCTCCTCGTTCTCGGTCCGGGTGGGGTCGGCCGTCGGGGACTCACGGCCGGCCGAGGGGGCGGTGGTCGACGGCGCGGAGTCGTCGGCGGAACCGGTGGGCGACTCCGGCGGCGACTCGGTGGGGCCGGAGAGCTCGGGCGAGGGGGTGGGGCCGGGGGTCGCCGGGGCCGTCGCCGGGCGCGGGAACGGGCCCTGCGGATGCTCGTCGCCCCGGTCGTGGGGCAGCGCGAACCAGGCGAAGCCCAGGCCGATGCCGACGACCGCCAGCACCGAGCCGGCGGCCCGCTTCACCGCGCGGACGCGCCGGTGGGCCCGCACCCCCGCGTGCAGCCGCACCTGGTGCTCGGGCTCGAAGGGGGTGTGCTCCCGGGAGTCGCGCATCATCCGCGCCAGCTCCCGCTCGAAGTGGTCCATCGGCTTCTTCACCCCACCGGCTCGATCACGTCGGACAGGAGGCGGCGCAGCCGTGCCACGCCCCGCGAGGCGTGCGACCGCGCGGTGCCCACCGGGCACCCCAGCACCTCGGCCACCTGCCGCTCCGACAGGTCCTGGTAGTACCGGAGCACCACCGCGGCCCGCTGCCGCGCCGGCAGCTGGGCCAGCGCGGCCTCCAGCCGGGAGCGCTCCACGACCGCGGCGGACACGTCACCGGTCCCGGGCAGGTCCGGCAGCTGCTCGACCGGCCGCTCCCCCCACCAGCGCCGCCGCGCCGACCGGGCCGCCGCGCGCACCAGCACCTTCCGTACGTACGCCTCCGGCGCCTCCTCCGCGATCCGGGGCCAGACGAACCACAGCTTGACCATCGCGTCCTGGAGCAGGTCCTCGGCCCGGTGCCGATCGCCACCCACGAGGAGACGGGACAGGTGGAACAACGCCGACCAGCGAGCTGCCACGAACCCGTCGAACCCTTCGGCCCGACTCTGCTCCACGCCCACCGTCCCCTGTCGCCACCGGCCCCCTACATTCAGGGAAAGACACTGGGCAGGCCGAAACGATGCACTGGATTCGTGTGATCCGGGTTACACCGGAGGGGTGCTGCCGAACCGGGTCAGGAGCAGCGGAACTTGGAGTCCGCCCAGTCGGCGGGCAGCAGGGTGTCGAAGGCGCCGTGCGGCTCCACGACCAGCCGTACGGTCCGGCGCCCGGTCAGGTCGACGTGGACGGGCACGGCGGCGGCACCCGCCTTCACCGTGCCGGACCGCCACAGCCGGACCCCGTCGGCGTGCACCGAGAAGGAGAACCGGCCGAGCCCCAGCGTCGAGTCGTCGACGCCGACCCGCGCCTCATAGGCGTCGCACCGCCGGTTGAGGTCGATGGTGACGGAGGACCGGCCGTTGACGGTGACGCCGTGCGCGTAGTGCCGGCCCGCGATCGACAGCCCTTGCCGCTGCCACACCCAGCTGCTCTCGGCCAGCCGCATCTCCGGCCCGCTGCCGTCACCGGTGAGGTCGTACGCCAGCTCGTCCCACCGGTACTCGGCCGGGGCCGGCGGGGGAGGAGGCGTGGGCGTGGGTGTGGGTGTCGCGGCCGGGGTGGTCGGCGCGGGAGTGCGGGGCGGCTCGGGGGCGGGCGGAGCCGGCTTCGCGCTGGGCGTGCGGGTCGGCGGGGGGGAGGGGGTCGGGG
>NZ_JAGPYD010000039.1:0-387 GCF_018070255.1 Streptomyces sp. RK62 | reverse complement strand
CCGCCTTGTAGAAGGCCTTGGCACGGTCGACGTCGGAGACGGGCAGCACCAGGACTTCCAGTCTGAGATCCACTTGTCGTCACTCCATTGATGAGGCTTTCGGCTGTTCGTCGATGCGACACGGTGGCACGTCGCCGCGGGCGACGGCGACGTGCCACCGTGTCCGCTGTCAGGTCACTGGACGGTCCCGACGGTCAGACGCCGTCGTTCTCCCAGTGGTGAACGGCCTTGGTCGCGGTGACGTCGCTGGCGTAGACGAGTGCGACACGGTGGTTGTACTGCACGGTGTACATCTTCTTGCCGCCGATGACGACCGCTCCGCTGGACGGGAAGTAGTCGTCCGTGGCCGAGGCGTCCTGGGTGGCCACGTACGCCTGTCCGGCCGGG